>NZ_CP107551.1:2417247-2719403 GCF_025837095.1 Rhodococcus sp. Z13
CCGAGCGACTACTTCGAAATCCTCACCGCCACGGACGAGCCGATCATGAAGGACAGCTGGCCCGAGCACGGCGAGCAGAAGAACACCTACCTGATCCACCGCGGCGACTTCATCGACGCCCTCGTCGGGGTGCTGCCCGAGGGCATGGTCAGGCTCGGCCACCGGCTCGAGACCGTCACCGACCACGGCGACCACAGCACCCTGACCTTCACCAACGGCACCACCGTCGACGCCGACCTCGTCGTCGGCGCCGACGGCATCAAATCCGTCGTCCGCCGCCAGCTGTTCTCCGACGCCGAGCCCGTCTTCTCCGGTGAGCGCGCCTACCGCGCCGTCATCGACCTCGACGACGCGCACGGCATGGTCACCGACGACAACCTGCGCATGTACATCGGCCAGGGCACCAAGGTGTACCTGCTGCCGCTGCGGCACCGCGGCCAGGTGTCCTTCGACATCACCGCCCTGTGCCCGGACCCCGACTGGGCGCCGCAGGTGAGCAAGGAGGACATGCTCGCCACCGTCACCGGTTTCGACCAGCGCATCGTCGACATCACCGCCGGCCTCGACATGAGCACGGTCAACATCCGCGGCGTGTACGACATCGACCCGATCGACGTGTGGCACTCCGATTCGGTGGTGCTCGTCGGCGACGCCGCCCACTCGATGCTGCACCACCAGGGTCAGGGCGCGAACTCGGCGATCCTCGACGCCGGGGTACTCGCCGACAGCCTCCGCGAGGCCGCGACGCTGCCCGAGGCGCTGACGCTGTACCAGGCCACCCGCAAGCCCGTCACCGACGAGCTGCAGCGCATCTCCCGGCAGGGCTGGAGCGAGGACGAGGTCCGGGCCGTCTTCCCCGGCCAGAAGCCCGCCGCCCAGCAGCCCGCCGCGAACTGACCGGCCGCCCACCGCGATCCCCAGGAGCCCCCGCACCATGCCGTTGCATCCCCGCATCGCCGAGATCCTCGCCGACCTGCCCGCCCCGCCGCCCGGCCCCCTCGACCCGGCCGCGATGCGCGCCGGCGAAGAAACCCAGGTGCCGCCGCTCGATCAGCGGCTGCCCCTGCACGACGTCCGCGACACGATCGCCGACACGGCAGCCGGACCGGTGCCGGTACGGATCTACACCCCGACCGACGCCGAGCGCTTCGGATTGCTGATCTACTTCCACGGCGGCGCGTTCTTCCTCGGCAGCCTCGACACCCACGACCACGTCGCCCGGCACCTCGCGCAGGCCACCGGCTGCCGGGTCGTGTCCGTCGGCTACCGCCGCGCCCCCGAAGCGGCGTTCCCCGCGGGGCTGGACGACTGCTACGGCACGGTGCGGTGGGCCACCGACCACGGCGACGAACTCGGCTGGGACGGCACCACGCTCGCGATCGCGGGGGACAGCTCCGGGGGCACCTTCGTCGCCGCCGTCACCGGCCTCGCCCACGACGACGGCTTCGACCGCATCACCCACCAGGTGCTGTACTACCCGTCCCTGGACCTGGACTTCGACGCCGACCGCTACCCGTCGATGCGGGAGAACGCCGTCGGCTACGGTCTCGAAACCGCCGGGCTGGCACCGTTCAACGCCTTCTACCTCGACAGCGGCGCCGACCCCGCCGACCCGCGCGTGTCGCCGATCAAGCGGGAGGACCTGACGGGACTGCCCGCCGCGCTGGTCGTCACCGCCGAGTTCGACCCGCTGCGCGACGAAGGCGAACTCTATGCCCGGCGGCTCGAGGAGGCCGGGGTGCCGGTGACGGCACGCCGCTACGCCGGCGCCAACCACGGCTTCGTGCAGAACTTCTCCTGGATCCCCGACTACGCGCAGGTCTTCGAGGAGACCGCCGCCTTCCTGCGGGGCGACACGCATGAGTGACGTGGCGATCCATCCGATCGTCTCCCCGTGGGGACGGTTCGGGCTCTACACCTTCTTCATCGACGCCGAGCAACCCGCGATCGTCGACACCGGCATCGCCTCGTCCCCGGCCGAGGGCATGGCCCCCGCACTGGAGAAGCTGGGCCGGCGGCTCGAGGACGTGCGGTGGATCCTGCTCACCCACGGGCACATCGACCACATCGGCGGCGCCCACGCCCTGTGGGAGGCCACCGGCCGCACAGCCCAGGTCGTCATCCACGAGGCCGACGCCCCGCTGCTGCGCACACGGCAGGCCCACGTCGACGACTACCTCACCGGCCGCGGGCAGTACCTGAACGACCCCGAGGGCGCTGCCCACGTCACCGCGGCCGCCGAAGCGGTCATCTCGGGGGAGATGGAACCGACGATGCTCGTGCGCGGCGGGGAGACCCTCGCGCTCGGCGGCGGCGTGGAGATCTCCGTGCACTCGATCCCCGGCCACACCCCGGGGTCGGTCGCCTACGTCGTCGAAGGGCAGAACAGCGTGTTCGTCGGCGACGCCGTCCAGGTGCACGGCGCCGCCAACGGCTTCCCCGGCTACACCGACCCCGACGCCTACCGCGACAGCCTCGCCTACCTGCGCGAGACGATCCGCCCCGAGAAGCTGTATCTCGGGCATCCCTACCGCCGCGCCGACGGCACCCCCTACGGCGTCGAACTCGACCGCGACCAGGCGGCCGAAGCCCTGCGGGAGAGCGTCGACATCGAAGGGGGAGTACGCGGCGCCGCCCACCGCTGCCTGTGCCACGGCCCGGCCACCACCGACTCGGTGTACTCACCGTTCGAACCGGTCGCCACCGACCTCGGCTACACCGGCGACCCCACCCTCGAGCCGTCCCCGTTCTTCACCACACTGCACGGCTACCGCACGCAGTACCAGCACCGAGAATCCACGAAGGAGTCGTAAGGCCCATGGCCGAGTTCGAAACGTTCGACGCGGGCGGACAGACCATCCACATCCGCAAGCACCTGCGGGTCCCCATGCGGGACGGCATCGAGCTGGCCGCCGACGCCTACCACGGCGTCGACGACAAGCCCCGCCCCGCGCTGGTCGCCCTGAGCCCCTACGGCAAGGAACTCCAGGCCCTCGCCCTGACCACCCCGCCGCAGCGCCGCCCCAGCCCCATGTGGGACGGCTGCATCGAAGCCGGCGACATCGCCCGCGTCGTCGCCGAGGACTACGTCCACGTCATCGGCGACATCCGCGGCACCGGTGACTCCGACGGCGAGCACATCGGCAACTACAACGCCGGTGGGGTCTCCCTCGGCCAGGACGCCTACGACTTCATCGAATGGGTCGCCGCCCAGCCCTGGTGCGACGGCAACGTCGGCATGATCGGCATCTCCTATTTCGGGTCCATGCAGGTCCTCGCCGCCGCTGAACGCCCCCCGCACCTGAAGGCCATCTTCGTCTCCGGCGGTCACTACGACTTCTACGAGACCACCTACCACGGCGGCATCATGTGGTTCATGCCCCGCGCCGCCCGTGAGGGCCGCGGCGGCGACTCCGGCTGGGCGTTCACCGACCGGGTCACCTCCCGCATGCTCGAGACCTACACCCCCGAGGAGATCCGGGCACGGGTGCAGCAGCGCCTCGCCGACCCCGACGTCGCGGCCTGGCCGAATCTCGTGCACGTGCTGCACTACCCGAAGCACCACGAGGCCTGGTTCGACATCATCACCAACGAACTCGACGGCGAGTGGTACGAGGAACGCAACCCCATCACCCTCGCCCCGAACATCGACATCCCCGTCTACCTGCAGATCGACCAGGGACGCGGCTGGACGATGGACGGCACCATCGAACTGTTCCACGCCCTGCAGGGACCGAAGAAACTCGACATCGGCCCCTACCCACCCATGCAGTCGCGGCCCTTCATCGAAGAGCACGACACGATGTTCCGCTGGTACGACTACTGGATCAAGGGCATCGACAACGGCATCATGGACGAACCCGCCGTGACCGTCTTCGTCGAAGGCTCCAAGCAGTACGTCGCCGCCGACCAGTGGCCACCCAAGGCCATCGACTACCGGCCGCTGTACCTGCGTCCACGCGGCAAGCTGTCCACCGAACCCGAACCCATGGGCACGCAGTACGCCGCCCCGGACGGCTTCTACCAGGCCCCGCTCACCGTCACCGACAAGGTCGAGATCCTGCGCTGGGAGACCCCGGTGTTCACCGACCCCACCGAGATGATCGGCACCGGCGCCGCGCACATCTTCGCCGAGATCGACCAGCCCGACACCAACTTCATCCTGCGCATGTGGGACTACGCCCCCGACGGCACGCGGCAGCTGATCACCACCGGCTACCTCAAGGCCTCCCACCGCGAACTCGACGACCGCACCCGCGAGGGCAATCCCTACCACCCGCACACCCGCGCCGTGCCCGTCGAACCGGGCACGATCGAGGAATACGTGCTGCGGCTGTACCCCTTCGCCGCGACCTTCATGCCGGGCCACAAGCTCGTCGTGGAACTGTCGAACAACGAACCGCTCGCCGACGAACACAACGCGCTGCTGCCGCCGGACGCCTTCCACCTGCCCGTCGGCCGCCCGGTGACCCACAAGATCTACCGGGACGCCGCGCACCCGTCACGGCTGGTGCTGCCGTTCACCACCGCCGCGCAGGACTGAACCGGTTCGTCGCCACTCGCCGGGTTCCGGGTCATCCGAGCCCGGCGAGCACGACCGGCGTCCATGCCGGCCACCGCACCCCCGCCGAACGGTCCTCGTCCGACGAGGGTGCCCCGACCGCGTCGGCCATCGTCTTCGCGTCAGCGCTTCAGCGGGCTGTAGAACACCAGGCCGTTGCCCTTGTTGTCGTAGACCACCGCGCGGCGCTCGTGCGCATCGTCGTAGGGGCCCTTCACGATGCCGCCCCCGGCCTCCTCGATCGCCTTCGCCGCGGCATCGACGTCGGCGGTCTTGATGCCGACGACCACCTGACCATGAATCGGATGATCCACCGCCGTCGCGAGGGCGAGGGTGACCCCACCACCGTCGAGCGCGGCGAAATGCGTGCCGTCGCGGAACTTCAGCGCCATCCCGAGGGTCTCGCTGTAGAACTCGATCGACTCGTCGAGATCGTCGGTCGACAGCACGATCATCTTGACTTCGTGGTCGCTCACGGACACATCCTCCTCGAAGTTCGAAAACGCGCACAGCATAACGCCGTTCGGAACCGGACGCAGGCGGCGCGGTGCCGTGTTCGCCACCGCGGCACCGGTTCGTGACCTTCGACCCCACAGCACCACCCCGATCGTCACCCGATCGACCCCGGCTCGTCGCCGCCCCGGCCCGGCCACGACCTACCGTGAGCACAGATCCGACCACGGAGGTGCGTGATGACCACGGACGCGCAGGACCTCGACCCCGCCCGACTCGACTCGATCCTCGGGCAACTCGTCACCGACATGGGTGCCGCCATGAACGGCGCACTCGTGCTCATCGGCGTCGACCTCGGCCTGTGGCGGGCCCTCGACGACCACGGTCCGGCCACCAGCACCCAACTCGCCGAGCGGACCGGGCTGCGCGAACGCTACCTGCGCGAATGGCTCTCCGCCCAGGCCGGCAGCGGCTATCTCCTCCACGACCCCGACACCGGCACGTTCACCCTGCCCCCGGAACACGCCCTGGCGCTCGCCCGCCAGGACAGCCCCGTCTACATGGCCGGCGGCTTCCACCTGATCGGCTCGGTCTACAAGGACCGCGCCCGCATCACCGACCGCATCCGCACCGGCGACGGTTTCGGCTGGCACGAACACGATCCGGAACTGTTCGTCGGCACCGAACAGTTCTTCCGGCCCGGCTACCGGGCGAACCTCGTCGACGCCTGGCTGCCCACCCTCGACGGGGTCGTCGACCGGCTGCGCGCGGGCGCTGTCGTCGCCGACATCGGGTGCGGGCACGGGGTGTCGACGACGATCCTGGCGCAGGCCTTCCCGCAGTCCACCGTCCGCGGCTTCGACTACCACGACGCGTCGATCGCGCGGGCGCGGGAACTGGCCGCCGAGCAGGGGATCGGCAACGCCGTCTTCGCCGTCGCCTCGGCCGCGGAGTTCCCGGGGGAGGGCTACGACCTGATCTGCTATTTCGACTGCCTGCACGACATGGGGGATCCGGTCGGGGCGCTGCGGCACGCCCGCGAGGTGCTCGCCGGGGACGGGACGGTGATGCTCGTCGAGCCGTTCGCCCGCGACAGTCTCACCGAGAACCTCAATCCGGTGGGGCGGATGTACTACGCGGCCTCGACGGTGCTGTGCACGCCGTCCTCGCTGTCGCAGCCGGTGGCGTTGGGACTCGGGGCGCAGGCCGGCGAGCAGCGGCTGGCGGAGGTGGCCCGGGAGGCGGGGTTCGGGTCGTTCCGGCGGGCGACGGAAACTCCGTTCAACCTGGTGCTGGAGGCCCGCCCCTGAACCACCGTTTCGTCACTGTGACGATTTAGCGGTGGTCGACCGGAGGTCGTCCGGACAGGTTCGGAGGAGTCACGCCACCGGCGCGATGGCGCGCGCGGCGCGACCTGCGGCAGGATCGACGGGTGGACCGCGCCGCCCGTCTCGCCCTCGCCGTCGACCGTCAGCAGGGATGCTGCCTGTGGTGCGGTCGCACCTTCGGCCGGTTGATCCCGCCGACCACCGATCATCTGGTACCGCGGCTCAAGGGCGGCCCGAGCATCACCGCCAACGAGGTCGCCGCCTGCCGGCGCTGCAACGCCGACCGCGGCCACACCGGGCCCGTGGACTGGCTCGACGACTGCCTGCACCGACCGGACCGGGCGCCGCAGACCGAACTGCTCGTGACGATGCTCGGCGAGCTGGACGCCGCACTCGAACGCGACGGCGGCCGGCGCCGGGCGCGGCAGTATCTGGCGAGCCAGTTGCGCCGGTTGCGCGGCATCACGTCGTAACAGGCCGTACCCGACCCGACCACCGTCATACCGTCACAGTGACGTTTTGACGTGGGCGGAGCGGCGTCGGAGGGGACCGGCCGACGTGGCACTCGAACATCGATTCGAGGAGCCCGCAGGGGGCGCAGCCCGGGCAGAGTCGCGCCGAATCGCGAGCACCGGCAGGCGGGCGAACTCGGCGGATCCAGCCGGATCGGCAGGATCCGAACCGGGGCGAACCGGGCACCGGGACGACGCACCGAGGCGGAGCGTGCGCACCACTGCGGCCGGCGCAAGAGCGACGGCGAACGCGTGGCAGCGCGCGGCGCCGACACAGCACCGAGCACCGACCCGGCGCGGCGCGCACGAACCGGCAGACCCGAGGTGCGGCCGGCCGATGCGCGTCGATGCAGGCGTCGACGCGCGTTTCCGCGGGTGGATAAATTGCCGATAATCTACATTATGTCAACTAGCCGGTACGGAACCCTTCCCGACCACGGGTGAAGCGACCGCGCGGACGCACGGCCGGACGGGCTCGTTCGTAGGGTTTCCGGCGGCAGCCACCCCAGGTCCCGGTCATCGCCTCCGTTCCCGGGCGCCCGGCCGCACCCGCGCTCCACGTCGGCCCGGGCCCGGCCCGGCCCGACCCTACGAGTGTCCGCGTGCCGCCGGTCGGCCCGCCGGACGATCCGTCGGCGGCCGCCGGCGTGTCCGGATCCGCGGGTTCGTCGGACGATGCACCGCGCGTGCGCGTGTCACGTCGACGGGTTGCAGCAACCGGTCGCGACAACCGGAAACCCTCCGCAGACGCCGTGGATGCGCCGAGGTCGGCACGTCGGGTTCCACCCGCCCCCACTCGTGGCCCGACCCCTCTTCGGATGATCTTGATGGATAATCACCGTTATCCACGAATCACGGTGTGCATCAATACCTTCGGTGTTGCCCGAGAGATTCTTCCACCTCCACGCGCCACGCGCATTCCCGTTGCGCACCGGGCCGGCTCGCCCCCTCCCAGGGCGTCCGCCCGTCTGCTACCCCACCCGTCCGTCGCGAACCGGCTCGAGCGTCGTATGTACGCGCCTCTCCCCTCGTCCCGTCCCGTCAGCCGTGGTGCCGGCGGTATCCGGCCGCCGCCCCGGAGTGCAGCGGGACGTCGGCGGTGACGATCAGCGACTGCCGATCGAGGAACTGGCTGCCGGTGGCCTGGGCCGGCACGAGTCCGGACGTGTGGTCGACCAGCAGATCGACCAGGGCGACGGCCGCTACGTCCGACACCGCGGGGCCGGCGAGCAGCAGGTTGCCCGGCCCGATGGTGGCGACGGCATCCGGATCCCCCGCCACCAGCGCGGCGAGATCGGTGACCGATCCGGGGGTGTATTCCGGGACGATCCCGACGGGTTGGGTCCGCAGGGAAGTGGGCGCTGTCGGGGAGGTTCGGGGTGGTGCTCCCCCACCTCGGTTGCGGCAGGTTCTACGGTGGTCGTCGTGACGATCCCCGCATCGAGCTATCTTTTCCAGGCGCAGACCTTCGTGAGCGGCCGGCACAAGCTGCAGTTGAAGGCGGCGTTGGCGACGGCGAAACTGTGCGAGCGCTTCAATCGTCCGTACCCGCAGTCGGTGCGGTCGATGGTGGCCACCGCCTACGACCTGCTGCGGATGGATGCGCCCGAGGTGGCCGCCGAGTACGGTCCGCCCGCCGTCTGAGCCCGGTGCCCGGCGCCGGGTACTGTGCAGCACAACTCGCGTCGCCGTGCGGTGACGCGGAGCGCACGTCGAGCACGCTTCTCCGACGACGAGGACGGTGACCGATGAATCCCCCGGTGTGGTTGACCCCCGGGCAGTTGGCCGAGCGGTCGGGTGTGGCGGTGTCGGCGTTGCACTACTACGAGTCGCGGGGGTTGATCACCAGTCGCCGCACGGCGGGGAATCAGCGGCGGTATCGGCGCGACACCCTGCGGAAGGTCGCGTTCATCAAGGTGGCGCAGGGTGTCGGGGTGTCGTTGGACGAGATCCGGGAGGCCTTCGACTCGTTGCCGGACAACCGGGTGCCGACGGTGCAGGACTGGGCGCGTCTGTCGCGGGCGTGGCACGACCGGTTGACCCGCCGGATCGAGGACTTGGTGGCGTTGCGGGACCGTTTCACCGACTGCATCGGCTGTGGGTGCCTGAGCCTGGCGTCGTGTCCGCTGGCGAATCCCGGGGACGTGCTGGGGGCGCAGGGGCCGGGTCCGCGGCGGTTGCCGGTGCACGACGAGCCGCCGGCGGATGCGCCGGTGAGGTAAGGATGTCCGTGCTGGCGGGATCGGGTGCGGTGGTGCCAGGATGACGGAATGTCGCTTCCCGAACGGTCGTTGGACGATGCCGCGGATGTGCATCGGGGTGGGGAGCCGCACGCCGGTGGGTTGGCGTCGCGGCTGAACTGGTTGCGGGCGGGGGTGCTCGGCGCGAACGACGGGATCGTGTCGACCGCGGGTTTGGTGGTCGGGGTCGCGGCGGCGACGACGAACGAGCAGGCGATCCTGACCGCGGGGGTGGCGGGCTTGGCGGCGGGGGCGGTGTCGATGGCGTTGGGTGAGTACGTGTCGGTCAGTGCGCAGCGCGACACCGAGCGCGCGGCGCTGTCGAAGGAGCGGTGGGAGCTGGCGGCGATGCCGGACGCCGAGCTCACCGAGCTGGCGGGATTGCTCGAGGCTCGGGGGTTGTCGGCGGAGACGGCGCGGGTCGCGGCGGAGGAGTTGACGGCGCGGGATCCGCTGGCGGCGCATGCGCGGGTGGAGTTGGGGATCGATCCGACGGAGCTGGCGAATCCGTGGGCGGCGGCGTTCGCGTCGGCGGTGGCGTTCACGCTGGGGGCGTTGGTGCCGTTGCTGGTGATCGTGGCGGTGCCCGACGCGGTGCGGGTGCCGGGGACCTTCGTGGCGGTGCTGGTGGCGTTGGCGGCGACCGGGTCGATCAGTGCGTGGCTGGGCCGCGCGCGGCGGGTGCGGGCCGTGGCGCGGGTGGTGCTCGGTGGGGCGTTGGCGATGGCGGTGACCTATGTGGTGGGGCAGTTGTTCGACACGGTGGTGTGACGAAGCTGCCCGGAGTCCATACCATCGGATAACCGATTATCCGATGGTATGGTTCGGCGATGGCATCGGTTGACGACGCGCGCTGGCCCCCCGTCACCTACGAGGACCACCCCTGGGCCGACAGCGACGCCCACGGTTCGCGGCGCGAACGTCGCCTCATCACCGGCCCCTATCGGGCGGCGGTCCCGGCGTTCATCGCGCATCGCTCCCTCCCCCTGGGCACCGAGGTGCAGGCCCTGATCGAGGAGGCCGCCGCGGAACTGACCCGGTTCGACACCGAGGTCGGGCACATCACCGCCCCGTTCGCGTCGATCCTGTTGCGTACCGAGAGCGCGTCGAGTTCGGAGATCGAGAACCTCTCCAGCGGGGCACGGCAGATCGCGCTGGCCGAGCTCGGTCAGCACGCCTCCCGCAATGCACGGTTGATCGTCGGGAACGTGCGGGCGATGCGCGCGGCGCTGGAGTTGTCCGATGTCATCGACGCCGACGCGATCCTGCGCATGCACCGGGCGTTGCTCGAGCACGACGATCCGGCGATCGCGGGCCGGTGGCGGAGTCAGCAGGTGTGGATCGGCGGCGGCAGCCTCGGCCCGCACACCGCGCAGTTCGTGCCGCCGCACCACGAGCGGGTACCGGAGCTGATCGACGACCTCGTGGTGTTCGCGACTCGGGTGGATCTGCCGGTGGTGGCGCAGATCGCGGTGGCGCACGCCCAGTTCGAGACGATCCACCCCTTCCCCGACGGCAACGGCCGGGTGGGGCGGGCGCTGGTGCAGGCGATGCTGCGCGGTGGGGGCCTGACCCGCAGTGTCGCGGTGCCGGTGTCGGCGGGGCTGTTGCACCACACGGCGGAGTACTTCGAGGCGCTCGGCGCCTACCGGGCCGGGGACGTCGAGCCGATCGTACGGTCGATCGTGGACGCGTCGTTCGCGGCGGTCGCCAACGGGCGCCGGCTCGTCACCGATCTGGAGGCGGTGCACGCCGACTGGCGGGACCGGGTGCGGGCGCGGCGGGATTCGGCGGTGCACCGTCTGCTGAAGGTGTTGTTGCGGCAGCCGGTGATCGACAACCGGACGGCGGCGAGCGAACTGGCGGTCACCGGTGCGAACGCGCAGATCGCGATCGACCGGTTGGTGGAGGCCGGGGTGCTCACGCAGATCACCGAGGGGCGCCGCAACCGGATCTGGCAGGCGAAGGATGTGGTGCGGGTGCTCGACGAGTTCGCCGCCCGCGCGCGGCGGCGGCGCGGCTGAGCCCGTCCGCGGGCCGGCGCGTGTGGTCGGGGTGCGGGTGGCGTCGGTCCCGGCTGTCACACTGGTCTCGCACAGGTGTACGACGGGAAGGGAGCTGCGGGTGATGACGGGCCGGGACGAAGCGGGCCTGCTCGAGTGGGTGGCGTCGTACCTGGAGACCCTGCAGACCGCGAAACGGTCGGCGCACACCGTCAAGGCCTACCGGCTCGACCTGCACGGGGTGTGCACCCATCTGGCCGCGGTGCACGGAACCGCGGTGGAGCAGCTGCAGGTGGCCGATCTGTCGATTCGGGCGTTGCGTTCGGCGTTCGCGGCGTTCGCCGCCGATCGGCAACCGGCGTCGGTGCGGCGCGCGTGGTCGGTGTGGAACAGTTTCTGCAACTTCCTCGTCTCCGAGGGCATCTCGGAGGGCAATCCGATGGCGTCGATCGCCCAGCCGAAGCGTCCCCAGCACACCCCGAAGGCGTTCTCCCCCACCGCGATCAACCAGCTGGTGGACACGGTGACGGTGGACGCGCAGCGGCCGGCGGAGTCGGCGCGGGACTGGCCGCAGCGGGATCTGGCGTTGATCGCGACGCTGCTGCTGACCGGGATCCGCTCCGAGGAACTGATCCGCCTCGATCTGGGCAGCATCCTCGGTGGCCGGGAGGCGCCGGTGCTGCGGGTGCTCGGCAAGGGCGGGATCGAGCGGGAGATCCCGTTGGAGGACAGCTGGACGGCGATCGTGTCGGCCTATCTGGAGGAACGCTACGCCCGGTTCCCGGTGGCGCGGCGCCGCGACCGGGACCGGGAGGAGCTGCCGATCTGGGAGCGGCACGATCCGGCCGATCCGTTGTTCGTCGGGGCGGACGGGCAGCGCATCACCCGTGGCACGCTGCAGTACCGGGTGCGGCGGATCTACCGGCGGGCGGGGATCGAGTCGGAACGCAAGCGCGGGGCGCTGGCGCACGCGCTGCGGCACACCTTCGCGACGAGCCTGGCCGACAGCGGCGCGACGATGGTGGAGTTGCAGCAGTTGCTCGGGCACCGGTCGTTGCAGACGGTGCAGGTGTACACCTCGGCGACCAACGATGCGGTGCGGCACGCCGCCCGGCACAACCCCGTCTACGGGTTGCTGGCGCCGCGCGCCGAGCGGGCGGACGGCGACGCCGGGGCGGGCTGATCGGGTCGGCCGGTTGCGCTGTGAGGGGGCGCGGCACCTGCAAGACTGGGGTGCGATCCATCGGGCTACGCGTGAGGAGCATCCATGAGCGTCCAGCAGACCGAACCTCGGCGTCATCGGGTGGTCGTGATCGGCTCCGGTTTCGGTGGGCTGTTCGCGACGCAGGCGTTGGCGCGTGCCGATGTGGACGTGACGGTGGTGGCGCGCACGACGCATCATCTGTTCCAGCCGTTGCTGTACCAGGTGGCCACGGGCATCCTGTCGGTCGGTGACATCGCCCCCGCCACGCGGATGGTGCTGCGCAAGCAGAAGAACGCGCAGGTGCTGCTCGGGGAGGTCGAGACCATCGATCTGGAGAACCGGACGGTGACCTCCCGGTTCCTCGAGCGTTACACCACCACCCCGTTCGACAGTCTGATCGTCGCCGCCGGGGCGGGCCAGTCCTATTTCGGCAACGACCAGTTCGCGGAGTTCGCGCCGGGCATGAAGACCATCGACGATGCGCTCGAGTTGCGGGGCCGCATCCTCGGGGCGTTCGAGCAGGCCGAGTTGTCGCACGACCACGACGAACGCAGCCGGTTGCTGACCTTCGTCGTGGTGGGGGCCGGCCCGACCGGGGTGGAGCTGGCGGGGCAGATCGCGGAGCTCTCGCGCCGCACCCTCAAGGACGCGTTCCGCCACATCGATCCGACGGAGGCGCGGGTGGTGCTGCTCGACGGGGCCTCCGATGTGCTGCCGGTGTACGGGGGCAAGCTCAGCCGCAAGGCCCGCAAGACCCTCGAACGGCTCGGGGTGGAGATCCAGCTCGGGGCGATGGTCACCGATGTCGACGCCGAGGGGCTGACGGTCAAGGACAAGGACGGTTCCGAGCGGCGCATCGAGTCGCAGTGCAAGGTGTGGTCGGCGGGGGTGGCGGCCAGTCCCCTCGGCAAGCAGCTCGCCGAGCAGTCCGGGGCCGGGATCGACCGGGCGGGCCGGGTGGAGGTGCTGCCGGATCTGACGCTGCCGGGTCACCCGCACGTGTTCGTCATCGGCGACATGATGTCGCTGAACAAGTTGCCCGGTCTGGCGCAGGTGGCGATGCAGGGCGGCAAGTACGCCGCGCGGCAGATCATCGCCGGGCTCGAGGGCGCGGATCCGTCGCAGCGGCCGCCGTTCAAGTACTTCGACAAGGGCAGCATGGCCACCATCTCGCGGTTCAGTGCGGTCGCGAAGATCGGCAGGCTCGAGATCAGCGGGTTCGTCGGCTGGGTGGCGTGGTTGTTCATCCACCTGCTGTATCTGGTGGGGTTCTCGTCGAAGGTGTCGACGCTGGTGTCGTGGGCGCAGGCCTTCCTGTCCACCGGCCGCAACGAGATGGCCGCCACCGAACAGCAGGTGTTCGCGCGGCTCGCGCTCGAGCACATGCGCGCGGCGCAACCGAGCGAGGCGGGCACCAGCGCGGACCGGGCCGCCGGTGAGGGGTCCGCGCGGGGTCGTGGGGGTGCGCAGGCCGCGGGCTGAACCGAGGACGTCCCGGGGGGCGGTCCGGTGTCGTGCCGGGCCGCCCCCGCGGTGTGAGTGGGTGTCAGTGGCCGATGCGGGCGGCGTCGGTGATGTTCGCCAGCCGCACCTGCCCCTGCGCGACCGTGCGGTCCTGCTCGTCGGTGATGACCACCCGCCACAACTGCTGGGTGCGGCCGCGGTGCACGGGGGTGCCGGTGGCGGTGAGGACCCCGTCGCGGGTGGCGCGCAGGAAGTCGGTGTTGTTGTTGACACCGACGACGTTGCCCTTGTCCCCGAGCCAGTTGGCGGCGGCGACGCTGGCGACGGACTCGATCACCGCGCAGTACACGCCGCCGTGCACGATGCCGTAGGGCTGGTGCTGCGAGGGGGTGACCGTCCAGCGGGCCCGCGCGAGGTCGGGGCCGATCTCGGTGAACTCGAGGCCGAGCGCGGAGTTGAATCCGGTGTCGTTGACGGCGTTGATCGCCTGCAGGTCGTTCGGCTGGAGCTGGGCCGAGGTGGACTGGTCGCTCATACGGTTCCCCTTGTTCGTGCGCGAGGTCGGCCGCCGGGACCGGTGGCCGTCGAACGATGGTAGGACATCACCGTTTTCGGGCGGCGCGCCGAGCAGCCGGGTTCGTCCCGTCGGGGATGGGGACCGGGGGCGGTCAGCTGCTGCCGGTGAACAGGCACACCGAACCGAAGCAGCCCGGCTCGGCGGGCGGCTCGGGCGCCGGTTCCGGTTCGGGTTCGGCGGCGGGCACGGTCAGGCGGATCGGTTCGCGGTTCTTGACCATGGGCGGATGGTCGGAGTCGCTGGTGACCCAGTAGTCGACCATGCCCGTGCCGTCCTTGACGGCGCGGCACCAGTAGTCGACCCGCCACTGCCCGTCCGGCACGTCGGTGAAGTCGTGGGTGTACACCCCGCCGGTGGTGGTGAGCACGGCGTAGTCGAGCGGCGGATTGTCGTCGGTGTACGGGGGTGCGCCGAGGAAGATGCCCTTGCAGCCCTTCTCGTCGACGTCCCCGGTGTAGGTGTCGGTGACCGTGACGGTGACGGTGTGGCCGTCGACCGCGGCGGCGACGGTGATCTCCCCGTCGGCGTCGGCGGCGCCCACCGACGGGGCGAACAGGCCGGTGAGCGCAGCGGTGACGGCGACGGCGGTGAAGCGAGCGAGCGGACGCACAGGGACCCCCTGTGATAGGCGTATGCCCGATGGCCGAACGATGCTGCCGATTCTAGGGACTCGACCGCGCCGTGGACCCCGATTCGCGGACCTGCCGGGTACGAACCGCCGGGTCCGAGCAGGGCGGCCTCCCGGTCCACCGTGGAGATCCACCGCACGGGCAGCACCCATTCGCGGTAGTCCTCTCCGGGACGGGGGGCCCGCGACGTCGTGCCGATAGGGGCCGTTCGACTCCAGGCTGCGGAACGGCACGTCCCGGCCGTCGATCGTGAGCACCGCCTCGTCGGCGGGTCGGGCGGGACCGGTGACCTCACCGATGCCGACGTACCCGGTCTTGGGGATGCAGGTGAACACCCGCGCGCCGACCGGGACCTGTCGGAGGGTGCGGGAGAACCACTTCCCGCCGCCGGCGGAGACGAATCCGTAGCGGCGCGCGTCGTCCCGGCGATAGGTGGCGTAGATCGAGCGCACCTCGTCGTCGGTCGGGCTCCGCACCCACGCGCCGTAGTCGAGGACCTGGGCGACGACGTCGCGGGGTGTGCCATCGGGTTTGAGTTCGAGGATGTGCAGGCCGCCCTCGGCGGTGGCTCTTCGGGGTGCCCGGACACACGACGGTGGGCCCCACATTCGTGAGGCCCACCGCGGGAAGGGACCGGGAGTCACTGCAGCCCTCAGGACTCCGGCTGGTCCGGCAGATCGGAACTGATTCGATTATAGGGAAGGCTGCCCTAATCTGGCAAGGCCTCGAACGGGATATCCGGCGGCGACGAAGGCGTCGAGGAGCTCCTGGCCGCGGCGCGCAGCGGTGCGCCGGGACGCTCCCCCGAGCACGGGCAGCTGCGCGGCGCCGGTGACGACGGTGCGGCCGACGATGCCCCAGAACCGGCCCGCGTCGAGCGGGCCGTTGGTGCGCACCGCGGCGTACACGGCGGTCAGGGCGGTGACGGAGCGGTGTGCGGTCCACACGGCCATGGCGCGTTCGCACGGGAGCACCACGACGTCGCGGTGGCCGACGGCGCGGTCCTCGGGCAGCACCCGCAGGGTGTCGTCGGCGACCCCGGCCCAGTCGATGCAGCCGTCGGAGTCCATGTGCAGCCACAGGTTGTCGAGTCCGGGATCCCAGACGCGACCCTCGAGGGCGTACGGGGCGAGCACCCGGCCGACGACGGCGTGGATGAGCGCCGCGGCGACCTGCTCGGCGGCGATGCGGGGCTCCTCGACGTCGGCGAGGGCGCGGGCGTAGAGCAGGTCGATGCGCTGCTGGCGTTCCGGGCCGCCGAGGAACCACCAGCGGCGGCGGGGCTCTTCGTCGATACAGGCCACTGCGTACACCCGGGGAGCGCCCGCGGCGAGGGCGCGCAGGCGGGCGCGCGTGTCCTCGAACGGGCGGACGGGCGCGGCCGTGGGCGGCAGCAGCAGAGTCGTCATCCGACACCTCCTGATCGACGGAAAGATCGCTTAGGTAAGGCTAACCATTGCATCTGGAGGTGGTGAGCGCAACCCCACCGGCATCGTGTCCCCACTGCCGCCACGAAATAGGATTCCGTAACCTAACTGCGGGGAGATTCGTGGTTGTTCCGGATCACGAACATCCCGATCCCGTTTCGTCATCGTCGAGGAGCACCCCGCGCCCGTGACCGCCACCGACCACGCCGCACCCCCGGACACCGATCCGGACGCGGCCCCCACCGCGGGCCGAAAGGTCACCGCCGCCCTGTGCGATCTCGCCCTGATCGCCCTGCCCCTGCTCGTCGGGGCCCTGCTCGTCGACGCCCTCGCCGACACCAAGGGCGGCGGCCAGACCGACCGCATCGTCTTCGGCGGCGCCGCCGTCCTCGCCGCCCTCGGCCTCGCCTGGTGGAACCGCGGCCACCGCGCCGGCCGCACCGGGCAGAGCCTCGGCCTGCAGTGGACCGGCCTGGTGCTGCGCGACCGCACCACCGGCGGCCCGGCCGGCGCGCGGCGCGCCCTGCTGCGGCGCGGCACCGAGACCGTCACCGCCGCCCACGCCGCCGCCGACGGCTTCACCCCCCGCGCCGCCGCGACCGGGATCGCGGCGCTGCGCCGCCGCCGCATGCTCGGCATCGCCGCGCTGCTGGTGCTGCTGGCGCTCGTGGCGCTGGCCAGCATCGCCATCGGCGCCCGCCCGATGACCTTCGGGGAGGTCTTCCACGCCCTGACCGTCAACGACGGCTCCGAGACCGACGTGATCGTGCACTCGCTGCGCATCCCCCGCACCCTGCTCGGGCTGCTGGTCGGCACCGCCCTCGGCGTCGCCGGCGCCCTCATCCAGGGCCACACCCGCAACCCCCTCGCCGACGCCGGTCTGCTCGGCATCAACGCCGGCGCCGCCTTCCTGGTGGTGCTGTCGATCTACCTGTTCGGGCTCAACACCCCCGCCCAGTACCTGTGGTTCGCCTTCGCCGGCTCCGCGCTCGCGAGCGTGGTGGTGTTCGGCTTCGCGTCCATCGGCAACGGCGGGTCGAGCCCGCTGAGTCTGGCCCTCGCCGGCGCTGCGGTCGCGTTCTTCCTGCAGGCGATGATCCAGACCATCGTGCTGCTCGACCAGACCAGCCTCGACGGCTACCGCTTCTGGGTGGTCGGCTCCGTCGCCGGCCGCGGCATGGACATCTTCTGGCAGGTGGCCCCGTTCATCGTGGTCGGGGTGCTCGTCGCGATCGCCTCCACCCCCGCCCTGAACCTGCTCGGCCTCGGCGAGGACGTCGCCCGCTCCCTCGGCACCAACATCGTCACCACCCGGATCATCGGTATCGCCGCGATCACGATCCTCACCGGCGCCGCCACCGCCGCCTGCGGCCCCATCGCCTTCGTCGGCCTGATCGTCCCGCACATCGCCCGCGCCGTCACCGGCCCCGACTACCGCTGGCTCGTCCCCTACGCCGGTCTCCTCGGCGGGGTGCTGCTCGTGCTCGCCGACGTCATCGGCCGCATCGTGGTGCGCCCCGGCGAACTGCAGGTCGGTATCGTGCTCGCCCTCATCGGCGGCCCGTTCTTCATCGCGCTGGTGCGCCGCCGGAAGCTGGTGGGACTGTGACCGAGACGACCACGACCACCCCCAGCGGGCGCCGCTCCCGCTGGCACACCCCCACCCGCATCCCGGGCCGCCCCGCCTTCCGGCTCGGCCCCGTGTCCCTGGTGTGGCGCGGCCGCACCGTCGCCGTGTGCACCCTGCTGCTCGTCGCCACCTTCGCGCTGCTGTGCATCGCCCTCGGCCGCGGCGACTATCCCCTCACCCCGCTGCAGGTCCTCGAGGTGCTCGTCGGCGGCGGCGAACGCCTCGACCGGTTCATCGTCACCGAACTGCGCCTGCCCCGCGGTCTCGCCGCCGTCGTCGTCGGCGCCGCCCTCGCGGTGTCCGGGGCGATCACCCAATCGGTCTCCCGCAACTCCCTGGCCAGCCCCGACATCCTCGGCATCACCGCCGGCGCGTCCGCCGCCGCGGTCGCCCTGATCGTCCTCACCGGCGGCGGCTCCATCGTCGGGCTGCTCGCCGCCCTCGGGCTACCGCTGTCCGCGCTGCTCGGGGCGCTGCTCACCGCCGCCGTGATCTACCTGCTCGCCTGGCGGCGCGGCGCCGACGGGTTCCGGCTCGTGCTCGTCGGCATCGGCGTCAACGCCATGCTGCTCGCGCTCACCCAGTGGATGCTCGTCTCCGCCGACATCAACGACGTCAGCCGCGCCCAGGTGTGGCTCACCGGCTCCCTCAACGGCGTGTCCTGGACCCAGGTGATCCCCGCCGCGCTCGCCCTGCTGCTCATCGGCGGCTGGGCGCTTGCCGCGTCGTTCACCGTCGGGGTCCTCAAACTCGGCGACGACACCGCCCGCGCCCTCGGCGTGCGGCTGCAGGCCCAGCAGGCGCTGCTGCTCGTCGCCGCCTGCGGTCTCGCCGCCGTGGCCACCGCCGCCGCCGGCCCCATCGGCTTCGTCGCGCTCGCCGCCCCGCAGATCGCGTTGCGGCTCGTCGGCTCCGCCGGCCCCCCGATCTTCACCTCCGCGCTGACCGGGGCGTTCTTCGTCGTCGCCGCCGACCTGGTCGCCCGCACCATCCTGCCGGTGGCCCTGCCCGTGGGCCTGGTCACCTCCGCGCTCGGCGGCCCGTTCCTGCTGTACCTGCTCGTGCGTTCCAACCGAAAGGTGTCCGCGTGACCGACACGCATCGCCCCCCAGCACCGACGACCCCCACCTCCGGCGGGCACGCGGCACCCCGGCTGGTCGCCGACCACGTCAGCCTCGGCTACGGCGAACGGCTCATCGTCGACGACCTCGAGCTGACCGTCCCCACCGGCGTCGTCACCACCATCATCGGCCCCAACGGCTGCGGCAAGTCCACCCTGCTGCGGTCCCTGAGCCGCCTGCTCAAACCCCGCACCGGCACCGTGCTGCTCGACGGCCACGACATCACGAGCATGCGCACCCGCGAGGTCGCCCGCGTGCTCGGCATGCTGCCGCAGGCCCCGGTCGCCCCCGAGGGCCTGACCGTCGCCGACCTGGTCTCCCGCGGCCGGCACCCGCACCAGTCCTGGTTCCGGCAGTGGTCCTCCGACGACGAGGACGAGGTCGCCACCGCCCTCGAACTGACCGGCATCGCCGACCTCGCCGACCGGCCCATCGACGAACTGTCCGGTGGGCAGCGGCAACGCGCCTGGATCTCCATGGCCCTCGCGCAAGGCACCGACATCCTGCTGCTCGACGAACCCACCACCTATCTCGACCTCGCCCACTCGGTGGAGGTCCTCGACCTCGTCGACCGGCTGCACAGCGAACTCGGCCGCACCGTGGTGATGGTGCTGCACGACCTGAACCTGGCCATCCGCTACAGCGACCACCTGGTGGTGATGAAGCAGGGCCGCATCGTCGCCGCCGGTGCCCCCGCCGAGGTGATCTCCGTCGAGCTGCTGCGCGAGGTGTTCGCGCTCGACGCGTCGGTGATCGACGATCCGGTCTCCGACCGGCCGCTGATCGTGCCCATCGGCACCCGCCACGTGTACGGGACGGCCGGAGGACCCGCCACGGTGTGACGAAGGTCCCGCCCAGCTCAGACCCTACGACCAGGGGTAGTACGCACAAGCGTCGGAGAAATCCGTAGACTCGGGTCATGGCAGCACTAGGCGAACTCGAGCGCGCAGTGATGGACCACCTGTGGTCCTCCACCGAACCCCAGACCGTGCGACAGGTCCACGAGGCCCTCTCCGCCCGCCGCACCCTCGCATACACCACCGTCATGACGGTGCTGCAGCGCCTGGCGAAGAAGAACCTCGTCATCCAGCAACGCGACGACCGCGCCCACCGCTACCTGCCGGTGCACGGCCGCGACGAACTCGTCGCCAGCCTCATGGTCGACGCCCTCGACCAGGCCGACGAGACCGCCGGTCGCGCCGCCGCCCTCGTCCACTTCGTCGGCCGCGTCGGCGCCGACGAGGCCGCCGCCCTGCGCGCGGCCCTGGCCGAACTCGAAGCCAAGCAGGCCGCAGCGGACACCCGGCACGACACCGACCGGGCGGGCTGACACACTCGATGTCATGAACGCGACCACGGCGCTGTTCTTCGGAACGACGGCGCTTCTCCTCGCCGGCCCGGTGCCGGGGCTCCTCGCCCGCGCCGCCTGGCCGCACCGCAACCCCCGGGCCGCCCTGGTGTTGTGGCAGGCGGTGGCGCTCGCCGCGGTGCTCTCCGCGTTCTCCTGCGGCCTGGCCATCGCCGCCCGGCTGCTCGCCCCCGGCGCCGACGGCCGCCCCACCACCGGTCCCCTCGAGGAGATCGCCGCCCTCGGCCTGCCCCTGTGGCTGACCTACGTCGTCGTCTTCGCGCTCACCGTCCTCGTCGGCGCGCGGCTGACCTACTCGATGCTGCGCGTGGCGGTGCGCACCCGCCGCCGCCGCTCCCGGCACCGCATGCTCGTCGACCTGCTCGACCGCCGCGACAGCGGCGCCGCCGTCCGGCACCACCCGCACGTGCGCATCCTCGACACCGCAGACCCCCTCGCCTACTGCCTCCCGGGTCTGCGGCACCGGGTGGTGCTCAGCGAAGGCACCCTCGACAACCTCGACGACGACGAGCTACGCGCGATCCTGCGCCACGAACACTCCCACCTGCGGGCCCGCCACGACCTGATCCTCGAGGCGTTCACCGCCGTCTACGAGGCGTTCCCCCGCCTGGTGCGCTCCGGATCGGCGCTCGGCTCGGTGAAACTGCTCGTCGAGATGCTCGCCGACGACTCCGCCGTGCGGGTCACCGGCCCCACCCCCCTCGCGCGGGCACTGGTCGCCTGCGCCGGCGCCCACACCCCCACCGGCGCCCTCGCCGTCGGCGGCCCCACCACCGTGATCCGGGTGCAGCGCCTGTCCGGTCCGGGCCCGCACCTGGGGGTCTCCCTCGCCGCGTACACCGCCGCCGCCGCGATCCTGGTGGTGCCCACCATCGCCGTGGCGGTGCCCTGGCTGGTGGAACTGTCGCTGCTGCTCGGACTCTGAGCACCCCGACACGCCGACCCGCGGTTTTCCCGCCCCGATTTCGATCACTCACGGTTTGGGGGGAAGCTGTTATCCATGACCGTCGAAAACACCGAGACAGCCAAGGCCCAGATCGGCGTGACCGGCCTGGCCGTCATGGGATCGAACATCGCCCGCAACTTCGCCCGCCACGGCTACACCGTCGCCCTCCACAACCGCAGCATCGCCAAGACCGACGCGCTGCTCGCCGATCACGGCCACGAGGGCACCTTCATCCGCACCGAGACCGTCGCCGAGTTCGTCGCCGCCCTCGAACGGCCCCGTCGCGTGCTGATCATGGTCAAGGCCGGTGACGCCACCGACGCCGTCATCGAGGAGCTCGCCGCCGTGATGGAACCCGGCGACATCATCATCGACGGCGGCAACGCCCTCTACACCGACACCATCCGCCGCGAGGCCGCGCTGCGCGCCCGCGGCCTGCACTTCGTCGGCGCCGGTATCTCCGGCGGCGAGGAGGGCGCCCTCAACGGCCCGTCGATCATGCCCGGCGGCCCCGCCGAGTCGTACGAGGCGCTCGGCCCGCTGCTCGAGACCATCGCCGCGCAGGTCGACGGCACCCCCTGCTGCACCCACATCGGCCCCGACGGCGCCGGTCACTTCGTGAAGATGGTGCACAACGGCATCGAGTACGCCGACATGCAGCTCATCGGGGAGGCCTACAACCTGCTGCGCGACGCCCTCGGCTACGACGCCGGACAGATCGCCGACGTGTTCGCCGAGTGGAACACCGGCACCCTCGAGTCGTACCTGATCGAGATCACCGCCGAGGTGCTGCGCCAGACCGACGCCGCCACCGGCAAGCCCCTCGTCGACGTCATCGTCGACGCCGCCGAGCAGAAGGGCACCGGCCGCTGGACCGTCAAGGCCGCCCTCGACCTCGGGGTGCCGGTCACCGGCATCGCCGAGGCCGTCTTCGCCCGCGCCCTGTCCGGCTCCCGCGACCAGCGGGCCGCCGCCCGCGGCCTCGCCGCCGGCACCCTCGGCGCCGCCCCCACCGACACCGCGCAGTTCGTCGAGGACATCCGCGCCGCCCTGTACGCGTCGAAGATCGTCGCCTACGCACAGGGCTTCGACGAGATCGCCGCCGGCAGCGCCGAGTACGGCTGGAACGTCGACCGCGCCGCGCTGGCCACCATCTGGCGTGGCGGCTGCATCATCCGCGCCCAGTTCCTCAACCGCATCAAGGAGGCCTACGACGCGGACCCGCAGCTGCCCAGCCTCATCCTCGCGCCGTACTTCCGCGACGCGATCGAGGCCGGCATCGACAGCTGGCGCCGCGTGGTGATCACCGCGACGAGCCTGGGCATCCCGGTCCCGGCGTTCGCGTCGTCACTGTCCTACTACGACGGGCTGCGCGCCGAACGGCTGCCCGCCGCCCTCACCCAGGGTCAGCGCGACTTCTTCGGTGCCCACACCTACGAGCGCACCGACCGGCCCGGCAAGTTCCACACCCTCTGGAGCGGAGACCGCTCCGAAGTGGAAGCCTGATCCGATGACGGGCACGGCCGTCGCCGTCCTGTGCGCCCTGGCCGCCGCGGTGTTCATCGCCGTCGGCAGTGTCGCGCAACAGACCTCGGCCGCGGCCGTGCCCGACTCCGGGGACCTCGTCGGCTCGCTGCTGCGCAGCCCCCGCTGGTGGGCAGGGATCCTCGGCGACGGCGGCAGCTACATCCTGCAGGTGATCGCCCTGACGTTCGGGTCGGTGCTGCTCGTCCAGCCGCTGCTGGTGACCTCCCTGCTGTTCGCGCTGCCCATCGCCGCCGCGACCGGGGGGCGCCGCGTCGACCGCAGCACCTGGCTGCTCGCCGGGGCATTGTGCGCGGCCCTGGCGATCTTCCTGCTCGTCGGCAATCCCAGCGAGGGCCGCGGCGACGCCGCCGCGGCCCGCTGGGCGCTGCCCCTCGGCGCGGTGCTCGCCGTCGCCGCGGCCGCCGTGGCCCTCGCGCTGGCCTCCCCGCGGTTGCGGGCGCTCGCGTTCGGCACCGCCGCGGGCATCCTCTACGGGGTGACCTCCGCGTTCACCAAGCACGTCACCGACCTCGCCGAACACGGCATCCCGCAGCTGCTGGGCTCGTGGCAGACCTGGACGCTCGTCGCCGCCGGCGCCGCCGCGATCTACCTGCAGCAACGCGCCTTCCAGGCCGGCTCGCTGACCGCTTCGCTGCCCGCCCTGACCGTCGGCGAACCCCTCGCCGCGATTGTCCTCGGGATGACCGTGCTCGGCGAGCACCTGCGCACCGACAGCGCGGGTCTGCTGCTCGTCGGCGCCGCCGTCGTCGTGATGCTCGCCACCACCGTGCTGCTGTCCCGCCAGCAGGCCGCCGCCACCGGCGACACCACCCCCGGGGACGACACGGTGGCTACGCCCGCCCCAGCACCGCCACCAGAAACTCCGCGTCCTCGCTGAACGGCCGCAGATCCCAGGTCGACAACAGCAGCTGCGGCACCAGCCCCGCCTCACGGGCATCGTCGAGGAACCGCCCGAACTCGTAGTCCCGCCCGGCCCCGAAGCCGATCACCGCGCGGCCCGCCGGCGCCAGATGCGCCGCGAAGTTGCGCAGCACCGTCACCCGCGTCGACGGCGCCACGAAGGTCATCACATTGCCCGCGCACACGATCGCCTCGAACTCCGCGGCGATCCCCCGGCCCGGCAGATCCAGCTCCGCCAGATCCCCCACCAGCCAGATCGGACCCGGATGGTCCTCCTCGGCCGCGGCGATCAGCACCGGATCCACATCCACCCCCACCACCGTGTGCCCGGCGCGGTGCAGATACCCGCCGATGCGGCCCGGCCCGCACCCGGCGTCGAGGATGCGCGCACCCCGCGACACCATCGCATCGATCAGCCGCGCCTCCCCCACGGTGTCCTGCCCCTGCGCCGCCATCGCCCGGAACCGCTCGACGTACCACCGCGAATGCCCCGGATTCTCCGCCACCAGCTCCTCCCAGCGGCTCGGCACCCGCCCCGCACCCGATCCACCCGCGCCCGGCCCGCTCATCGCCACCTCGTCCTCCCGTTCTGCACTCCGGCACCTACGCTCCGGCACCCACGACTGCCCTGCCACGACCCACCGTAGGCCCCGCCGACGCGACACGACGGCAAGGACATCAGTAGAATCGATGCCCATCCGATACCGCTTCCGCGATGCGGCCCAGCCCGTGCGCGGACCCGACGAGAGGACACCGGTGCCCACGGCACCCACCGTCACCAGCACATCCGACGTCCCCGCCGTCAGCGCGACGTCCCCCACCCGCACGGAGTCCGACTCCGGTTCGGAGGGCTCCTCTAGTCGGCCGGGCACCGCGCCCGGCCAGACCCCGACCCGAGCGGACCGGCTCCGATGACCGTTCTGCTCGACATCGCCGCCCTGCTCGGCTTCGTCGCCCTGACCGCCGGCACGGCCCTGTTCGTCGCCGCCGAGTTCTCGCTGACCGCCCTCGAACGCAGCGCCGTCGACGCCCGCGCCCACCACGGCGACCGCCGCGCCCGCCAGGTGCAGCACGCCCACCGGACCCTGTCCTTCCAGCTGTCCGGGGCGCAGCTCGGCATCACCATCACCACGCTGATCACCGGCTACCTCGCCGAACCGATCCTCGCCCGCTTCCTCACCCCGCTGCTCGACGCGGCAGGTCTCGGCGCCACCGCCGCCGCCACCGTGTCGTTGATCCTGGCGCTGCTCATCGCGACGTCGTTCTCCATGGTCTTCGGCGAACTCGTCCCCAAGAACATCGCGATCGCCCGCCCCATGGGCACCGCCCGCGCCACCGCCGGCCTGCAGATCGGGTTCTCGCTGCTGTTCAAATGGGCCATCCTCGGCCTCAACGGCACCGCCAACCGCATCGTGCGGCGCCTCGGCATCGAACCAGCCGAGGAACTGCGCTCGGCGCGGTCCCCGCAGGAACTCGGCTCCCTCGTGCGCGCCTCGGCGCGCAGCGGCACCCTCGACGAGAGCACCGCCCGCCTGGTCTACCGGTCACTGCAGTTCGGCGACCGCACCGCCGAGGACCTCATGACCCCCCGGGTCACCGTCGAGGCCCTCGACCGGCAGGCCACCGTCCTCGACCTGATCGACCTGTCCGCCCGCACCGGCTACTCCCGCTTCCCCGTCGTCGACGGTGACCTCGACGCCCCCCTCGGCGTGGTGCACATCAAACACGCGTTCACCGTGCCCGCCGGCGCCCGCGCCACCACCACCGTCGGCAGCCTCGCCCGCCGCATCCCCACCGTGCCGTCCACCCTCGACGGCGACACCGTCATGGAACGCGTCCGCTCCGACGGCATGCAGGTCGCACTCGTCGTCGACGAATACGGCGGCACCGCCGGGCTCATCACCATGGAGGACCTCATCGAGGAGATCGTCGGAGACGTCCGCGACGAACACGACGAGACCGAACTCGACGCCCACCGTGCCGGCGACGGCTGGTCCTGCACCGGCCTGCTGCGCATCGACGAGGTCGCCCAGCTCACCGGCTACCACGCCCCCGACGGCGACTACGAGACCCTCGCCGGGCTGATCCTCACCGAACTCGGCCGCATCCCCGCCGTCGACGACGAGGTGCAGCTGCCACTGCGCCGCGACCGCCGCGACCGCACCTGGTACGCCCGCATCCTCGAGATGGACGGGCACCGTATCGACCGGGTTCTGCTCGTCCCCGGCGCCGCCCCCGACCCCGAGGACCCGGACACCGCCGAACCCGGCGACGACGAGGCGGGTGAGCGGCGATGAACGACTGGCTCGCCCTCGCCTTCGCGATCCTGCTGCTCGCAGGCAACGCCTTCTTCGTCGGCGCCGAGTTCTCCCTCATCACCGTGCGCCGCGACCGGCTCGAGACACTGCTCGCCCAGGGCAAGACCCGGGCCCGCACCGTCATCGAGGCCGGCGAACACCTCTCGCTCATGCTCGCCGGCTCGCAGCTCGGCATCACCATCTGCTCGATCCTGCTCGGCCGCGTCGCCGAACCCGCCATCGCGCACCTGATCGAGACCCCGCTGCACGCCGTGGGCCTGCCCGACGGGCTGCTGCACCCGATCGCCTTCGCGCTCGGCCTGTCGATCGTGGTGATCGCCCACATCCTGCTCGGGGAGATGGTGCCGAAGAACATCGCCATCGCCGGCCCCGAACGCATGGCCATGCTGCTCGTGCCCGTGCACCTGCTGTTCATGCGCCCGGCCCGCCCGGTCATCGCGTTCTACAACCTGTGCGCCAACGCCACCCTGCGCGCCGTGCGCATCGACCCCAAGGACGAACTCGACAGTTCCGTCTCCGCCGTGGAACTCACCGAGATGATCGGCGAATCCCGCTCGGAGGGGCTGCTCGACGAGGAGGAACACCGCCGGCTCACCCGGGCACTGGCCACCGGCGGCCGCACCGTCGCCGACATCATGATCCCCCTCGCCCGGGTACGGACCGTGCCCGTCACGGCGCGCGGCACCACCCTCGGGGTGGTAGAGCAGGCGGTCACCGCCACCGGCTACTCCCGCTACCCCACCCGACGCACCGACGGCACCATCACCGGCTACGTGCACATCAAGGACGTGCTCGACCTCGTGCGCGAGGAATCGACCGGCCCCGACACCGTGGTGCCGCTGGCGCTGATCCGGACGCTGCCCACCGTCGCCGCCGAATACGGACTCGACGAGGCCCTGGCGGTGCTGCGCGACACCAATGCGCACCTCGCCGGAGTGAGCGACGCCACCGGGACACTACGGGGCATCGTGGCGCTCGAGGACCTCGTGGAAGAGTTCGTGGGGACGGTGCGCGACGCCACCCACCGGGTCCCCGACCCGCCGGCATCCCGGGCCCCCGACCCGCAGGGACCGACCCCGACCGACCCGGTGCAGCACCGTCCCAGCTGACCGAGCCCGACCCGAGCGAACGAGGACGATGACCCCCGACGCCCCGCCCACACCACGGATTCTCGACGAGGCCGAGTGGACGGCCCGCCGCGACCGGCACCACACCGCGGCCGACGATCTGCTCGCCGGGCACGTGCAGCGGCGCGCGGCGGGCGAGAAGCATCCGGTGCACGACTTCCTGTTCACCTACTACAGCCTGCGGCCGAGCCAGCTGCGCCGCTGGCATCCGGGCTTCGGCAGGGTGCTGCTCGGCGCAGCGGCGGTGCGCGAGTACCGGGACCATCCGGGCTACGAGCGGGTCGTGGTCGACGGCACCGTCGGGGTGCGGGTGGCCGAGCATGTGCTCGACCGGCGGTTCGAGACGGTGGAGTTCGTGGCCGGGCTGCTCGCGGCGACGGCGGCGCGGCCCCCGCAGCTCGGGTGCTTCGGCCTGCACGAATGGGCGATGGTGTACCGGGTGGGCGACGACGGGGTGCGGCACTCGGCGGTGCCGCTGCGGCTCGGCCATGCCGGCATCGACGCGGTGGTGGAATCAATGCAGTTACGGTGCACCCATTACGACGCGTTCCGGTTCTTCACCCCCGAGGCCGCGCCCCGCAACGCCACGGGGCTCACCCGGGAGGACCAGCTCGGCAGCGAGCAGCCGGGCTGCCTCCACGCCGGCATGGATCTGTACAAGTGGTGTTACAAATTGCTGCCGCTCACCGACTCCGACCTGCTCCTGCGCTGCTTTCGGCACGCGTCCGCAGCCCGTGAACTCGACATGCGGGCGAGCCCGTATGATCTTCAGGACTACGGCTACTCGCCCATCAGGATCGAGACTGCATCCGGACGCGCACAGTACGTCCGCGAGCAGTCGGCGCTCACCCGAGGCGCCGCAACTCTTCGCGAAGAGCTGCTGAATCGATGTACCGCCCTGCGTGCGCACCGAACCTCCGCGCCGCTACCTACCGGCGGGTAACATTAGCGACGATTTCTCGTGCGGCCGGAGTCTGTCCGGTCGCACAGCGAACCGGAAAGAGTGAGGGTGATGACAGAACGCGTGCAGGTCGGCGGACTCCAGGTCGCACAGGTCCTCTACGACTTCGTCAACAACGAAGCCATCCCCGGCAGCGGGGTCGACGCCGAGACCTTCTGGGCCGGCGCCGACAAGATCATCCACGACCTCGCCCCGCGCAACCGCGAGCTGCTCGCCAAGCGCGACGAGCTGCAGACCAAGATCGACGGCTGGCACCGCGACCGCGCCGGACAGCCCCACGACCCGGTCGCCTACAAGGCCTTCCTCGAGGAGATCGGCTACCTCGTCCCGCAACCGGAGCCGTTCACCGTCGGCACCGAGAACGTCGACGCCGAGATCGCCGAGACCGCCGGCCCCCAGCTGGTCGTGCCGGTGCTCAACGCCCGCTTCGCCCTCAACGCCGCCAACGCGCGCTGGGGCTCGCTCTACGACGCCCTCTACGGCACCGACGTCATCGGTGAAGAGGGCGGCGCCGAGAAGGGCACCGGCTACAACAAGGTCCGCGGCGACAAGGTCATCGCCTGGGCCCGTGACTTCCTCGACAAGGCCGTCCCGCTCGCGCAGGGCTCGCACCGCGACTCCACCGGCTACACCATCGACGGCACCGAACTGAAGGTCGCCCTCGCCGACGGCACCGTCACCGGCCTGGCCCAGCCCGACAAGCTCGTCGGCTACCTCGGCGACAAGAGCGCCCCCTCCTCGGTGCTGCTGCGCAACCACGGCCTGCACATCGACATCCAGATCGACCCGGCCTCCCCGATCGGCAGCACCGACCCGGCCGGCGTCAAGGACGTCGTCCTCGAATCCGCCGTGACCACCATCATGGACTTCGAGGACTCCGTCGCGGCCGTCGACGCCGACGACAAGGTCGTCGGCTACCGCAACTGGCTCGGCCTCAACCGCGGTGACCTGTCCGAGTCCTTCGACAAGGGCGGCAAGACCCTCACCCGCAGACTGAACCCGAACCGCACCTACACCGCGCTCGACGGCAGCGAGCTCGAACTGCACGGCCGTTCCCTGCTGTTCGTCCGCAACGTCGGTCACCTCATGACCAACCCGGCGGTGCTCGACCGCGACGGCAACGAGGTGCCCGAGGGCATCCTCGACGCGCTGATCACCAGCCTGTGCGCCATCCACGGCCTGCACACCGACGAAGCCCACGGCCCGCTCGCCAACAGCCGCACCGGCTCGATCTACATCGTCAAGCCCAAGCAGCACGGCCCCGAGGAATCCGCCTTCACCACCGAGCTGTTCGGCCGCGTCGAAGAGGTCCTGTCGCTGCCGGCCAACACCCTCAAGGTCGGCATCATGGACGAGGAGCGGCGCACCACCGTCAACCTCGCCGCCTGCATCAAAGCCGCATCCGACCGCGTGGTGTTCATCAACACCGGCTTCCTCGACCGCACCGGCGACGAGATCCACACCTCCATGGAGGCCGGCCCCGTCGTCCGCAAGGCCGCCATGAAGCAGCAGCGCTGGATCGCCGCCTACGAGGACTGGAACGTCGACACCGGTCTGGCCTGCGGGCTGCAGGGCAAGGCCCAGATCGGCAAGGGCATGTGGGCCATGACCGACCTCATGCGCGACATGGTCGAGCAGAAGATCGCCCAGCCCAAGGCCGGCGCCAACACCGCCTGGGTGCCCTCGCCCACCGGCGCCACCCTGCACGCCACCCACTACCACGAGGTCGACGTCTTCGCGGTCCAGAACGAGCTCAAGGGCAAGGCCCGCGCCACCGTCGACGACATCCTCACCATCCCCCTCGCCGAGAACCCGAACTGGAGCGACGAGGAGAAGCGCGAGGAACTCGACAACAACTGCCAGTCCATCCTCGGCTACGTCGTGCGGTGGATCGACCAGGGCGTCGGCTGCTCCAAGGTGCCCGACATCCACGACGTCGCGCTCATGGAGGACCGCGCCACCCTGCGCATCTCCAGCCAGCTGCTCGCCAACTGGATCCGCCACGACGTGGTCAGCGCCGACGACGTCGTCGCCGCCCTCGAGCGGATGGCCCCGGTCGTCGACCGCCAGAACGCCGGCGACCCGGCCTACCGGCCGATGGCCCCGAACTTCGACGACAGCATCGCCTTCCAGGCCGCCAAGGAACTCATCCTCGAAGGCACCAAGCAGCCCAGCGGCTACACCGAGCCGATCCTGCACCGCCGTCGCCGCGAGTACAAGGCCAAGTACGCCTGATCCGCACCGACACCGGGCAGGGCCCCGATCCACACCGGATCGGGGCCCTGCCCCTTTCCGGGTACCTCACCTCCCCGACCCCCGGCCCCGCATCCCGCACCCCGCCCCCGACGCTCATTAGACTCGGCGGGCGGACCGACAAACGAAACGAGGCGAACGAACAGGTGGGCGGGCGACATCGCGGCGACGGACGCCGAGGAATCAGCACCAGCGTCATCGTGCTCGCACTGAGCGCAGTACTCATCGTCCTCGCGGTGTTCGGCTGGTTCCGGCTCCGCGACCGCGCCGACAGCGAAGCCGCCGTCGCCGCCGAGACCTGCGTCGAAGGCGACGCCGTGCTGTATCTCGCGGCCGACCCCCTCATCGCCCCGGCCCTCGCCGAACTCGCCGACCGCTGGACCACCGACGCCCCCCGCGTCATCCGCGACCACTGCGTCACCGCCGAGGTCCTCGCCGTCGACAGCCTCGACGCCGCCAACACCCTCACCGGCGACGCCTGGGACCCGGCCCTCGGCCCCGAACCCGCCCTGTGGGTCCCGCTCGACACCCGCTTCACCGCCCGCACCCCCGACGCGATCGACGGCACCCCCCGCTCCCTCGCCACCTCCCCGGTCGTCCTCGCCGTCCCCACCGACCTCGGCCGCGCCTTCACCGGCGCCGCGCTGCGCTGGCAGGACCTGCCCGCCCTCCAGAGCGACCCCGCCGCCATGCGCGAACTCGGCCTCGAGATCTGGGGCAGCCTCGGCCTCGCCCTGCCCACCGGCAGCGACACCCACGCCACCACCCTCGCCCTCGAAGCGGTCACCGCCGCCGTCACCGACGCCGGCACCGGACCGGTCACCCTCGAACAGGCCGCCACCCCCGACGCCATCACCGCCGTGAGCACCCTCGCGCTCGGCGCCGACACCCTCGGCGCGATCGGCAGCACCGGCGACGTCCTCACCGCGCTCGGCACCCGCACCGACACCGGCGCCCCCATCCACGCGGTGCCCGTCGTCGAACAACGCCTGCTCCAGGCCCTCACCGACAAGCAGGTCCGCGGCCTCACCGGACACCTCCCCCTCGGCGCCACCCCCCTCGTGGACTTCCCCGCCGCGGTCGTCGACGCCCCCTGGGTCGACGAGACCCTCGCCCGCGCCGCCGCCGAGTTCACCGACTACGTCCGCCGCCCCGAACAGGCCGACGTGCTCACCGGCCACGGCTTCCGCACCGGCGACGCCACCCCCGAATCCGCCGGGGAACTGCCACTGCCCCGCATCGACGAGACCCTCGCCCCGGCCGACCCCCGGGTCGACGAAGTGCTCGTCTCGCTGCGCCTGGCCCCGGTCACCCCCCGCAAGATCACCCTGGTCGTCGACACCTCCACCTCGATGGGCACCCCCGCCGGGGACGGCACCCGGCTCACCGCCACCGCCGACGCCGTCCGCGAGGTCGTACGCCGCGCCTCCACCAACTCGGTGATGGGCATGTACGTCTTCGACGACGCCGACCCCGGTCACCGCGTCGCCGTGATCCGCGACGGCCTCACCGCATCGAAGCGCGCGGCGCTGTCCACCGCGCTCGACGACATCCCCCTCACCGAGCGGGAGCCGGTCTACGCGACCGTCACCGCCGCCTACCGTGACGCCGTCGACAAGTACGATCCGGACCGCCCCAACTCGGTGCTGGTCGTCGTCGACAGCACCGACGGGGATCGTGCGGCGGCCGACCAACTGCTCGCCGCGATCCGCGAGCTGCGCTCCCCCGACAAGCCGGTGCGGATCGACGTCGTGGTGCTCGGGGAGGATGTCGAGGAGACCGACGCGCTCGAGCAGGCCGCCGACGACACCGAGGGTTCCTTCACCGTCGTCGATCCCGCCGAGTCCGCCGACCTCACCGACCTCCTCCGAAAGCTGGCGTCCTGACCGTGCTCAGACTGCTCGTCGTGGGGGTCTTCCTCGCGCTCATCACCTTCTGGCTGCACCGTCGGCTCGTCCGCGCCCCCGGTCTCACCGGCCCGGCCGCGTTCACCGCCGACCTCGCCCTGGCGGTGATGTTCGCACTCATCCTCGGTGCCTCGCTGGTCGGCACCACCCTCGACCCGTCCTGGGCCCGGCCGATCGGCTACCTCGGCTGGTCCTGGCTCGCGGTGGTGCTGTATCTGGTGCTCGGCTGCATCGTCGTCGGCCTCGTCCGGCTGGTACTGCGACTCGCCCGGCGCGGCCGCACCGAGAACGACCCGGACGGGACCCCGAGCCGCGGACTGCGGATCGCCACCGCGGTGCTCGTCGTCGGGGCCGTCGCCGCCGTGGTCTACGGGACCGTCGAGGCCGACCGGCCCCGCACCGTCACCGTGCCCGTCGCCCTCGACGACCTTCCCGCCGGCTTCGACGGGCTGCGGATCGCGCTGGTCACCGACCTGCACGTCGGGCCCGCCCGCGGCGCCGACTTCGTCCGGCAGGTCGTCGAGCAGGTGAACGCGCAGCAACCCGACCTGATCGTGCTCGGCGGCGACCTCGCCGACGGCACGGTCGAACTCGTCGGCTCCGACCTCGAACCACTGCGCGACCTGCAGGCCCCGCTCGGAGTATTCGGTGTCAGCGGGAACCACGAGTACTACTCCGACGACGCCGAGTCCTGGCTCGACCACTGGGAGACCCTCGGTGTACGGACACTGCGCAACGAACACGTCGTCCTCGAACGCGGCGGCGACGTCGTCGCCCTCGCCGGCGTCCACGACTACACCGCCACCGACCCCCACCACCCCGACATGCCCGCGGCTCTCGACGGCATCGCCGCCGGTACCCCGGTGATCCTCGCCGCCCACCAGCCCCGCCACGTCGACGAGGCCCGCGAACTCGGCGTGGACCTGCAGCTGTCCGGCCACACTCACGGCGGTCAGATGTGGCCGCTGCGGCCGTTCGTCGCGCTCGCCAACCCCACCGTCACCGGTCTCGACCGCTTCGGCGACACACAGATCTACACCTCGCAGGGCACCGGCGCGTGGGGGCCGCCCGTCCGTGTCGCCACACCTCCCGAGGTCACGATCCTCGAACTGACCGGAGCCTGATCCGCCCGCTCCTTGATGGGTGAGGTTCGTCGTCAAGGAGGTGGAGTTTTGTATTCCTATGTTTTCCGTCCTGTACGAACATTCATCGGACCGAATTCGGGGTCGGTGGTCCTGCCACCGACCCCGAACCGCCGTCAGTTGCTGTAAGCCTCCAGCGGCGGGCACGAGCACACCAGGTTCCGGTCACCGTGCGCCCCGTCGATGCGGCGCACCGCCGGCCACACCTTGGCGCGCCGCTTCCCCATCGGGAACACGGCGATCTCCCGCGAGTACGGATGATTCCACTCGCCCACCAGGCATTCCGCGGTGTGCGGCGCGCCGCGCAGCGGGTTGTCGTCGACGGGCCACTCCCCTGCCCCGACCCGGTCGATCTCCCCACGGATCGAGATCATCGCGTCGATGAACGCATCGAGCTCGTCCAGGTCCTCGCTCTCGGTCGGCTCGACCATGAGGGTGCCCGCGACCGGGAAGCTCATCGTCGGCGCGTGGAAGCCGTAGTCCGCCAGCCGCTTGGCGACGTCGTCGACGGTCACCCCCGTGGCCTTGGTGATCGGCCGCAGATCGAGGATGCACTCGTGCGCGACCATGCCGTTCTCCCCCGTGTACAGCACCGGGAAGTACTCGTCGAGGCGCCGCGCGATGTAGTTGGCCGACGCGATGGCCGTCAGCGTCGCGCGACGCAACCCCTGCGCGCCCATGAGCTTGATGTACGCCCAGGTGATCGGCAGGATCGACGCCGACCCGTAGGGCGCCGCGGAGACCGGTCCGGCACCGCCGAGACCCGGCACGGCGGGATGCCCCGGCAGGTAGGGCGCCAGGTGTGAACGGACACCGATCGGGCCGACACCCGGTCCGCCGCCACCGTGCGGGATGCAGAAGGTCTTGTGCAGGTTCAGGTGGCTCACGTCGCCGCCGAACTTCCCGGGCCGCGCGAGACCGACGAGCGCGTTGAGGTTCGCGCCGTCGATGTACACCTGACCGCCTGCGTCGTGGACGGCACCGCAGATCTCGGCGATGTCGTGCTCGTAGACACCGTGCGTGGACGGATAGGTGATCATGATCGCGGCCAGGCGGGGGCCGTGATCGGCGATCTTCGCGCGCAGGTCGTCGAGGTCGACGTCCCCGTTCTCGCGGCACGCGACGACCTCGACGCGCATGCCCGCCATCACAGCGGAGGCGGCGTTGGTGCCGTGCGCGCTCGACGGGATCAGGCAGATGTCGCGGTCGGTGTCGCCGCGGTCGAGGTGGTAGTGGCGGATCGCGAGCAGCCCCGCGTACTCGCCCTGGCTGCCGGCGTTCGGCTGCAGGCTCACCGCGTCGTAGCCGGTGACCGCCGCGAGCCAGCCCTCGAGGTCGGCGATGAGCTGCCGGATGCCCTCGGTCTGCTCGACCGGGGCGAAGGGATGCAGGCCGGCGAACTCGGGCCAGGTGATCGCCTCCATCTCGGTGGCGGCGTTGAGTTTCATGGTGCACGACCCGAGCGGGATCATCGTGCGGTCGAGGGCGAGGTCCTTGTCGGACAGCCGCCGCAGGTAGCGCATCATCGCGGTCTCGGTGCGGTAGCGGGTGAACGCCTCGTGCTGCAGGAACGCGCTGGTGCGGGCCAGCGACGCCGGGAGCGCCGTACCGGTCTCGACGGTCTCCGCGGCGGAGGCCCCGAAGGCGGCGAGCACCGCGTCGACGTGGGCGGCGGTGGTGGCCTCGTCGCAGGAGACGGACACGTGGTCGTCGTCCACACGGAACAGGTTGATGCCGGCCTCGAGGGCCGCGGCGAGCACCGCGTCGGCGCGGCCCGGGACCCGGACCAGGACGGTGTCGAAGAAGTCCTCGTGCACGACCTCCACCCCGGCGGCGCGCAGTCCGTCGGCGAGGCGGCGGGCGTGCCCGGCGACGCGGCGGGCGATCGCGGTCAGGCCCTCGGCGCCGTGGTACGAGGCATACATGGCGGCGAGCACGGCCAGCAGCACCTGCGCGGTGCAGATGTTGCTGGTGGCCTTCTCACGGCGGATGTGCTGCTCACGGGTCTGCAGAGCGAGGCGGTAGGCGGGATTGCCGTCGGCGTCGACGGACACGCCCACGAGGCGGCCGGGCAGGGTGCGGGTGTGGGCGCTGCCCACGGCGAGGTAACCGGCGTGCGGGCCGCCGAAGCCCATCGGCACACCGAAACGCTGGGTGGTGCCGAAGCACGCGTCGGCGCCCTGCTCCCCCGGCGGGGTGAGGAGGGTCAGGGCCAGCAGGTCGGCGCCGACGGCGACGAGGGCGCCGCGCTCGTGGGCGGCCGCGATGATCGGGGCGGCGTCGACCACACGGCCGGACGCGCCGGGGACCTGCAGGATCACGCCGAAGAAGTCGCCTTCCGGCAGGCCCTCGCCGAGGAGGTCGGCGGTGACGATCTCGATGCCGAGCGGCTCGGCGCGGGTCGCGAGGACGGCTGCGGTCTGCGCGAACAGGTCGACGTCGACGACGAGGCGGGGGCTCTTGGACTTGCGGTTCGCGCGGCGCAGCAGGGTCATCGCCTCCGCGGCGGCGGTGGCCTCGTCGAGCATCGACGAGTTCGCGATCTCCATGCCGGTCAGGTCGGCGACCATCGTCTGGAAGTTGAGCAGCGCCTCGAGGCGGCCCTGGCTGATCTCCGGCTGGTAGGGGGTGTAGGCGGTGTACCAGGCGGGGTTCTCGATGATGTTGCGCAGCAGTACCGGCGGGGTGAGGGTGTCGTAGTAGCCCTGGCCGATCATCGAGGTGCGCACGACGTTGCGGGCGGCGAGGGCCTTCAGCTCGGCGAGGACGTCGTGCTCGGAGGCCGGCGGGTCGAGGACGTCGAGTCCCGTAGGGGTGCCGGAGGTGTCGTCGAGGATGGCCGCGGGGAGTGCCGCGGCGGCGAGGGCGTCGAGGGAGTCGACGCCGACGACGTCGAGAATGCGGCTCAGGCCCGCGGTGTCGGGGCCGATGTGGCGGTCGGCGAAGTTCGAGGTGACGGCATCTGTCATCGCAGCTCCCGGGCTGGTCGGCGAGGTCCACGCCCGCGCACGGTTGCGCGGTGTGCTTCCTCCCCCTCTGTCGTGAGCTCGCGAGGCGAGCGCCTGAGAGATTCGGCCGCCAGTGCCTTTCCCCGTGGGCGGGCGGGTGCTCCCACCGCTTTCCAGAGACGTCGATGCCCACGCGGTCCCGGTTGCCTGAGAGATTGACGGGGAGGTGCTGCTCCTTCGGCGCCCGGATCGGTGTCCGGGACTCTCCCGCGTGACGGCGACGCGCTGTCGATTCTAGATCACGCCCTGGGGGCTCCGGCACGCCACGAACGGCCGGAAGTGTGCTGTCGGTGACATTCAGCCGATACGGCGGTTGATGCGTTCGCGGCGACGCGAGGCGAGTTCGTCCTCGGGGCGCTGTTCCACTCCGCCGCCGTCGGCGCGTTCGGCGGGGAAGTCGGCGATGCTGCCGGTCAGTTCGCGCATCGCCCCGCTGACGGCGATCCCGAAGACGCCCTGACCGCCCTGCAGCAGGTCGACGACCTCTTCGGGCGACGTACATTCGTAGACGGTGGTGCCATCGGAGAACAGGGTGATCTTCGCGAGGTCGCGGACACCGCGGCTGCGGAGATGGTCGACGGCGACACGGATGTTCTGGAGCGAGACGCCGGTGTCGAGAAGTCGTTTGACGATCTTGAGGACGAGGATGTCCTTGAACGAGTACAGTCGCTGACTGCCGGATCCGGCTGCGCCGCGGATCGACGGGACGACGAGGTTGGTGCGGGCCCAGTAGTCGAGCTGGCGGTAGCTGATGCCCGCGATCTGGCATGCGATGGGCACTCGGTATCCGACGAGCTCATCGGGTACCGAGTCGTCGGGAAACAGACCCGGCTGGACCTCGTCGACGTCGTGCATCTGCGGCGCCGGATTGGAACGGTCGCCGGTATCGACGCCGAGTGGCTGTCCCTTCGTCCGATCTCGCACTGCTGTGACTTCCTCTCGCGCGCCCCGTTGTGCCTCGCAACGATCGATGGGCGGACCCCCACCACATCCGATCATCGAGCGCTCTCAGGCTCACCGAGTGATCCACTGCGGATTCACTCAGCGTACGCTCCGGTACCGGACGCTGGGCTGCAACACGCCGACCGGAAAGGCAACCTTCGACACTACCCCTGCTTCGGTCCGCGCGCTCGTCGAGCACGCGCCGTCGCCTGTGCGACCGCGCGAACGGCTCTCACCCGTCCGTCGCCTTGAAGTCGTCCGGCGAGACCGAATCGAGGAATTCCTTGAACTTCTCCACCTCGTCCTCGCGTTCGTCCGGCATCACCAGACCCGCCTCGGCGAGCACCGGCTCCTCCACGAAGACCGGGGCGCCGACGCGCAGGGCCACCGCCACCCCATCGGAGGGCCGGCACGACACCCGCATCCCGTCGTCGAAGACGAGATCCGCGTAGAAGGTGCCCTCCTGCAGGTCGACGATGCGCACCTCGACCAGGTTGTGGCCGAACACGTCGAGGAGATTCTTGATCAGGTCGTGGGTGAGCGGGCGTGCCGGCTCGACCCCCTGCTGTTCGAGCGCGATCGCCGTCGCCTCGTTCTGCCCGATCCAGATCGGCAGGTAACGTTCCCCGTCGACCTCCCGCAGCAGCAGGACGGGCTGGTTCTGCGGCTGTTCGATACGAATGCCCACTATCCGCATCTCGCTCATCGCGGTGCCTCCGTCCTGCTGCTCGCCGGTGGTGTGGACCACCCCGGCATGCTGCCAGGAATTCTAGTGAACTCCCGGGGATCCGTCAGGTGCCGAGACTCACCCCGGCATCGTCGTCAGCGGTCCAGCGCGCCCTGCACCGCCGCCTTCACCAGGCAGGTGTGCAGGGTCAGCGACAGCGCCGCCAGTTCGCGGACCATCTCCTCGGCCCGCTGCCGTGCTCCCGCGTCGCGTCCCTTCGCGACCGGCCCGGCGATCTGCGCCACGAGCGCGGCCTCGCGGTCGGCGGCGAGCTTGAACGCCCGCAGGTGCCGCACCTCGAGACCGAACTCCGACATCGCCTTGACGGTGCGGGCGAGCAGCACCGCGTCCTCGTCGAAGAAACCGGCCGGGCCGGGCCTGAGCAGCCCGGCCCCCACCAGTTCGGTGACGAAGGCCGGGTCGATGCCGGCGCGCTCGCACAGATCGTCGCGGCTGACCCGGACCTCCCGGTCGCTGCGCAGATCCTCCGGCGAGACCTCCCCACGGGCGACCGCGAGGGGACGCGGCCGCTTGACGCGGGTGTCGACCGAGCCCACGGTGGCGGCACCGCGGTCGATGGCCTCGAGCTGCTCCTTGATGACCTTGAGCGGGAGGTACTGGTCGCGCTGGGCGGTGAGCACGTACCGCAGACGCTCGCAGTCGGCGATCGAGAAGCGACGGTAGCCGGAGGGGGTGCGCTCCGGGCTGATCAAGCCCTCCGCTTCGAGGAACCGGATCTTCGAGATCGTCACGTCCGGGAACTCCGGCCGCAGATGGTCGAGCACCGCCCCGATCGACATGCCGGCCGCGGCCGGCTGGCGAGCTGCGGTCATCAGCTACCTGCGCCCTGGGTGCCCCGGGGACCGGTCAGGAAGACCAGACGGAACTTGCCGATCTGCACCTCGTCGCCGTTGGCGAGGACCGCCGAGTCCACCGGCTCGCGGTTGACGTAGGTGCCGTTGAGGCTTCCCACGTCGACGACCTGGAACTGGCCCTCGTCCTGGCGGAACTCGGCGTGCCGACGGCTGACCGTCACGTCGTCCAGGAAGATGTCGCTGTCGGGATGCCGCCCGGCCGAGGTCGTCGGCTGATCGAGCAGGAAGCGCGATCCCGCGTTGGGTCCGCGCTTGACCACCAGCAGTGCCGACCCGGCGGGAAGCCCCTCGACGCCCGAGACGGGAGTCTCCGTCGTCGACGCGCCCGCGCCCTCCACCTCGTTCAGGAAGTCGGCGCGAAATACCGAAGTGGTCTCTGCAGGAGTCTCCTCGTAGCCCGCGTTGCCGTTCTCGCTCACCGTTTCTCCTTATCCGTTCGGCCGCCCGGGGGTGTACCCGGACGACCGCTGATTCGTTCGCCCCGCTCACATCCCGACACGGCACACGCCATATCCGACCGTACCCCGCGCGGGGGTACCGGTGCAGACAGTCGGGTCACGTTACCGGCGGGATGCTCAGCCTTCCGTGATACCGCGGTAACCGTCGGCGTCGAGCGCCTGCGCGAGGGCCTCGTCGAGCTCGCTCTCGCTGCCCACCTCCACGTCGACGAGCCAGCCCTCCTCGTACGGGCTGCTGTTGACGAGTTCGGGGTTCGCGTCCAGATCGGCGTTGACCGCAACGACCTTCGCGGTCAACGGAGCGAAGACGTCCGAGACGCTCTTGGTCGACTCGACCTCGCCGAAGGACTCCCCGGCGGTGATCTCCGAGCCGGTCTCCGGGAGCTGGACGAAGACGACGTCACCGAGCTGGGCCTGCGCGTAGTCGGTGATCCCGATCCGTGCGGTCGTCGCACCCGTTCTGCGCACCCATTCGTGCTCCGCGGTGTATCGCAGGTCGGCGGGTGCCGCAAAGTCACTCAAGACAGGTCCTTTCGAGGACGACGTTCGACCGGAACGTCGGGTTCAGTTTCCGGGCTGAGCGTATTGGCGTGGTTCGATCTCCCGCAAGGCGGACACGTCCACCTGCGGAAACTGCTGCACGGTCAATGATCCGCCCGCGCGGGCGACCGTGTCGACCACTCCGCCGGGAATGTTCAGCGCCGCCGCGAGAGTCGGCCCGTCGCCGATCGCGGTGACGGTATAGGGCGCGTCGAGCCGGCGGTCGTCGACGGTGATCTCCCCGCCCGCGCCGGTGACCCACGAATCCACGCCGATGCGGACGGTTTCGCCGTTGCTCCCGGCGATCTGCATCGTGTCGGCGCCCGCCGCGCGCAGTTCCTGGATCAGGTCGAGCAGCACCTCCGAGCCGACACCACCGCGCGGGTCGTCGACGGTGAGCACCACCCCGGGTCCGGTGGCGGGTTCGGTGCCGAGCTGGATCGACAGTGTGTACAGCCGGGCGCGGGCCTCCTCGAGGGCGGCTTCGGAGCCCTCCTGCTCGAGACTCGAGAGGATGCGCTCGAGGTCGGTGATCTCCTGGCGCAGTGCCGCTTCGCGGCGGTTGAGGTTGTCGAGGAGCACCAGCAGGTCGGCGGGCCGGGCCGAGTCGAGAGCGTCGCCGGTGCCGGTGGTGCGGACCTGGGTGGCGATACCGATGCCGAGCAGCACGATCAGGATCCCGGCGAGCACCACGAAGACGGGTTTCGAACGGGGCGAGGGGGTTCGGGGTTCGGTCACGGCTCAGGCCCCGAAGAGCCGGCGGCGCAGGGCCGCGGCGTTGCCGAAGATGCGGATGCCGAGGACGACGATGACGGCGGTGGACAGCTGGGTGCCCACGCCGAGTTGGTCGCCCAGCCACACGATCAGGGCTGCGACGAGCACGTTGAAGACGAACGAGACGACGAAGACCTTGGCGTCGAAGATGTCGTCGAGATAGGCGCGCAGGCCGCCGAAGACGGTGTCGAGGGCGGCGACCACGGCGATGGGCAGGTAGGGCTGGACGATGTCGGGGACCTGCGGGCGGAACAGGATGCCGGCGGCGATGCCGATCGCCAGTGCCAGGACCGCGTAGAGCGCACGACCGTGTTCGAGCCGCTTCACCTGTACCCCGTTTCTCCGCTGCTGCCGAGTTTCCGGACCGCGGCGGCCGGAAGCTCGAGCTCGTCTTCCTCGGTGAGGGTGAAGCCCACCCCGTAGAGCTGCTGGATGCCGGCGATGCGCAGATAGGCGTCGCTGACGACGAAGGACGTCTGCAGCCGGGAGGGTGAGCCCACCGCCGACACCGTGTAGGGCGAGAATACGGGCCGGTTGTCGACGAGCATCGCTCCCCCGGCCTGCCGGATGGTCACGCCCGGGCCGACCCGCACGTCGCCCACGGCGATCGCCTCGGCGCCGGCGGCCCACAGGGCGTTGACGACGGCCTGCAGGTCGCGGTCGAGGACGACGGCGCTGGGGCGGTCGGTGCGCCGGGTGGCGTCGGACAGGTTCGGCGGCGCGGCGGGTTCGGCGAGGGTGACGATGAGGCCGGGTCCGCGGACCGGTACCGCGGCCGCGGCGGTCTCGGCCTCGCGGAGTTCGTCGAGGACGGTGCCGCCGCCGTTCTCGGGGACGAGGGCGGCGCGGCGTTCCTCGATCGCAGCGTCGAGTTCGTCACGGCGTGCGGTGAGATCGGCGACGCGATCCTCCCCCGCGTGCAGGGAGTCGAGGATCTCGGTGCGGGTGCGGTCGGCCCCGGCTTCGGTGGAGTCGTTCTGGGCCCAGGCGACACCGAGGACGAGGCCGGTGAGCAGGGTGCCGGCGGCGAGCCACACGCGCGCCGCGCGCGGGGAGGTGCCGGGGCGGCCGGTGGCCCGGTCGGCGGCGGCCGCGGCGTAGCCGGGATCGAGGTGCTCGGTGAGCAGGGACCGGAGCAGCGACGGGACCGGGTTGCGCCGGATGCGTTCCCAGTTGCGGCTCATGCGGTCATTTCCGGAGGGGGACGACGCGGGCGGTGGCGACGGCCTGGGCGAGGTAGAGCGCCCCGGTCCACACGTACAAGGCGGTGCCCCAGATCAGGGCGGCCCAGCCGAGCGGTTGGGCGACGGGTTCCCAGGCGGGCACGGCGACCGCGGCGAGCAGCAGTGGCAGCGCGCACATGAGCAGGAAGGTGGCGCCCTTGCCGAGATAGAGCACGGCCGGCGGCGGCAGGTCGCGGCGGCGGTAGACGGCGAGGGTGGGCGCGAGGACGAGTTCGCGGCCGACGAGGATCACCGCGATCCACCACGGCACGATGTCGCGGGCGACGAGCGCGACGAGGGTGGCGACGATGTAGAGGCGGTCGACGGCGGGGTCGAGGAGGGCGCCGAGGCGGGAGGTCTGGTCGAGCAGGCGGGCGAGTTTGCCGTCGGCCCAGTCGGTGAAACTGCTCGCGGCGAGCAGGATCAGGGCCCAGACGTCGGCGTGGGTGACGAGGACGAGCCAGAGGAAGACGGGGACGCCGATGAGCCGGAGCAGGCTCAGCGCGTTGGGCACGGTGAGGATGCGGTCCGTGCCGCGCGCGTCGGCGGTTCCGGTCGCCTCGGTCATGGTGTGTCGATTCCTCGCTGTCGGCAGTGCGGTCGCGGGGTGTGCGCGGCCGCAGGGTGCTCTCCAGCCTTGCACAGGCGCGTGGGAGCCCCGGTGGGGTGTCAGCGCCAGGCGAAGACGGGTTGTTCGAGTCCGTCGATGCGGGTGTGGCGGCCGCGCAGGGCGATCTCGCGGAACTGGTAGACCACGGCGGCGGTGGGTGCGTGCACGAGGTGGCCGCAGAAGGGCCACTGGATCACGGGCTTGTCCGATTCGGGGATGGTCACGAAGCGGGGTTCGGCGTCGAGTTCGTCGGCGGTGACGGAGAAGAGCACGTCCACTTCGTCGGGGTTCGGGGTCAGGTCGGTGACGGCGACGTCCGCCCGGACGACGAAGGGGGACATGACGTAGCCGGAGCGGGTGACGTAGTCGTCGAGCCTGCCGACGATGTGCTCGGGGGCGAGTTCGAGGCCGAGTTCCTCGTGGAGTTCCCGCAGGGCGGCCTGTTCGGGGGTCTCCCCTTCGTCGAGGCGTCCTCCGGGCAGCGCGAACTGTCCGGGATGGGCGCGCAGCCGGGTGGGCCGGCGGGTGAGGGGCATGACGGGGTTGCCGGTGCCGTCGTCGAGGACGGCGACGACCACGGCGGCGTGGCGCCGGCCCTCGAGGGGCAGGCGGCGCGAGTCGAATCCGTCGAGGGCCGCGGTGAGGCGGTCGCGGTCGAGGGGGTGGGGATCGGCCATGCGTCGACCCTAGTGTGTGGATCCGGCTGTGTGGATCCGGCTGTCCGGCTGTGTGGATCCGGTCGCGGGCGGCGGACCTCACCGTCCCGGCTGGGGGTGTGGGCGAGCGGCCGAGAGGAATTGATTCTGCATTTCTCGTTGTTCCGTTCCATGCGGATTCTGTCTCGGGTGGGGGTTTTCCGCCCGCACCGACCGCCCCCTCGCCATAGTGGTCGCAACGACAGCGGTCGCACCCGAAAGGATCCGCATGAACGACGCCCCCGCCGGCCTCGATCCCCGCGTCTTGGAGAAGTACCTGGCGACCTCCTCCCCCGGCCTGTTCCACGGTCCGCTCGAGGCGCGGCTGATCAGCGGCGGCCGATCCAATCTCACCTACGAAGTGACCGACGGCGAACGCCGGCTGGTGCTGCGCCGTCCCCCGCTCGGGCACGTGCTGGCCACCGCGCACGACATGGGACGCGAGTACCGGGTCATGACCGCGCTGGCGGGCACCGCGGTGCCGGTCCCCCGCACACATCTGCTGTGCGAGGACACCTCGGTGCTCGGCGCCCCCTTCTATCTCATGGAGCTGGTCGAGGGCACGCCCTATCGCACCGCCGAGCAACTCGAACCGCTCGGCGCCGCGCGCACACGGGTGATCTCCGAGCGGATGGTGGACACGCTCGCGGCGCTGCACTCGGTGGACCCCCGGGAGGTGGGGTTGGGCGATTTCGGCCGGCCACAGGGCTTCCTGGCCCGGCAGGTGCGTCGCTGGGCGACACAGCTCGAGCACTCGCGCAGCCGTGAGCTCACGGGCGCGGAGGAACTGCACCGGCTGCTGCTCGAGAATCTGCCGGCCGACGGCGAGGCGGGCATCGTGCACGGCGACTACCGGCTCGACAACGTGCTCGTCGACGACCGCGACGAGGTGGTCGCGGTGCTGGACTGGGAGATGGCCACCCTCGGCGATCCGGTCACGGACGTGGCACTGCTGCTGATCTACCAGCGCCTCGCCCGGGCGGAGACCGAGTTCCCCGTGTCGACGGTGTCGCGGGCGCCGGGCTTCCTCGGCGACGACGCACTGCTGGCGCGTTACGAGGCCGCCGGCGGACGGGACCTGTCGGACATGGCGTTCCATCTCGGGCTGGCCTGCTTCAAGCTCGCCGTGATCCTGGAGGGGATCTACTTCCGGTTCACGCAGGGCAAGACGGTCGGTGCGGGCTTCGAGGAACTCGGGCGCGGGGTCGAACCGCTGCTGAGCGAAGGGATCGCGGCGCTGACCGGGGCGTCACCGGCGCGGTGACACAGGCACGGATTCCACCGGCGCGGTGACACAGGCAGGCACAGTGATCCGAGCGCGGGTGTCGCCGCCCGGCGGTACGCTCCGCGCATGCCGCATCCGGTGATGTTCGACGACGCCGACCCGCTGCTGGCGCGGGTCCGGGAGCTGGCGCTGGCGCTGCCCGGCGCGCACGAGAAGATCTCGCACGGCCGTCCGTTCTTCTCCACCCGGACGGCGTTCGCGGTGTACGGCGGCTCCGAGAAGGGCACGCGCACAGCGTTTCCCCACTCGATCATCGTCAAGCCCGACGAGGAGGAGCGCCGCGCGCTGCTCGAGGAGCCGCACACCTACCTGCCGATGTACTTCGGCCCCGCCGGCTGGGTCGGCTACGACCTCGATCGCCCGGCGGTGGACTGGACCGAGGTGGCCGAGCTGCTCGACATGTCCTTCCGGGAGACAGCGCCCGTACGGCTGGTGCGCGAACTCGACGCCCGCCACGCCTGACTTCCCCCACGCCCGTCCCGCCACGGCCGACGTGCGCTGCGCCGCGCGGCGTCAGCCCTGCTGGTCGCCGATGCTCACCATCCACGAGATGCCGAAGCGGTCGGTGCACATCCCGAACAGGTCGCCCCAGGGGGCGCGTTCGAGGGGCAGGTCGACGCGTCCGCTGCCGCTGAGGGCCTCCCAGTAGCCGCGCAGGGTCTCCTCGTCGTCGCCGCTGAGCGAGAGCGCGAAGTTGGTGCCGGGGGTGCAGTCCATGCCCTGCGGGGTGTCGGAGGCCATCAGGACGAAGCCGCGGGCGGTGGTGAGCATCGAGTGCATCACCTTGTCGTTCTCGCTCGGATCGTCGGTGGCGTGCATGTCGCCGAAGGTGCTGATCTCCAGCTCGCCGCCGAGCACCGAGCGGTAGAACTCCATCGCCGGCCGGGCGGAGTCGCGGAAGGACAGATACGGGTTGAACCGGACAGCCATGATGCTTCCTCTCCCGAGATGTCGGACGGTTCCCATCGTGACGCATCCCACAGACATCCGGGAGGGTTGCCCGACCATCCACCGGGGCCCGGAAACGGCGGAACCCCGGTGAGAGAATCTCTCACCGGGGTTCCGCCTCGGTCGGGCTGACAGGATTTGAACCTGCGACCACTTGACCCCCAGTCAAGTGCGCTACCAAGCTGCGCCACAGCCCGTCCGCGCTCTCTCCGAGCGCTCTCAGAGATTACAACAGGAACGAACCGAAACGCTAATCGGCTGGTCAGCGGCACTTTCCGGGCCGCGCTCCGCGGCTACTTGCGGCGGGGGCGCTTCTCGCGGACCCGCACCGAGATGCGTACGGGGCTGCCGTCGAAGCCGAACTCCTCACGCAGGCGGCGTTCGAGGAAGCGCCGGTAACCGGCCTCGAGGAAGCCGGTGGTGAACAGCACGAAGGTCGGGGGCCGGGTGGCGGCCTGTGTGGCGAAGAGCACACGCGGCAGCCGGCCGCCGCGCATCGGCGGCGGGGTGGCCGCGACGACCTCCTTGAGCCAGGTGTTGAGCCGGCCCGTGGAGATGCGCTTGTCCCACGACTCGAGGGCGGTCTCCATCGCCGGGACGAGCTTCTGCACGGCCCGCCCGGTCTTCGCGGAGATGTTCACCCGCGACGCCCACGGCACCCGCGACAGGTCGCGTTCGATCTCGCGGCCGAGTTCGTAGCGGCGGTCCTCGTCGACGAGATCCCACTTGTTGAACGCGATCACGAGGGCCCGCCCGGATTCGACCACCATCGTGATGACCCGCTGGTCCTGCTCGGTGATGGGCTGGGAGGCGTCGATGAGCAGTACCGCCACCTCGGCGGCGTCGATCGCCGCGCGGGTGCGCAGCGACGCGTAGTACTCGGCACCGGAGGCGTGCGAGACCCGCTTGCGCAGACCGGCGGTGTCGACGAAGCGCCACGGCTTGTCGCCGAGTTCGACGATGGAGTCGACGGGGTCGACGGTGGTGCCGGCGACGTCGTGGACCACCGAGCGTTCGTCGCCGGAGAGCTTGTTGAGCAGGCTCGACTTGCCGACGTTCGGCTTGCCGACCAGCGCCACGCGCCGCGGTCCCTCTCCCCCGCTGCCTTCACGCGGGGTGGCCGGGAGCTTGGCGAGCAGCTCGTCGAGCAGGTCGCCGGTGCCGCGGCCGTGGGTGGCCGACACCGAATAGGGCTGGCCGAGGCCGAGGGACCACAGGGCGGCCGCTTCGGCCTCGAGCCGGTCGTCGTCGACCTTGTTGGCGACGAGCAGTACCGGGGTCTTGGAGCGGCGCAGCACCTTGGCGACGGCCTCGTCGACGGCGGTGGCGCCGACGGTGGCGTCGACGACCACCAGGATGGCGTCGGCGGTGCGCATGGCGACCTCGGCCTGCCGGGCGACGGACTGCTGCATGCCCTTGGCGTCGGGTTCCCAGCCGCCGGTGTCCTGCACCATGAAGCGGCGGCCGTTCCAGGACGCCTCGTAGGACACCCGGTCGCGGGTGACGCCGGGGACGTCCTCGACGACGGCTTCGCGGCGGCCGATGATGCGGTTGACGAGGGTGGACTTGCCGACGTTGGGACGTCCGACCACCGCGACGGTGGGGACGGGCACGAACTCCTCGAGGTCGCCGCCCTCGGTGAACTCGATGTCCCAGTCGGCTTCCTCCGACCAGGTGCCGTCGCCGTCGAACGCGGTGTCGGCGTATTCGGTGCTCAGGTCGTCGCTCACAGCTTCGCTCCAGTCTGGTCGGCGACCACCGCGACCAGTGCGGCGATCACCTCGTCGATGTTCATGTCGCTGGTGTCCACGACGACCGCGTCGTCGGCCGCGCGCAGCGGGGACACCGCGCGGGTCGAGTCGAGGTGGTCGCGGCGCTGGACCGCGGCGAGAACCGCCTCGTAGTCGTCGCCGCGTCCTTCGGCGATGTTCTGGTTGTTGCGCCGGTGGGCCCGGGCCTCCGCGGAGGCGGTGAGGAAGATCTTCACGTCGGCGTCGGGGAAGACCACGGTGCCGATGTCGCGGCCCTCGATCACGACGCGGTGTTCGGCGCGGCCGAGGCGGCGCTGCGCCTCGACGAGGAGGGTGCGGACCTCGGGGACCGCCGAGACGGCGGAGACCGCGGCGGTGACCTCGGCGCCGCGGATGATCTCGCGCACGTCCTCCCCGTCGAGGCGGATGTCCTCGACGGTGGGGTCGGTGCCGATCGACCAGGGCAGGTCGGCGGTGACGGCGGCGATCGCGGCGGGGTCGGTCAGATCGGTGCCGCGGCGCAGGGCGTGCAGTGTCGCGATCCGGTACATGGCGCCGGTGTCGAGATAGGCGGCGCCGAGATGCTGCGCGAGGCGCTTGGAGACGGTGGACTTGCCGGTGCCCGAGGGCCCGTCCATGGCGACGAGCAGGGCGGCGGTGGGGTCGGTCACAGCTTCACCGCCTGGTACAGGCCGCCGACCTCTTGGCGGTTGAGTACCCGGAGGGTGCCGGGCCGCTGGTCGCCGAGCGCGACCGCGCCGATGTGGGTGCGCACGAGCCGGATCACCGGGTGTCCGACGGCGTCGAGCAGGCGGCGGACGATGTGCTTGCGTCCCTCGTGCAGCACGATGCGGACGAGGGACTGGCCCTCGTGCACCTCGAGCAGCGCGAACTCGTCGACCCTGGCGGGGCCGTCCTCGAGCTCGACGCCGGCGCGCAGCTGCTTGCCGACGCCGCGGCCGAGCACGCCCTTGACGGTGGCGAGGTAGGTCTTGGGCACCTCGAAGGAGGGGTGCATGAGCCGGTGGGCGAGTTCGCCGTCGTTGGTGAGCAGCAGCAGGCCCTCGGTGTCGGCGTCGAGCCGGCCGACGTGGAACAGACGCTGCCCGGCGGCGACGCGTTCGGAGACGATGTCGCCGACGCAGGGGCGGCCGAGATCGTCGGACATGGTGGACTGCCAGCCGCGGGGCTTGTTGAGCACGAGGTGGACGAGGTCCTTGTTGATCACGACGCGGATGCCGTCGACGCGGATGACCGCGTTCTCGGGGTCCACGCGCAGGCCCTGTTCGACGACGATGTTGCCGTCGACCTCGACGCGGCCTGCGGCGATGAGTTCCTCGGCGGCGCGGCGGGAGGCCACACCGGCCTGGGCGAGGACCTTCTGCAGGCGCACGCCCTCGCCGGCCGGGAGGGGGGCGGGGGCCGCGTCCCGGTGCTGGTGGCGCGCGGGGCGGGCGTTGCTGATGGTGGGGAGGGTGCGCTGCGGGGCGCGTTTCGGGGCGGCGGAGCGGCCGGTCTTGCCGGTGCCGGTGCTCTTGGTGCTGTTGCCCTTGCGGTGCGGCTTCTTGCCGGTCACCGGCTGGGAGGAGTCCGACCGGCGGTCGGAGCGGGGCGCCTCGGCGCGTCCTCCCGTGCGGGGGTTCTTTCGTCTACGGTCCGGTGTGCCATCACGGCGAGCGGGTGTATTCACTTGGTTCCTGTCAGTTCTCTGGATCGAACTCCGCGGGCGAGAGAGCCTCGGGACGCGCGTTCCTGCCCATTCTCTCAAATCGTGGGTCCGACTCGAGACTGTCGGCGATGTCGTCGATCACATCGACATCGGGCAGAAGGGGCGCGACGGGCGGCAGATCCTCCAGGGAGGCGACGCCGAGGCGTTCGAGGAACAGGTCGGTGGTGACGTAGAGGGTGCCGCCGGTCTCGGGGTCGGTGCCGGCCTCGGCGATCAGGTCGCGGGCGAGCAGGGTGCGCATCACCCCGTCGACGTTGACGCCGCGGATGGCGCCGACGCGGCTGCGGGTCACGGGTTGCCGGTAGGCGACCACCGCGAGGGTCTCGAGTGCGGCGCGGGTGAGTTTGGTGCGGGCCCCGCCCTGCAGGAGCTTCTCGACGTAGGGGGCGTATTCGCGGCGGGTGTAGAGCCGCCAGCCGTCGCCGGCGTAGCGCAGGTCGATGCCGGAGCCGCGCGCGGTGTACTCGTCGGCGAGGCGGTGCAGGGCGTCCTCGGCGCGGGCGGCGGTGACACCGATGGCGGCGGCGAGCTGCTCGGTGGGGGCGGGTGTGTCGACGACGAGCAGCAGCGCCTCGAGGGCGGCGGTGAGTTCGTCGTCGGTGATGTCGAGCAGTTCCCCGTCCCAGGCGCGGCTGTCCTCGCCGTGGGGTGTGCCGGTGTGCTCGTCGCTCACCCGTAGTCCTCCTCGAATGCGATGTCGGTCTCGTCGGTCTCCCCGGTCCACGCGACCCGCAGCGGGCCGAGCGCGTCGGTCTGGTCGAAGGTGACGGCGCGTTCGCGGTAGAGCTCGAGCAGGGCGAGGAACCGCGCGACGATGAGCAGGCCGTGGTCGCAGTCGTCGACGAGCTCGTCGAAGCCGATCCAGACGCCGGCGCCGCGGTCGCGCAGCCGGGCGAGGATGAGCGCGGCCTGCTCGGGCACCGACACCTTGGGGGCGTGCAGGTGGTCGAGGCCGACGGTCGGTGGGGGTTTGGGGCGGAACGCGGCGGCGGCGATCTCGGCGAAGCGCTGCGGGTCGACACCGAGGATCACCTCGGGCACGAGGTTCTCGAAGCGGTCCTCGAGGGAGACCGCGCGGGGATAGCGGCGCAGCGCGGCGGCCTCGAGTTCGGCGAAGCGTTCGGCGACCTGTTTGTAGGCGCGGTACTGCAGCAGCCGCGCGAACAGCAGGTCGCGGGCCTCGAGCAGGGCGAGGTCCTCGGGATCGTCGACCTCCCCGGAGGGCAGCAGCCGCGCGGCCTTGAGGTCGAGGAGGGTGGCGGCGACGACGAGGAATTCGGTGGTCTGGTCGAGGCCGGCCTCGGGGCCGAGTTCGCGGGTGTAGGCGATGAAGTCGTCGGTGACCTCGTGCAGGGCGACCTCGGTGACGTCGAGGCGGCGTTGCGAGATCAGGGTGAGCAGCAGGTCGAAGGGCCCCTCGAAGTTGCGCAGCCGCACGTGGAAGCCGGTGCGGGGCTCGGGCTCCTCCGCCGCCGGGGGCGCACCGGCCGGTGGGTCGGGGTCCGGTCGGGCCGGGGCGGGCCCGGCCGGGTCGTCGAGGCTGCCGTCGGTGATGGGTCTGTCCTGGATGGGGGCGTGCACGGAAGTCAGCGACCGCTCCGGTGGATCACCTCGCGGGCCAGTGCCCGGTACGCCTCGGCGCCCGCGGAGGCGGGGGCCCAGCGGGTGATGGGTTCCCCGGCGACGCTGGTCTCCGGGAACTTCACGGTGCGGTTGATCACCGCGTCGTAGACGAGATCGCCGAAGACCTCGACCACGCGGGCCATCACCTCGCGGCCGTGCAGGGTGCGCGAGTCGAACATGGTCACCAGGATGCCCGCCACCGACAGCTTCGGGTTGAGCCGGTCGCGGACCTTGTCGACGGTGTCGTTGAGCAGCGCCAGGCCGCGGAGGCTGAAGAACTCGCATTCCATCGGGATGAGCACCGAGTCGGCGCAGGCCAGGGCGTTGACGGTGAGCAGCCCGAGGGAGGGCTGGCAGTCGACGAGGACGTAGTCGTAGCGGTCGAGCATCGGGTACAGGGCCCGGCCGAGGGCCTGCTCGCGGCCGACCTCGGAGACGAGCTGGATCTCCGCGGCGGACAGGTCGATGTTGCTCGGCAGCAGGTCGACGTTCTCGACGTGGGTGCGCACGAGCACCTCGTCGGCGGAGACCCGGGGTTCGACGAGCAGGTTGTGGACGGTCAGCTCGAGATCGTGGTGGGCGACCCCGAGCCCGGCCGACAGGGCGCCCTGCGGGTCGAGGTCGACGAGCAGCACCCGGCGGCCGTATTCGGCGAGGGCGGCACCGAGGTTGATGGTGGAGGTGGTCTTGCCGACCCCGCCCTTCTGGTTGCACATCGCGATGATGGTGGCCGGCCCCTGGTGCGAGGGGGGCTGCGGCTCGGGGATGTGCCGGCGGGGCCGCCCGGTGGGGCCGAGTTCGGTGTCCGGGCTCACGTCGGTACCGGGGGCACCGCGGTGCGGCGCGTCGGCGGAGACGGTGGCCGGTCGGGTGTACGGCTGTGCGGTGTACGTGGCGGGTGGCCGAGGTGTGCCCACGTTCGGTACTCCCCCTGTCTTGCGACCCTGGTGTTCACTCGTCCCGACGCTGGGCCGGGGCGATCCGTCGGACGAAACGCTACCGCTTCGCCGCCGGGTCCACCGTACGGGACACGCACCGGATCGGGGCGGCGTCAGCGGGCGCGGGGATGCGCCTGCGCCCACACCTCCCGCAGCGCCCCGGCCGTGACCAGCGTGTATATCTGCGTGGTCGTCACAGAAGCATGACCGAGCAACTCCTGTACCACCCGCACGTCGGCGCCGCCGTCGAGCAGATGGGTGGCGAACGAGTGTCGCAGGGTGTGCGGGGACACCGCGATGTCCAGGCCGGCGCGTTCGGCGGCGGTCTGCAGCACCTTCCATGCGCTCTGCCGCGACAGGCGGCCGCCGCGCACGTTGAGGAACACCGCGGGGCTCTGCCCGGTGGCGAGGGCGGTGCGGCCACGCACCAGATAGGCGTCGAGCGCCGCCAGGGCGGGCCGGCCCACCGGCACGAGGCGCTGCTTGCCGCCCTTGCCGCGCAGCAGCACGGCGCGGGCGGAGGCGTCGATGTCGTCGACGTCGAGACCGACGGCCTCGGAGATGCGGGCGCCGGTCGAGTACAGCAGCTCGAGCAGGGCCCGGTCGCGCAGGCCGCGCGCGCCGTCGGCCTCGGAGCCGGCGGCGTCGAGCACGGCGGCGACCTGGTCGACGGTCAACGCCTTGGGCAGGCGCCGGCCGGCGCTGGGGGGTTTGACGGTGCGGGCCACGTCGACGGGGGTCTGCCCCTCGGCGGCGGAGAAGCGGTGCAGGCCGCGCACGGCGATGAGGGCGCGGGCGGCGGAGCTGGCGGCCAGGGCCGGGCGGCTCCGCTCGGGGTCGCCGCGGCGCAGGCTCGCCCCGAACTCGCCGATGTGGTGTTCCTGCACGTCGGCGAGGTCCCCGATGTGCAGGTCCGTCAGGTATTCGAGATAGCGGCGCAGGTCGCGGCGGTAGGACGCGAGGGTGTTCGCCGCGACCCCGCGTTCGACGGTGAGATGCGCGAGATAGGCGTCGAGTTGCCGGGTGAGGGTCGGCGCGGGGGCGTGTGCGGGGTCGACCTGCGCGAGCTGTTCCTCACCGGGCGGCACGGTCACCGTCCCGCGCGGGTGCGGGCGAAGGCGGTGGGCCGGTCCGGCCACGGCGCGTCCGCAGTCCGGGTGGGCAGCCCGGTGGCGCGGCCGGCGGCGAGGGCCAGCAGCCCGGACACCGCGGTGGCGTTGACGATCTCGCCGCGCAACACCATGGCCACCGCCTCGTCCACGGGGATCCGGTGCACCTCGAGGTCGGCTTCCTCGTGTTCCGGATCGGGCCGGTCGACGGTGCGCAGGCCGCGGGCGGCGAACACCCGCACCGCCTCGTCGGTGAAGCCGGGCGAGAGGGCGATGTCGACGAGCACCTCCCAGTCGTCCGCGGCGAGGCCGGTCTCTTCGGCGAGTTCGCGGCGGGCGGTGTCGAGGGGGTCCTCACCGGGGGCGTCGAGCAGCCCGGCGGGCAGTTCCCACAGGCGGCGGCCGAGCGGGTGCCGGTACTGGTGCACGAGCACCACCCGGTCCTGTTCGTCGACGGCCACGACGGCGACGGCCCCGTGGTGTTCGACGACCTCCCGCTCGGCGGTGTGCCCGTCGGGCATCGCCACCTCGTCGACGCGCAGCGACACGATGGCCCCGGTGTAGATCCGCCGGCTCGACAGGCTGCGGAATTCGTGTCGCTGCGCCATCGTGACTACTCGGTCTCGCCCGAGGCGGGAGCCGAGACCACCGGCTCCTCGGCGGCCGGGACGTCCTCGCCCGGGATGTCCACCGGGAGCCGTTCGGCGGCCTTGTACTGCAGGGCCGCGGCGATCAGGCCGGCGAACAGCGGGTGCGGGCGGGTGGGGCGGCTCTTGAGCTCCGGATGCGCTTGGGTGGCCACGAAGTATGGGTGCACGTCGGCGGGGTACTCGACGAACTCGACGAGACGCCCGTCCGGGGAGGTACCCGAGAACACCAGGCCGGACTTGGCGATCCGGTCGCGGTAGGCGTTGTTGACCTCGTAGCGGTGCCGGTGCCGCTCGGAGACCTTCTCGCTGCCGTACGCCTTGGCGACGACCGAGCCCTTCTTCAGCACCGCGGGGTAGGCGCCGAGCCGCATGGTGCCGCCGAGATCGGCCTCACCGGCGACGGCCTGCTCCTGGTCGGCCATCGTGGAGATGACCGGGGAGCTGGTGTCCGGATCGAACTCGGTCGACGACGCGTCGGCGATGCCCACCGAGCGGGCCGCCTCGATGACGACGCACTGCAGGCCCAGGCACAGGCCGAGCAGCGGGATCTTGCGGGTGCGGGCGAACCGGATGGCGCCGAGCTTGCCCTCGATGCCGCGGATGCCGAAGCCACCGGGGATCAGGACGGCGTCGACGTCACCGAGATGCTTCTCGGCGCCGGCCTCGGTCTCGCACTCGTCGGAGGCGACCCAGCGGATCTTGACCTTCGCGCGGTGCGCGAAACCGCCGGCGCGCAGCGCCTCGGTGACCGACAGGTAGGCGTCGGGCAGGTCGATGTACTTGCCGACCAGGGCCACCTCGACGGTCTCGCGGGGGTTGTGGACACGCTCGAGCAGGTCGCCCCAGACGGTCCAGTCGACGTCGCGGAAGGGCAGGCCGAGCTGGCGCACGACGTAGGCGTCGAGGCCCTCGCTGTGCAGCACCTTCGGGATGTCGTAGATGCTCGGGGCGTCCGGGCAGGAGATGCAGCCGGCGACGTCGACGTCGCACATCAGCGAGATCTTCGCCTTGAGCGAGGCCGGCACGTCGCGGTCGCAGCGCAGCACCAGCGCGTCGGGCTGGATACCGATGTTGCGCAGCGCGGCCACCGAATGCTGGGTCGGCTTGGTCTTCAGCTCGCCGGACGGGCCGAGATACGGCACGAGCGAGACGTGCAGGAAGAAGCAGTTGTCGCGGCCGACCTCGTGGCGCACCTGGCGGGCGGCCTCGAGGAAAGGCTGGGACTCGATGTCGCCGACGGTGCCGCCGATCTCGGTGATCACCACGTCGGGGGCGTGCCCCTCGGCGTCGGGAGCGGCCATCGCGAGGATGCGGCGCTTGATCTCGTCGGTGATGTGCGGGATGACCTGCACGGTGTCACCGAGGTATTCGCCGCGACGCTCCTTGGCGATCACCGTCGAGTAGACCTGGCCGGTGGTGACGTTGGCGTCGGCGGACAGGTCGCGGTCGAGGAAACGTTCGTAGTGGCCCACGTCGAGGTCGGTCTCGGCGCCGTCCTCGGTGACGAAGACCTCACCGTGCTGGAACGGGTTCATCGTTCCGGGATCGACGTTGAGATACGGGTCGAGCTTCTGCATCGTCACGCGCATGCCGCGTGCGGTGAGCAGGGCCCCCAGGCTCGACGCTGTGAGCCCCTTGCCGAGCGAGGATGCGACGCCCCCGCTGACGAAGATGTGCTTGGTAGGGGTACGCGAGTGGCGTGACTGTGGCAAAGAAGCTCCCGTGACGTCTGGTGCAGGACTTTTGGACTGATGCGATACAGCTGGGGCCTGCCGACCCACGGAATTTCACGGTAACACCTCCGGAGGCAGGCGCGTACCCGACCCGCGGGTACGCGTCCCCGGATCGGCGAGATCACAACCGTCGCGGCATGTGAGCGCCGCCGGATGCAACCGATCTCACACCGCGCCGGGGACGGCGTGCCCTCGCGGGCCGGCCCGAAGGTGCCCTCGCGGGCCGGCCCGAAGGTGTCCTCTGCCGGCCGGGACGGGAGGTGTCTAGCGGGCGGGCGAGCCGACGGTCACGGAGGCGGCGTTGGGGCCGGTGCCGTAGCGGCCGCTGCCGCCGTCGACCTGTTCGCGCAGCGCGAGAACCGTGGTGATCCGCCCCGATTCGCGGTCGAGGGTGTCCACCGTGGACAACCCCGCGGCGAGCGCCGCGTCGGCCCGCACCACGGCGATGGGTCCGTTGCCGACCGCCGCGCCGGGCCGGCCGGTGAGCACCGCACCGGCGCCGCGGCCGTCGACGGCCCCGGCGAAGCGGGCGATCAGCGCCGCCCGGTTGCCGGCGTGCTCGGGGTCGCCGGTGTGGTCGCCGGTGACGACCAGGGCGGCCTGCGCCGGTTCGATGCCGTCGTCGTAGGTGACGAACCCGCCGCTGCGCAGGGTGCTCAGTGCCAGGGCCCGTTCCTCGGGGGTGCTGCGCGGCTGACCGGTGCCCGGGTCGACGAGCAGCACCGCGCCGAGCAGGTCACCGGCGAGGCTGCCGGGGTCGACGGCGCCGGTCTGCAGCTCCACCCCGGCGGGCACCACATTGGTGACGGTGGTGCGCAGCTGGTCGGCGCCGGCCGCGTCGACGAACGACTCGGTCAGCGACACCCGCCCGGTGACGCGGCCACCGGCGGCGGCCACGGTGCGCACGAGCGCGTCGAGGTCCTCCGGGTCGGCGTCGGGGGTGGTCACCACCAGCACCGACCGGTCGAGCAGTTCGTCGCGCACGATCCTCGGAGCGACCGTGGCGTCGAAGCCGTCGGCGGCGAGCAGCTGGGCGTCGAGCAGCGAGGCCCGGTCTTCGGCGTCCTGCACCTCCTGGCGCAGCTCGGCCTTGTCGTCGCGCAGACCGGAGACGACGCTGTCGGCGAGCAGCCCGGAACCGAGCACGATGCCGATGGCCAGGGCCAGGAAGACCGCCACGAGGGAGACGGCGTGGTGGCGCATCGAGATCACGCGCGCAGACCCCGGATCCACTCGACGAGGCTGTCCCACCACTGTTTCGCGAGTTCGACGACGTCGGCGCCGAGATTCGACACGACCAGCGCGGCGATGACCGCGATGAGCGCCGCGAACACGAGCAGGGCGATCACTCCGCCGGAGACGCGGCTGCGGTAGAGCGTGGCCACGGCCTTGGCGTCGACGAGCTTCGCACCGACCTTCAGCCGGGTCATCACCGCCGACGGGTTGGTGTCGCGGCGGCCGTGATCGAAGAACTCGTCGAGGGAGACGGTGCTGCCGACGGTCACCACCAGCGCCGCGCCGTGATGGTCGACGAGCAGCAACGCGAGATCGGTGGGGGTACCCGCGGCGGGGAAGGTCATCGCGCCGATGCCGAGATCCTGGATGCGTTCCAGGCCGGGGGCGTGCCCGTCCGGGTCGGCGGGCAGCACGACCTCGGCGCCGGACTTGAGGGTCGCGGTGCCGATCTCGTCGGGATCGCCGACGATCAGGTCGGGCTTGTAGCCCGCCTTGGTGAGGGTGTCCGCGCCGGGACCCACGCCGACGAGGATCGGCGAGTACTCCTTGATGAACGGCTTGAGGTCCTTGAGGTCCTGCACGTGGCCGGGACCGTCGGAGACCACCACGACGTGCCGGTCGCGCAGGTCGAGGTCGATGTCGGGGATGCCGACGCCGTCGATGAGCAGTGGGCTCTCCGAGCGGATGAACTCGATGGTGTTGCCGGAGAACGCCTCGAGGTGGTCGACGAGCCCGGTCTTGGCCTCGATCATGCGATCGGAGATCTCGACCTCGGTCTGCTCCTCGCCCTCGACGAGCAGCTTCTCGCCGGCGTAGACGTTGCCCTCGTGCAGGCGGATCTTGGCGCCGTCCTTGATCTTCTTGAAGACCTCGGCGCCGACGTTGTCGACGAGGACGATGTCGTTGGCGACGAGCACCTCGGGGCCGAGATTCGGGTAGCGGCCCGAGATGGACGGGGAGGCGTTGACGACGGCGGTGACGCCGGCCTCGACGAGCGCGTCGGCGGTCACCCGGTCGAGGTCGATGGCGTCGAGGACGACGATGTCACCGGGGCCCACCCGGCGCAGCAACTTCGCGGTGTTCCTGTCCACCCGGGCGATGCCACTCACTCCGGGCAGCGATTCGTTGTTCCGTGACAACAGCGCCGGCAACTTCATGGCAAAGATGATGCGCTGGTATACGGGTGAGGTCGTGGAGGCGCGCCGGACGGTCGTGAACATCACGGCCCGCCGTGGCGTGAACATCACGGCCCGCCGTGGCGTGAACATCACGGCCCGCCCGGCAACCCGGAGGGACCGGTCAGCCGGCACGCTCTGCGTGGGCGACGGCGAGCAGTTCCTCGGCGTGGGCGCGGCCGGTCTCGGTGTCGTCGAGCCCGGCCAGCATCCGCGCCAGCTCGGTGACCCGCTCCTCCTCCGTCAGCGTCCGCACCCCGCTGCTGATCACCCCGGCCCGGTCGTCGACCTTGTCGACGACGAGGTGGGTGTCGGCGAACGCCGCGACCTGCGGCAGGTGCGTGACCACGATGACCTGGTGGGTGCGGGCCAGGCGCGCGAGGCGGCGGCCGATCTCCACCGCGGCCCGCCCGCCGACCCCGGCGTCGACCTCGTCGAAGACCATGGTGGCGCCGCGTTCGGTGCCGGCGAGCACCACCTCGAGGGCGAGCATCACCCGCGACAGCTCACCGCCGGACGCGCTGCGCGCGAGCGGCCGCGCCCCGGCACCGGAGTGGGCGGCGAGCCGGAACTCCACCTCGTCGATGCCGGACTCACCGGCGTGCAGCAGCCGGTCGCCGACGGGCAGGGGTGCGGAGTCGGTGGCGGTGGCCTCCCGCTCCCCCACGTGGACCTCGAGCACGGCGCGGCCCATCGCGAGCCCGGCCAGTTCGGCGCTGACGGCCTTGGCGAGCTTGCCGGCGACCTTGCGGCGCGCCGCGGACAGGGCCTGCGCCGCCTCGGCGGTGGCGGCGGCCTCGGCGTCCACCTCGGCGGCGAGCTTGTCGAGGGCCTCGGCGGAGACGTCGAGACCGGACAGGCGTTCCCGGGCGTCGCGGGCCCACTCGAGCACCCCGTCGATGTCGGCGGCGTACTTGCGGGTGAGGGTCTTCAGTTCGGCCTGCCGGTTGAGCAGCGACTCGAGCGCACCGGGATCCGAGGGCAGATCCGACAGATAGCCGGACAGGTCGGAGGTGATGTCGGTGACCACGGTGATGGCCTCGGCCAACCGCGGTCCCAGTTCACGCAGCACCGGGTCGTCGCTGCCGTCGAGCCGGGAGCGGGCCTCCCCGAGCAGATCCAGGGCGGACCCCAATCCGTCGCCGGCACCGTCCTCGTCGCCGGCGAGGGCGGTGTGCGCGGCGGTCGCGGCCTCGCGCAGGGAGTCGAGATCCGACAGGCGCCGCACCTCCTCGACGATCCGCTGGTCCTCCCCCGGCTCCGGAGCGACACGGTCGATCTCCTCGAGCCCGAACTGCAGCCGGTCGGCTTCCTGGGCGAGCTCGCGGGATCGTTCGGTGCGTTCGGTCAGCTCGGCGCGGGCGGCGAGCCAGCGGCGGCGGTGCGTGCGGTACCGCTCGAGCAGACCCGCGACGGCCTTGCCGCCGAACCGGTCGAGGGCGGCGCGCTGCTCGTCGGGGCGCAGCAGCCGCAGCTGGTCGTTCTGGCCGTGCACGGTCAGCAGCGGGTCGGTGAAGTCCGACAGCACCCCCACCGGCACGCTGCGTCCGCCGAGATGGGCGCGGGAGCGGCCGTCGCTGCCGACGGTGCGCACCGCGATGATGCTGCCGTCCTCGTCGCGCTGGGCGCCGGTGGACTCGAGCAGCTCCACGATCTTCTTCTCGATGTGGCTGGGGGCGGGTTCGATCTCGAACCGGCCCTCGACGACCGCGCGGGCGGCGCCCTCGCGGACCCGGGACGGATCGGCGCGCACCCCGGACAGCAGGTGCAGGCTCGTGACGACCATGGTCTTGCCGGCACCGGTCTCGCCGGTGAGCACCGTCAGACCTCCGTGGAACCGCGCGTACGCCTCGGAGATCACACCCAGATTGTCGATCCGGATCTCTGCGAGCACCTCAGAGTTTCCTTCCCCGCCAGCCCTTCACCGGAAGTTCGAACTTGCGCACCATCCGATCGGCGAACGGTGCCGAATCCAGACGCACCCAGCGCACCGGGTTGCGTCCGCGTACCACCTCGAGCCGGGCCCCGGCCGGCATCTCGAGGATGCGTCGCCCGTCGCAGAAGACCAGCCCGTCGTGTCCCCCGGCGAGGGTCTCGACGGCGATGATCGATTCCGGGCTGGTGACCAGCGGCCGGGCGAACAGCGCGTGGGCGTTGCTCGGGATGACCAGCAGCGCCTCGAGTTCCGGCCACACGATCGGTCCGCCCGCGGAGAACGCGTAGGCGGTCGAGCCCGTCGGGGTGGCGACGAGCACGCCGTCGCAGCCGAACGACGAGACCGGGCGCCCGTCCACCTCGAGCACCACCTCGAGCACCCCGAGCCGTGATTTGTTCTCGAGGCTCGCCTCGTTCAGCGCCCAGCAGCGGTCGAGGATCTCGTCCTCGAGGCGCACCGTCACGTCGAGGGTCATGCGCTGCTCGATGCGGTACTCGCGGCGCACCACCTGCAGCAGCGCCTCCTCGAGGTGTTCGGCCTCGGACTCGGCGAGGAAACCGATGCGGCCGAGGTTGATGCCGAGTACCGGGACCGCGTCGTACTGGGCGAGTTCGGCGGCGCGCAGGAAACTGCCGTCGCCGCCGAGGACGATCACCATCTCGCAGCCGGCCGCGGCCTCCGGGCCGGGTTCGACGACCCGGATGAAGCTGCCGGGCACGGCGAGGACGCCGAGTCCGTTGGCCACCGCCTCGTCGTCGAGGGTGCGCAGGCCTATGCCCGCCTCCCCCAGCATCCGCGCGACCCGCAGTGCGGTACCGGCGATCTCGTCGCGCCCGGAATGGGAGACGAGCAGGATCTCACGGTCGAACGGCGCCGTGTTCTCCGCGCCGGTCCCGGGGGTCCCGGTCCCTGTGGTCACTGTGGTCCTTCCTGCACCGCACGTTCGATCCGTTCGATCACCTCGGGGTCGAGTTCCTCCGACCCCGGCGCACCGGCCCGCAGCCACAGGAAGTACTCGACGTTCCCCGACGGCCCCGGCAGCGGGCTCGCCACGGCGCCGAGGGTGCGCAGGCCGAGCCGCTGCGCCTCGCGGGCCACGTCGACCACCGCTTCGGTGCGCAGGGCCGGGTCGCGCACGACGCCGCCGCTGCCCACCCGGTCCTTGCCGACCTCGAACTGCGGCTTGACCATCGGCAGCAGATCGGCGCCGGGCTTCGCGCAGGCCACGAACGCCGGGAGCACCAGTTTCAGCGAGATGAACGACAGGTCGGCGACCACCAGGTCGACCGGCCCCCCGATCGTCTCGGCGTCGATGCTACGCACATTCGTTCGATCCATCACGTGCACACGCTCGTCGGACTGCAGCCGCCACACCAGTTGTCCGTAGCCGACGTCGACGGCGACGACCTCCGCGGCCCCCTCGTGCAGCAGCACGTCGGTGAATCCGCCGGTGGAGGCGCCCGCGTCGAGGCACCGCTTGCCCGCGACCGTCACGCCCTGCGGGGTGAACGCCTCGAGCGCGCCGAGGAGTTTGTGGGCGCCGCGGGACGCCCAGTTCACCTCGTCGGCGACCTCGGTGACGATCAGCGGGGTGTTCGGTTCGACGGCGGTCGCGGGTTTGGTCGCGACCGTGCCGGAGATCAGCACCCGCCCGGCGGCGATCAGCTCGGAGGCGTGTTCCCGCGACCGTGCCAGTCCGCGGCGGACCAGTTCCGCATCCACTCGTGCCCGGCGTGCCACGTCAGATCCTGTCCACGGTCGACAGCGCCTGCACGAGGACGTCGTGGGCGCGTTCGAGCAGGTCGGCCTGCTCGAGGAGGCGGGACTGGTCGGTGATCGGGAGGTCGGATCCCTCCCCCTGCTCGCGCACACGGGTCAGCAACGCGTCGACCTCCTCGTGGACACGAGCGGGATCGACGGTGGGGCGTGCGCCGGGGAGGTGTTCGCCCGGACGTGGAATCGACGTGCTCATCGCCGTCCACGCTAGTCGATCACCGTGACCGCTCCACACCGTCCGGTGCGGATCAGGCCGGCACACCCCATGCCGCGAGAACGGCCCGGGCGCGTGCGTCGTCGGCCACGACCTGCCCGAATGCGGGCTCGGCCCAGGCGAGATCGAGCACGGCTCGCAGCGCCTGCATCGGGTCGTCGGAGTCCCCGGTGGCGGCGAGGTGAAGATCACCGCCGTCGACGGTCACCGTCCACGCCGGGTCCGCGGCGGGACGCAGCCGCTCGGCCGGCTCGTCGAGGGAGGTCAGCGACCCGGCGACGTAGGTGGGTCGCTGCCGGGCGGGGGCGCGGAGCAGGTCGGCGACGGTGCTCACGCCGGTCAGGACGAGCAGCGAGTCGGCGCCGACGGCGTCGGCGCCCTCGATGTCGGTGTCCAGCCGGTCGCCGATCACGAGGGGCCGCCGGGCAGCTCCCCGTCGGATCGCGTCCTCCAACAGGGGCGCGGCAGGCTTGCCCGCGACGAGAGGGGTCGCGCCGGTGGCGTTGCGCACCGCGGCGACCATCGACCCGTTGCCCAACACGAGCCCCCGCTCGGTCGGCAGGGTCGAGTCGATGTTGGTGGCGACCCACAGGGCACCGGACCGCACCGCCAGGGTGGCCTCGGCGAGCATCGCCCAGCCGGTGTCCGGGGAATGGCCCTGTACGACCGCGGCCGGACCGGCGTCGGCGGTACGCACCGGCTCGAGACCGACCGCGGCGATCTCCTCGGCCAGCGCCTCGGTGCCGACGACCAGCACGGGCGTGCCGGCGGGCAGTTGCTCGGCGAGCAGCCGGGCCGCGGACTGGGAGCTGGTGACCACCGACGCGTCCTCGGCGGGGAAGCCGAGTTCGCGCAGGTGCAGCGCCACGTCCGCGGGCCGGCGACTCGCGTTGTTGGTCACGTACAGGACGGTGTCGTCGCCACCGGTCAGGGCCTCGCGGGCACCGGGCACCGGTTGCGCACCCCGGTACACGGTGCCGTCGAGGTCGAGCAGCAGGACGTCGTAGATCTCGCGGAGAGTCTTGCCGACAGGGAGGTTCCCCTCGGTCACGGGGCCTCTCCGGTGAGTTCCTCCACCCGTTCCTCGGCGTCGGTGACGCCTTCGAGGTCGGCGGCGGCGGAGTGCAGGAACCACTGCAGGCCCTCCTCCGTCCGGCCGGCCGCGACGAGAGCGTCGGCGTAGGCGTAGAACAGGCGTGCGGCCGCGGTGCCCCGACGCTCGGGATCGAGATCCGGTGTCTGCAGCGTCACGACCGCCTGGTCGTACTGACCGAGGTCCATGCGGGCACCCGCGACGACGATGCGCAGCTCGCTGGCCTCGTCTCCGGTGAGAGCGCGGGCCTCCTCGCTGCGGCCGATCTCGATGGCCTTCTCCGGCCGTCCGAGACCACGCTCGCAGTCCGCCATGACGGCAAGAAGGCTTGTGCCGCCGGACATCCGGCGGGCAGCGCGCAGCTCCGACAGGGCCTCGGCCCATTCACCGGCGTGGTACGCGGCGATACCGGCGGCCTCACGCACCACGGCGATGCGGCCGGCGCGCTGCCGGGCGGCGCGGGCGTGGGCCAGAGCGGCACGCGGGTCGTCGTCGAGCAGCTTGACGGCCATCACCAGGTGCCGGGCGACGGTGTTGGCGTTCGACTTGTCCAGGCTGAGCAGGTCGCGGCGGATCGTCGGGTCGAGCTCCGACGCCTCGACGTCGTCGGGCAGATCGGGCTCGTCGGGACGGGCCTCACGGCGCTGCGGGGCGACACCCTCGCGGCCACGGCCGGGACCGAAACCGCCCTCGCCACCGCGGCGACGGGGAGCTCCGCCTCCGCGACGGTCACCGCCGCGCTGGTCGCCGCCACGGCGGTCGTCACGGTTGCCGTAGCTGCGCTCGCCACGGGGACGATCGGAACGGTCGTCTCGATTGCCGTAAGTACGTTCGCCGCGGGGACGATCCGAGCCCTGCCGGCGGTCGTCTCCACTGCGGCGCGGTCGATCGTCACCACCGCGGGGGCGATCGTCCCGGCGCTGGGGCCGGTCGTCGCTGCGCCGACGGTCGTCGCCGGTGGAACGCTCGCCGTAGGGGCGGTCACCGCGTTCGCGGTACGGCCGATCGTCACGCTCGCGGTACGGCCGATCGTCACGCTCGCGGTACGGCCGATCGTCTCGCTCGCGGTACGGCCGATCGTCTCGCTCGCGGTACGGCCGATCGTCACGCTCGCGGTACGGCCGATCGTCACGCTCGCGGTACGGCCGATCGTCACGCTCGCGGTGCGGCCGATCGTCACGGCGCCCGCGGGAGTCGTCATTGCGGCCGCGGTAGGGACGGTCGCCCTGGCCGCTGCGGCGGTCGTCTCCACGGCCGGACGATCGTCCGCCGGAGCTGAAACCGCCCTGCCGGCGGTCGTCGCGACCGCCTCGCTGCTCCCCTTCGCTGCGATTGTCGTCGGCGCGCTCGGCGCCCTCGTTCTTACGGCCCGACCACGGAGTGGATCCTCCACTCCGGAAGGACCGACGTTCACCGTTGCTGTCGGACACAGAAAAATCCTCTCATGAAAACACGGAAGGGGACCCACTCCTGTGGGTCCCCTTCCGGAACGGGTGTTCGGCGGTGTCCTACTCTCCCACACCCTGTCGAGTGCAGTACCATCGGCGCAGACAGGCTTAGCTTCCGGGTTCGGAATGGGACCGGGCGTTTCCCTGTCGCTATGGCCGCCGTAACTCTATGAAACTTCACGCACCAGAATCGACCACCCGAACACCGCCGGGCCCGACATCTGATGTGTGTGCTGTTTCAGATACCGCACAGTGGACGCGTAACACCTTCATGGTAAGTCCTCGGCCTATTAGTACCGGTCACCTCCACACATTACTGCGCTTCCAGTTCCGGCCTATCAACCCGGTGGTCTGCCGGGCCTACCCTCGAGGGGTGAGAAACCTCATCTTGGAACAGGCTTCCCGCTTAGATGCTTTCAGCGGTTATCCCTTCCGAACGTAGCCAACCAGCCATGCCCCTGGCGGGACAACTGGCACACCAGAGGTTCGTCCGTCCCGGTCCTCTCGTACTAGGGACAGCCTTCCTCAAGTTTCTAACGCGCGCGGCGGATAGAGACCGAACTGTCTCACGACGTTCTAAACCCAGCTCGCGTGCCGCTTTAATGGGCGAACAGCCCAACCCTTGGGACCTACTCCAGCCCCAGGATGCGACGAGCCGACATCGAGGTGCCAAACCATCCCGTCGATATGGACTCTTGGGGAAGATCAGCCTGTTATCCCCGGGGTACCTTTTATCCGTTGAGCGACACCGCTTCCACATGCCGGTGCCGGATCACTAGTCCCGACTTTCGTCCCTGCTCGACCTGTCAGTCTCACAGTCAAGCTCCCTTGTGCACTTGCACTCGACACCTGATTGCCAACCAGGCTGAGGGAACCTTTGGGCGCCTCCGTTACATTTTGGGAGGCAACCGCCCCAGTTAAACTACCCACCAGGCACTGTCCCTGAACCAGATCATGGTCCGAGGTTAGATGTCCAATACGATCAGAGTGGTATTTCAACAACGACTCCACGACAACTGGCGTCACCGCTTCACAGTCTCCCACCTATCCTACACAAACCGAACCGAACACCAATACCAAGCTATAGTGAAGGTCCCGGGGTCTTTTCGTCCTGCCGCGCGTAACGAGCATCTTTACTCGTAATGCAATTTCGCCGAGTCTGTGGTCGAGACAGCAGAGAAGTCGTTACGCCATTCGTGCAGGTCGGAACTTACCCGACAAGGAATTTCGCTACCTTAGGATGGTTATAGTTACCACCGCCGTTTACTGGGGCTTAAATTCTCAGCTTCGCGGAGTAAACCCCGCTAACCGGTCCTCTTAACCTTCCAGCACCGGGCAGGCGTCAGTCCGTATACATCGTCTTACGACTTCGCACGGACCTGTGTTTTTAGTAAACAGTCGCTTCTCTCTGGTCTCTGCGACCACCCCCAGCTCAGAGTGCAAGACTCATCACCAGGGCTGGTCCCCCTTCTCCCGAAGTTACGGGGGCATTTTGCCGAGTTCCTTAACCACAGTTCTCTCGATCGCCTCGGTATTCTCTACCTGACCACCTGTGTCGGTTTGGGGTACGGGCCGTGTACCAACTCACTAGAGGCTTTTCTCGGCAGCATAGGATCACTGAATTCCCCTCAACGGGTACGCATCACCTCTCAGGCTCCATGAATGGCGGATTTGCCTACCATTCGCCCTACCGGCTTACACCAGGTATTCCACCACCTGGCCCAGCTACCTTCCTGCGTCACCCCATCGCTTGACTACTACAGCCAGGGTCCCGTGCAGCCATCCCCAGAGCCCCCGAAGGGACAAAGAGAACTTTTGGACGGTTAGCACAACTGCCTCGCCATTGGGCGCGGATACACGGGTACGGGAATATCAACCCGTTGTCCATCGACTACGCCTGTCGGCCTCGCCTTAGGTCCCGACTCACCCTGGGCGGATTAACCTGGCCCAGGAACCCTTGGTCATCCGGCGGACGAGTTTCTCACTCGTCTTTCGCTACTCATGCCTGCATTCTCACTCGCGCAGCCTCCACAACTGGGTCACCCCGCTGCTTCCACGGCTGCACGACGCTCCCCTACCCATCCACACCACTGCCGGAGAAACCGTAATCCCTCCGAGGTGTTGTGTGAATGCCGCGGCTTCGGCGGTGTACTTGAGCCCCGCTACATTGTCGGCGCAGAACCACTTGACCAGTGAGCTATTACGCACTCTTTCAAGGGTGGCTGCTTCTAAGCCAACCTCCTGGTTGTCTCAGCGATCCCACATCCTTTTCCACTTAGTACACGCTTAGGGGCCTTAGCCGGCGATCTGGGCTGTTTCCCTCTCGACTACGAAGCTTATCCCCCGCAGTCTCACTGCCACGCTCTCACTCACCGGCATTCGGAGTTTGGCTGATTTCGGTAAGCTTGTGGGCCCCCTAGACCATCCAGTAGCTCTACCTCCGGTGAGAAACACGTGACGCTGCACCTAAATGCATTTCGGGGAGAACCAGCTATCACGGAGTTTGATTGGCCTTTCACCCCTACCCACAACTCATCCCCTCAGTTTTCAACCTAAGTGGGTTCGGGCCTCCACGACGTCTTACCATCGCTTCACCCTGGCCATGGGTAGATCACTCCGCTTCGGGTCTAGAACATGCCACTCAACCGCCCTGTTCGGACTCGCTTTCGCTACGACTACCCCACACGGGTTAACCTCGCGACATGCCACTAACTCGCAGGCTCATTCTTCAAAAGGCACGCCATCACCAGCCATGAACCAAATCATGCACCAGCTCTGACGGATTGTAAGCGCACGGTTTCAGGTACTATTTCACTCCCCTCCCGGGGTACTTTTCACCTTTCCCTCACGGTACTAGTCCGCTATCGGTCACCAGGGAGTATTCAGGCTTATCGGGTGGTCCCGACAGATTCACACCGGATTTCACGGGCCCGGTGCTACTCGGGTATCCGATTCGACAGTCGCCATGTTTTCGTCTACGGGGCTCTCACCCTCTACGACAGGCCGTTCCAGACCACTTCGACTAACACAACGATTTCTGACTGTCGGCCGACTCGGCAGCGTCGACATATCGAACCCCACAACCCCGAACACACAACCCCTGCCAGGTATCACATGTGCCCGGTTTAGCCTCATCCGCTTTCGCTCGCCACTACTCACGGAATCACTGTTGTTTTCTCTTCCTGTGGGTACTGAGATGTTTCACTTCCCCACGTTCCCTCCACACACCCTATATATTCAGGTGCGGGTAACACGACATCACTCGTGCTGGGTTTCCCCATTCGGAAATCCTCGGATCACAGCTCGGTTGACAGCTCCCCGAGGCATATCGCAGCCTCCCACGTCCTTCATCGGCTCCTGGTGCCAAGGCATCCACCGTACGCTCATAAACACTTACAACAAAGATGCTCGCGTCCACTGTGCAGTTCTCAAACAACACACAACAACCCCTACCGCAAGAAACCGAAGCTCCTCGTTTCGCGGATCATCGTCGCTGAAAAAACACTCGCGTGTTCCCTCAGGACCCAACAGTGCACCGATATAACCACCGCACACCACCACTATTGGATGATGCATACACGGTGATGGTTGTCAGCGTTCCACCCATGAGCAACCGTGTCCCACGATCGGGGACAATCGGCCTCTGCCTGCTCCCCCACCACCTGCGTGCTGGTCCGAGACAGGAGATGCTCCTTAGAAAGGAGGTGATCCAGCCGCACCTTCCGGTACGGCTACCTTGTTACGACTTCGTCCCAATCGCCGATCCCACCTTCGACGGCTCCCTCCCACAAGGGGTTAGGCCACCGGCTTCGGGTGTTACCGACTTTCATGACGTGACGGGCGGTGTGTACAGAACCGGGAACGTATTCACCGCAGCGTTGCTGATCTGCGATTACTAGCGACTCCGACTTCACGGGGTCGAGTTGCAGACCCCGATCCGAACTGAGACCGGCTTTAAGGGATTCGCTCCACCTCACGGTATCGCAGCCCTCTGTACCGACCATTGTAGCATGTGTGAAGCCCTGGACATAAGGGGCATGATGACTTGACGTCGTCCCCACCTTCCTCCGAGTTGACCCCGGCAGTCTCCTGCGAGTCCCCACCATTACGTGCTGGCAACACAGGACAAGGGTTGCGCTCGTTGCGGGACTTAACCCAACATCTCACGACACGAGCTGACGACAGCCATGCACCACCTGTATACCGACCACAAGGGAAACCCCATCTCTGAGGCGATCCGGTATATGTCAAACCCAGGTAAGGTTCTTCGCGTTGCATCGAATTAATCCACATGCTCCGCCGCTTGTGCGGTCCCCGTCAATTCCTTTGAGTTTTAGCCTTGCGGCCGTACTCCCCAGGCGGGGCGCTTAATGCGTTAGCTACGGCACGGATCCCGTGGAAGGAAACCCACACCTAGCGCCCACCGTTTACGGCGTGGACTACCAGGGTATCTAATCCTGTTCGCTACCCACGCTTTCGCTCCTCAGCGTCAGTTACTGCCCAGAGACCCGCCTTCGCCACCGGTGTTCCTCCTGATATCTGCGCATTTCACCGCTACACCAGGAATTCCAGTCTCCCCTGCAGTACTCAAGTCTGCCCGTATCGCCTGCAAGCCCGCAGTTGAGCTGCGGGTTTTCACAGACGACGCGACAAACCGCCTACGAGCTCTTTACGCCCAGTAATTCCGGACAACGCTCGCACCCTACGTATTACCGCGGCTGCTGGCACGTAGTTGGCCGGTGCTTCTTCTGCAGGTACCGTCACTTGCGCTTCGTCCCTGCTGAAAGAGGTTTACAACCCGAAGGCCGTCATCCCTCACGCGGCGTCGCTGCATCAGGCTTTCGCCCATTGTGCAATATTCCCCACTGCTGCCTCCCGTAGGAGTCTGGGCCGTGTCTCAGTCCCAGTGTGGCCGGTCGCCCTCTCAGGCCGGCTACCCGTCGTCGCCTTGGTAGGCCATTACCCCACCAACAAGCTGATAGGCCGCGGGCTCATCCTGCACCGAAAAAACTTTCCACCCCCTGCCATGCAGCAGAAGGTCGTATCCGGTATTAGACCCAGTTTCCCAGGCTTATCCCAGAGTGCAGGGCAGATCACCCACGTGTTACTCACCCGTTCGCCACTAATCCACCCAGCAAGCTGGGCTTCATCGTTCGACTTGCATGTGTTAAGCACGCCGCCAGCGTTCGTCCTGAGCCAGGATCAAACTCTCCGTTAAAGACTCTCGATCCCCCCGAAGGGGTAATCAGCCATAAGCGTAGAGCCAAATCACTAGCGTAAAAACTCAAATACCGATCGCCCCAGACGGAAGAACGAGACGACCAGCAAACAACCACTCCGCTAGAAGTGGCTGCACCAAAAAAATTTGGCACTGACATTCATCGGCACACTGTTGAGTTCTCAAAGAACACGCACACACCATCACGTTCCGGACTGGTGTCCGGCCCGCTCCGGGGCAACCGTTCCAAGCTATCACACCCGATTTCGGATCCGCAACCCGGCAGATCCTGCGATTCGGGGGTGAATCGCCGTTCGAAGCGACTTCGTGGACACGCTTACTGCCGAACCGTGCGGTCCGGGTCGGTGTTCCGTGTCGCTCGAACGACGACTAAGTTACGCCGACGCTAACGAGCCGTCAAATCCGCTGGTCAGAGGCCCGCCAGCGTCGGCGAACCGGGTCAGCCCCGGACGACGCGGACGCCGGCGAAGTTCCGCTTGCCGCGACGCAGCACGAGCCACTGTCCGTGCAGCAGTTCGCCGTCCTCCGGAGTCCACTCCTCCGAGGAGACGCGGACGTTGTTCACCGAGGCGCCACCCTCCTTGATCGTGCGGCGGGCCGCGCCCTTGCTCTCGCACAGACCCGACGCCACGAGCAGATCCACGATGGTGTTCGGTTCACCCGGATGCAGTTCGGTCACCGAGGCCTCGGTCAGTGCGGCGGCGAGAGTCGCCTCGTCGAGCTCGGCGAGTTCGCCGCGGCCGAACAGGGCGCGGCTCGCCAGCTCCACGGCGGCGGTGTGGTGCGCGCCGTGCACCAGGGTGGTCATCTCCGCAGCGAGACGCTTCTGTGCCTCGCGGGCGTGGGGACGCTCGAGGGTCGCGGTCTCGAGCTCGGCCAGCTCCTCCTTGTCGAGGAAGGTGAACCAGCGCAGGTACTTGACGACGTCGGCGTCGGCCGCGTTGACGAAGTACTGGTACCAGGCGTAAGGGCTGGTCATCTCGGGGTCGAGCCACAGGCTTCCGCCGCCGGTGGACTTGCCGAACTTCTTTCCGTCGGACGAGGTGACCAGCGGAACCGTCAGCGCGTGGACGGACGCACCGTCGGTGCGGCGGTTGAGCTCGACACCGGCGATGATGTTGCCCCACTGGTCGGAGCCGCCGACCTGCAGCGCGCAGCCGTACTCGCGGCGCAACTGCACGTAGTCGTTGGCCTGCAGCAGCATGTAGCTGAACTCGGTGTAGGAGATACCGTCCGACTCGAGGCGGCGCTTGACCGTGTCGCGCGCGAGCATGACGTTCACCGAGAAGTGCTTGCCGATGTCGCGCAGGAAGTCGATGGCCGACAGCTTGCCGGTCCAGTCCATGTTGTTGGCGATGATCGCGCCCGTCGGGGAGTCGTCGAAGTCGACGAACCGTTCGAGCTGGCCGCGGATCCGCTCGGCCCATTCGGCGACGGTGTCCGCGGAGTTCATGGTGCGCTCCCCCACGTCCCGGGGATCGCCGATCATGCCCGTGGCGCCGCCGGCGAGGACGATGGGCCGATGGCCGGCACGCTGGAAGCGCTTGAGCGCGAGGAGCGGCACGAGGTGACCGGCGTGCAGGCTGGGCCCGGTGGGATCGAAGCCCGCATAGAGGGTGATCGGACCCGCATCGAGATCGCGCCTGAGGGCGTCGAGATCGGTCGATTGCGCGATGAGCCCGCGCCAGGTCAGTTCGTCGAGAATGTGCTCAGTCACCGCTCGATCATCCCACTACGGCTTCGGGGCCGCGGGCGCGCGTGGGCTTCTGCGGTAGGCGGACACTCCGACGGCGCCGGCGACCCACACCCGCCAGGGCCGGTCGGCGGCGGTGCTGATGCCCACCCGCGGACCGTGCCGGACCTCTCCGGCGGGCGCTCCGTCGGCGAGGGTCACGCGCACCCGCGCGTGCGCGGCCCCCACGTCGATGCCGTTGTCGTCCAGGGTCAGCCCCAGTGCGGCCGCGAGATTGCCGGGTCCGCGCGCGAGGTTGCCGAAGGGGGTGCCCGGTGTGCGGCGGGTGCGGACGGCGGCTTCGCCGTCGACGACCTCACCGCCGCGCAGCAGTACGGCTCCGGCGACCCCGTCGGGGCCGAGGGAGACGTTGGCGCAGAAGTGCAGGCCGTAGCTGCGGTAGACGTACAGGTGCCCGGCCGGTCCGTACATCACCGCGTTACGCGGGGTCCGCCCGCGATAGGAGTGCGCGGCCGGGTCGGGCCAGGGTCCGTCCTCCGGTCCGCCGTACGCCTCGACCTCCGTGAGGCGTACGGCCGCGTCACCGACCCGGACGGTGGCCCCGAGCAGCGCCTCGGCCGCCTCGAGCGGGGTGAGCGCCTCGAGATCGTGGACGGTGCGGCGGGTGCCGGTCAGTCCTGACTCCAGCCGGCGACGCCACGCGCCACATAGTCGTCGTGTTCGGCGTCGGTGACCTCGCGGGCCTCGTCGACGAGCAGCACGGGGATGCCGTTCTCGATGGGGTACGCCCGGCGCAGACGCGGGTTGTAGAGCACCGTGTCGTCGACGAGCAGCAGCGGCCCCTTGTCCTCGGGGCAGGCCAGGATGCTCAGGAGAGTGGGATCGACAGCCACGGATGTCCTTTCGTGGGGCGGAAGCGAACCGGACCCAGGCTACCGCGCACCGGTCGACGTCCCGGCCGTGGCCGCCTTCCATTCCGCGGCGACCGCCTTGGTGAACCGCTTGTAGGTGCCGGTGCCGGGATCCAGGTACCAGGTGCGCACCGTCGGGGTCGGCAGTCCCCGCTCGCGGAGCGCATCGGCCGAGGGCCGGTAGGACGGGCCGAGGGGGATGTCCCGCACGACGTGCACGAGGTCGGGACGTTCGTCCGGTGGGATCGCGTCGAAGGCGGCGGTGATCTCCGCGGCGGTCGGGGCCTTGTTCTCGCGCAGGGTGCACGCGGCGACGGCGATGTCGGTGCCGCCGACGGTGATGCCGTAGGCGACGGCGATGTCGACGCGCGGGATGGAGTCGAGCACGTCGGCGACGATCTGGGAGAACACCGGTCCGTGGTGGGTGGGGATCACGGCCCGCCGGTTGTCGAGCAGCCAGTAGTCGCCGTCGGCGTCGCGGCGGAACAGGAAGTCGGTGGACACCCACATGTCGCCGGCCTCGAAGACGCCGCGCATGACGGTGCTCAGCACCGAGGCGGAGGGGCCGGGGCGGCCGAGGAGCAGGCCCACCTCGCCGTCCTGCGCTTCGCGGACGAAGCCGCGTTCGTCCTCGACGAGCCGTCCGGTGGCCGCGTCGTAGGCGGCCAGGCGGACGTCGGCGCTGCCGGGCAGGGGCCGGCCCTTCGATCCGATCTTGGCGCCGGAGACGTTGGCGAGCACGACGTTGCCCTCGGTGGAGGCGTAGAACTCGAGCACGCGCGCCGGTTCGAAGCGTTCGAGGGTGCGTCGCCACAGGCCGGGTGGCATGCCGGAGCCGATGAACAGGCGGATGGGGTGGATGGCGTCGATGTGCAGCGACGGGCTGTCGAGCACCTCGCGCATCATCGACCAGGTGTAGGTGACGACGGTGACGCCGTAGCGGTGCACCTCGTCGCTGAACTGCGAGGGGTCCAGTCCGCGGGACAGTGCGATGCGGGCGCCGCCGGCGAGGGCCCCGCCGAAGCTGACGAGCAGACCGGAGGAGTGGTGCAGCGGCGCGAGGCAGTACATGGTGTCGCCGCGGCCGAGCGACGCGGCGGTCGCGGTGCCGAAGGCCGACAGCGCCCACCGGTAGTTGGTGACCCGGCGTACGGAGAGGGTGTCGCCGCTGCCGTTGAACAGGATGAAGGCGAGTTCGCGGGCCAGGCCGGGATCGGGGACGTACCAGCCGGGCAGCTGCACCCCGGAGATGTCGAGTCGTTCGAGGTCGACGACGTCGGCGTCGGGATCGACGTCGAGGTCGCGCACGTCGCCGCCGCCGAGGACGAGGGCCGGCAGCCCGGTGGCGACGGCACTGTCGAGGTTCTCGGGGTCGGTGACGATCTTCTCGACACCCCCGAGCCGGACGGCTTCGGCGACGTCCGGGCCGGGCGGGATGAGCACCGACACGGCGCCGATGCGGGAGATGGCGGCGACGGCGGCCATGGCGCTGGGCCGCACGTCCATGAGGACGCCGACGTGCATGGCGGGTCGGACGCCGCTGTCGACGAGGCCGAGCACGACGTTGTCGATGCGACGGTTGACCGCCTCGAAGGTGTAGACGCGGTCCTCGAAGATGAAGCACTCGCGGTGGGGGTTCTTGCGGCCGACCTCGGAGAGGAGGCTGCCGACGGAGATGCGGGTGCGCGGCTGGATCTGCCCGAGCCGGGCCAGGCGCGGCAGTGCGCGCACGGCTTCGCCGGTCAGGCCGCGGGCGCCGCGCACGGCGCCGACCGCCAGGTCGGTGACCCCCTTGCCGACCTCGGTGCCGACGTCGGCGAGGGTGGCGACGGTGTGGGTCACGCGGGAGGCGATGGAGACGCCGGTGCCGTGGTCGGCCTCCGGGTCGGGGACGGCCATGGTGGCCATGCCCACGGGGCGGTCGCCGATGCCCTCGCGCCACTGCACCCACTCCCCCACCGCGGGCCAGGTCTGCTGCGATGCGACGGTCCCGACGACGAGACCGAAATGTCCTGCGCGCAGGGTGTATTCGTAGACCTCGGCGCGTGGGGCGGCCTTGCGGATGCCGCGGACGGCGAGCGGTTGGCCGATGTCGTCGACCTCGCCGACGAAGGCGAGGACGGGGCAGGTGATGTCGGCGAGGGTCACCGCGCGGTCGTTGATGACGAAGCCGCCGCTGACCATGCGGTTGTGCGCGATGAACTGGCGCAGCACCTCGGCGACGGCGGGTCCGGACCAGGCGACCCAGCCCTCGTCGTCGAGGAAGCGGCGCTGCGGTTCGCGCGGGAGCAGGGCCTCGCGGTCGTGGAGCTGACGCAGGAAGTCGATGCGCGAGCGCACCGTCTTGACGGGGTCGAGCAGCTGGAAGCCGGTGCGGGCCATCCATCCGGTGATGGACAGGCGGTTGAAGACGTGGTCGGCGAGGAAGTCCGCGGATCGGGTGGCGAGGATCTCGGGGATGCCGAAGGGCAGCGCGGCGAGGGTGTCGACGGGGCTGCCGAAGGTGATCAGGCTGGCGATGCCGCGGCTGCGCCGGTAGGCGGCGACCTGGTAGCAGAACATGCCGCCCTGCGAGTAGCCGCCGAGGTGCACGTCCCGTCCGGTGTAGGAGCGGACGTGGTCGACGACCTCGTCGAGGGCGAGGATGTGGTCGGTGAGGGTGCGTTTCCAGCCGCCCTCCTCCTGGTCGGGCGAGCCGAAGTCGACGACCCAGGGGTCGAGGCCCATCTCGTGGAGGGTGCCGACGGCGCCGGCGTCGCGGGTGACGTCGTAGACCTCGGCGGAGACCATCATCGGGGGTACGAGGACGACGGGGATGCCGGACGAGGCGGTGTCGGAGTTCGGGAAGTAGCGGCGCAGCCGGTACATCGAGGTGCGCTCGACGACCTGATGAGGCGACGAGGGCGCCCCCGGATCGAGCCCGCCGTAGCGGAGCACCTCGAGACCGTTCTGAGCGGTGGCGACGAGCCGCCGGACCGACTCGGCCACTACATCGGTGTCCAGTGCCACGAACCCTCCTACACGCCTGCCCATGCCGGTACCCACCCGGATGGCCGTTCATGTGCAAGCGTGCCACATCGGTGCCACCGTCCCGGTCGACTCGTCTCGTCTCCGGGACGATGGCACCGATGTCAGTCGCGCACCCAGCCCCTCAGCTGCGCGCTGTTCTCGCGCACACGCTCGAGCTGCTCGGCGACACGCACCCCGGCGGTACCGCCGCGGGCGTTGCGCGAGGCGATCGAACCCTCGACGGTGAGCACCTCCCGCACCTGCGGGGTCAGCGCCGGGTCGACGGCGGCGAGCTCCTCGTCGGTGAGGTCCTCGAGGCCCACGCCGCGCGCCTCGGCGGTCCGCACGCACGCCCCGGCCGCCTCGTGGGCGACGCGGAAGGGCACGCCCTGGCGGACCATCCACTCGGCGATGTCGGTCGCGAGGGTGAATCCGGCGGGGGCGAGTTCGGCCATGCGGTCGGTGTGGAAGGTGAGGGTGCTCACCAGTCCGGTGATCGCCGGCAGCAGCAGTTCGAGCTGTGCCACCGAGTCGAAGACCGGTTCCTTGTCCTCCTGCAGGTCGCGGTTGTACGCGAGCGGCTGCGCCTTGAGGGTGGCGAGCAGTCCGGTGAGGTTGCCGATGAGCCGGCCGGCCTTGCCGCGGGTGAGCTCGGACACGTCCGGGTTCTTCTTCTGCGGCATGATCGACGATCCGGTGGACCACTCGTCGGCGAGGGTGACGTACCCGAACTCGGGGGTGCTCCACAGGATCACCTCTTCGGCCATGCGGGACAGGTCGACGGCGATCTGCGCGAACACGAACGCCGCCTCGGCGGCGAAGTCGCGGGAGCTGGTCGCGTCGATGGAGTTGTCCGCCGCCGAGTCGAAGCCCAGGTCGGCGGCGATCGCGTCGGGATCGAGCCCGAGCGACGAACCGGCCAGGGCACCCGAGCCGTAGGGCGAGACCGCCGCGCGCTTGTCGAAGTCGCGCAGCCGGTCGACGTCCCGCAGCAGCGGGTGGGCGTGGGCGAGCAGGTGGTGCGCGAGCAGCACCGGTTGCGCCGCCTGCAGGTGGGTCTTGCCGGGCATGACCGCGTCGGGATGGGCGGCGGCCTGGCCGGCGATGGCGTCGACGACGTCGAGGACCCCGTCGGCGATGCGCCGCGCGCTGTCGCGCAGCCACATGCGGAACAGGGTGGCGACCTGGTCGTTGCGGGAGCGGCCCGCGCGGAGACGTCCGCCGACCTCGGGTCCGACCCGTTCGATGAGGCCGCGTTCGAGTGCGCCGTGCACGTCCTCGTCGGATTCGGCCGGGGTGAAGGCACCGGAGGCGACGTCGGCGGCGAGGCGCTCGAGGCCGTCGAGCATCGTCGCGAGGTCGTCGTCGGTGAGGAGCCCGGCGCGGTGGAGGACCTTGGCGTGGGCCTGCGAGGCGCGCACGTCGTAAGGGGCGAGTGCCCAGTCGAAGTGCGTGGACTTGCTCAGCGCCGCCATGGCGGCGGCCGGTCCGGATGCGAACCGGCCGCCCCACAGGGCACCTTCGTTGGTGCCGTGAGTGGTCATGGTTACAGGCCCAGATCGCGCTTGGCGGCGACCTTCGTCGACAGGCCGTGGATCTGCACGAAGCCCTTGGCGTTGGACTGGTCGAAGCTGTCGCCCTCGTCGTAGGTGGCGAGGTTGAAGTCGTACAGCGACTCGGGGCTGCGGCGGCCGTTGACGGTGATGTGGCCGCCGTGCAGGACCATGCGGATGTCGCCGGTGACGCGCTCCTGGGTGTGGGCGACGAACGCGTCGAGGGCGCTCTTGAGCGGGGAGAACCACAGACCGTCGTAGACCAGCTCGCTCCAGCGCTCCTCGACCCGGCGCTTGTAGCGGCCGAGCTCGCGCTCGAGGGTGACGTGCTCGAGTTCCTGGTGGGCGGTGATCAGGGCGATGGCACCGGGGGCCTCGTAGATCTCGCGGCTCTTGATGCCGACGAGGCGGTCCTCGACCATGTCGAGGCGGCCCACACCCTGGGCGCCGGCGCGGCGGTTGAGTTCCTGGATGGCCTCGAGGACGGTGACGGGCTTGCCGTCGATGGCGACGGGGCGGCCGGCCTCGAAGCTGACGATGAGCTCGTCGGGTGCCTGCCAGTGGACGGTGGGGTCCTCGGTGTAGGAGTAGACGTCCTTGGTGGGGGCGTTCCACAGGTCCTCGAGGAAACCGGTCTCGACGGCGCGGCCCCAGACGTTCTGGTCGATGGAGAACGGCGAGCGCTTGGTGACGTTGATGGGCAGGCCGTGCTCCTCGGCGAAGGCGATGGCCTTCTCGCGGGTCCAGGCGTAGTCGCGGACGGGCGCGATGACCTCGAGGTCGGGGGCGAGGGCGCCGAAGCCGACCTCGAAGCGGACCTGGTCGTTGCCCTTGCCGGTGCAGCCGTGGGAGACGACGGTGCCGCCGTGTTCGCGGGCGGCCTTGACGATGTGCTTGACGATCAGCGGGCGGCTGATCGCCGAGACCAGCGGGTAGCGGTCCATGTAGAGCGCGTTGGCCTGGATGGTGGGCAGGCAGTATTCATCGGCGAATTCGTCCTTGGCGTCGACGACGATGGATTCGACGGCTCCGCAGTCGAGGGCACGCTGCCGCACGACGTCCATGTCCTCGCCGCCCTGGCCGAGGTCGATGGCGACGGCGACGACCTCCTTGCCGGTCTCCTTGCCGATCCAGCTGATGGCAACGGAGGTGTCCAGCCCGCCGGAATAGGCGAGTACGACGCGATCGGCCATTGTCTTTGTGCTCCTTTGTATTTCGACGTGCGTCTATGTGTGGTAGGTCAGGCGAGTGATTCGATCTTCGCGGCCAGTTCGGCTCCCGTCGTCGGTTCGCGGGCGATGACGGCGATGGTGTCGTCGCCCGCAATCGTTCCGACCACCTCGGGTAATGATGCCCGATCCAGCGCGCTGGCCAGATAGTGCGCCGCCCCGGGCGGGGTGCGCAGCACTGCGATGTTGCCGCTGGAGTCGGTGGAGACCAGCAGTTCGCCGAGCAACCGGGACAGGCGGTCGGTGCCTCCGGTCACGCCCCGTACGGGGCTGCCGTCCTCGGGGACGACGTACACGCCCGCTCCCCCGTCGGCGGCGCGCAGTTTGACGGCGCCGAGTTCCTCGAGGTCGCGGGAGAGGGTCGCGGTGGACACCTCGATGCCGTCCTCGGCGAGGAGGGCGGCGAGTTCGGTGTGGCTGCGGACCGCGTGGGTGGAGAGCAACGCGACGATGCGGGCCTGCCGCGCGGCGCGGGTGCGTGCGCTCGCGGGGCTGTCCGCATGGTGGTTCGCCGCGGTGCCCACGGTCAGCTCCTGCTCTGCTCGAGCAGCCACACGAGCAGAGCCTTCTGGGCGTGCAGGCGGTTCTCGGCTTCATCCCAGACGACCGAGCGGGGGCCGTCGATGACCTCGGCGGTGATCTCCTTGCCGCGGTAGGCGGGCAGGCAGTGCAGCACGATCGCGTCGCCGTCGGCGAGGTCGACGAGGTCGCTGTCGAGCTGGAAGGGACGGAAGGGGGCCTCGCGGTCCTTGCCGTCGGCCTCCTGGCCCATCGACACCCAGGTGTCGGTGACGAGCACGTCGGCGCCGGTGGCGGCGGCGCGCGGGTCGCCGGTGATCGTGACGCTGCCGCCGGTCTGCTCGGCGCGGGCGCGGGTGGCGGCGACGACCTCGGGGTCGGGGGTGAAGCCGTCCGGGGAGGCGATGGTCACGTGCATGCCGGCGGTGACGCCGCCGAGCATGAGCGAGTGCGCCATGTTGTTGGCGCCGTCCCCGAAGTAGGTCATCCGCAGGCCCGCGGTGGCGCCCTTGTTCTCGCGGATGGTCTGCAGGTCGGCGAGGACCTGGCAGGGGTGGAAGGTGTCGGTCAGGGCATTGACGACCGGGACCGTCGAGTGCGCGGCGAGCGTCTCGATGCGGTCCTGGCCGTAGGTGCGCCACACCACCGCTTCGGTGAAGCGGGAGAACATGCGGGCGGTGTCCTCGAGGGTCTCGCCCTTGCCGATCTGGGTCGAGCCGGTGTCGACGACGATGGCGTGGCCGCCGAGCTGGGCGATGCCCGCGTCGAAGGAGAAGCGGGTGCGGGTGGAGGTCTTGTCGAACAGCACGGCGACGCTGAGCGGCCCTTCGAGGGGGCGGCGCGACAGCGGGGCCCGCTTCAGTTCGGCGGCGAGTTCGAGGACCTCGGCCTGTTCGGCCGGGGTGAGGTCGTCGTCGCGCAGGAAGTGGCGTAGCACGGGGGTCAGTTCCCTTCCCGGTCGGCGGTGTCGAGGACGGCGGGCAGCGCGGTGACGAAGCTCTCGGCCTGCTGGTCGGTGAGGATCAGCGGCGGCGCGAGGCGGATGACGTCGGCCGCGGCGGCGTTGACGAGGAAGCCGGCCTCGCGGGCGGCGGCTTCGACGGCGGGGGCCTTGGCGGCGGTGAGCACGATGCCCAGGAGCAGACCGGAGCCGCGGACGTGGTCGACGAGCGGATGTCCGAGGGCCTCGATGCCGGCGGCGAGGGTCTTGCCGACGGAGTTCACGTGGTCGAGCAGGTTCTGCTCGTCGATGGTGCGCAGCACCGCGAGGGCGGCCGCAGCGCACACCGGGTTGCCGCCGAAGGTGGTGCCGTGCTTGCCGGGCTGGAACAGTTCGGCGGCCGGGCCGGTGGCGAGGACGGCGCCGATGGGCAGTCCGCCGCCCAGGCCCTTGGCGAGGGTCATCACGTCGGGGGTGATGCCGGCGGCCTGGTGGGCGAAGAAGGTGCCGGTGCGGGCGATGCCGGTCTGCACCTCGTCGAGCACGAGCAGCGCGCCGCGCTCGGCGGTGATGCGGCGGGCGCCGGCGAGATAGCCCTCGGGCGGGACGACGACACCGGACTCCCCCATGATCGGCTCGATGAAGACCGCGGCGGTGTTCTCGTCCACGGCGGCCTCGAGTGCGGCGAGGTCGCCGTAGGGCACGAACTCGACGCCGGCGGGCATGGGCTCGAAGGGGGCCCGCTTGTCGGGCTGGCCGGTGAGGGCGAGGGCGCCCATGGTGCGGCCGTGGAAGGCCTTCTCGCAGGCGATGATCTTGGGCCGGCCGGTGAGCCGGGCGATCTTGAAGGCGGCCTCGTTGGCCTCGGTGCCGGAGTTGCAGAAGAACGCGCGACCCTCGTGGCCGAAACGGTCGAGGAGCTTCTCGGCGAGTTCGATCACCGGCGGAGAGGCGTACAGATTGGACACGTGCCCGAGCTGGTTCAGCTGCGCGGTGACGGCCTCGATGATCGCGGGGTGGCGGTGGCCGAGGCTGTTGACGGCGATGCCGCCGAGCAGGTCGACGTACTGCTTGCCGTCGGCGTCGGTGAGCACGGCGCCCTCACCGGCGACGAGCGCGACCTTCGGCACGCCGTAGTTGTGCATGAGCGAGCCCGCCCAGCGTTGCTGGAGGTCGGAGGTGCCGGTCATCGGGAGCCTTCCTGGTGCGGCGCCGGCACCACCATGGTGCCGATGCCTTCTTCGGTGAACAGTTCGAGGAGCACGGAGTGCGGTTGCCGTCCGTCGATCACGTGGGCGGTGGGCACCCCGCCCTGCACGGCGCGCAGGCAGGCCTCCATCTTCGGGACCATGCCCGAGTCGAGGGAGGGCAGCAGCGCGGCGAGCTCGGCGGCGTCGATCCGCGAGGTGAGCGAGCTGCGGTCCGGCCAGTTCGTGTACAAGCCTTCGACGTCGGTGAGGACGACGAGTTTCTCCGCGCCGAGCGCCTCGGCGAGCGCGGCCGCGGCGGTGTCGGCGTTGATGTTGTGCACGACGCCGTCGGCGTCGGGCGCGATGGTGGACACCACGGGGATGCGGCCGGCGGCGATGAGGTCGAGCACGGCGGTGGGGTCGACGGCGGTGACGTCGCCGACGAGGCCGATGTCGGTCTCCTCGCCGTCGACGACGACGGTGCGGCGGGTGGCGGTGAACAGACCGGCGTCCTCACCGGAGGTGCCGACGGCGTAGGGGCCGTGGCTGTTGATGAGGCCGACGAGTTCGCGGCCGACCTGCCCGAAGAGGACCATGCGCACCACGTCCATGACCTCGGGGGTGGTGACGCGGAAGCCGCCGCGGAACTCGCCCTCCATCCCGAGGCACTTCAGCATGGCGTTGATCTGCGGGCCACCGCCGTGCACGACCACGGGGTGGATGCCGACGGTGCGCAGGAACGCCATGTCGGCGGCGAAGGCGGCCTTGAGGGTGTCGTCGATCATGGCGTTGCCGCCGTACTTGACGACGACGATCTTGTCGCGGAACTTCTGCAGCCAGGGCAGGGCCTCCGCGAGCACGAACGCCTTCTGGTGCGAGGTCAGGTCAGCGATGAGGGGGTCGGTCACGTCGTCTCCTGTGCTCGAGCCGGTCGAGTCGGTCGGTGCGGTCACGACGAGTACGCCGAGTTCTCTTCGACGTAGGCGTGCGAGAGGTCGGTGGTGCGGATGGTCACCTCGCCGTCACCGAGCCCGAGGTCGATGTCGAGGTCGATGTCGGCGGACGACAGGTCGACCTCGCGGGCGCCGGGCGCACCGACCCCGTCGATGCACACGGGATTGCCGTTGAACGACACCGAGATCTTGTCGGGGTCGAGCTCGATGGGAGCGATGCCGATGGCGGCGAGCACGCGGCCCCAGTTGGGGTCGGAGCCGAACAGGGCGGTCTTGACGAGGCTGTCGCGGGCGACGGTGCGCGCGCCGATGAGGGCGTCGGATTCGCTGGCGGCGCCGCGCACGGTGATCTTCACGCGCTTGGTGACGCCCTCGGCGTCGGCCATCATCTGCTCGGCGAGGTCGTCGCAGACGGCGAGCACGGCGGCGTTCAGCTCGTCCTGGCTCGGGGCGATGCCGCTGGCGCCGGAAGCGAGCAGCAGCACCGTGTCGTTGGTGGAGGTCGCGCCGTCGACGTCGAGCCGGTCGAAGGTCATGCGGGTGGCCGCGCGCAGTGCGAGGTCGAGCTGTTCGGCGGTGGCGACGGCGTCGGTGGTGACCACGCACAGCATGGTCGCCAGGGCCGGGGCGAGCATGCCCGCGCCCTTGGCCATGCCGCCGACGTTCCACTTGTCGGTGTGGTGCAGGGCGGCCTGCTTGGCGACGGTGTCGGTGGTCATGATGGCGTGAGCGGCGTCGGTGCCGCCGGAGATGCCGCCGGCGAGTTCGTGGACGATCTCCTGGACCCCGGCGAGGACCTTGTCCATGGGCAGCCGGTCACCGATCAGGCCGGTCGAGCACACGGCGACCTCACCGGCACCGGTCTCGGTGCCCCAGTTGCTCAGTGCGTCGGCGACGGCCTCGGCGGTGGCGTGGCTGTCCTGGAAGCCGCCGGGTCCGGTGCAGGCGTTGGCGCCGCCGGAGTTGAGGATCACCGCGCGCAGCTGCCCGGCCCCGAGGACCTGCTGGGACCACAGCACGGGGGCGGCCTTGACCTTGTTGGAAGTGAACACGCCGGCGGCCGCGAGGTCGGGGCCCTCGTTGAACACCAGCGCCAGGTCGGCCTTGCCGGAGGCCTTGATGCCGGCGGGGATGCCGGCGGCGCGGAAACCGGCGGGGCTGGTCACACCCTGGCTGCGGATCAGCCGGCCACCGGCGATCTCGACGGCGTCGGTGTAGACGTGGTCGGCGAACTTGTTCTCGGTCACGGAGCGACTCCCACGGTGGACAGGCCGGCGGTCTCGGGCAGGCCGAGTGCCAGGTTCATCGATTGCACGGCGGCACCGGCGGTGCCCTTGGTGAGGTTGTCGATCGCGGCGACGACGACCAGCAGGCCGGCGTCGGCGTCGACGGTGACGGCGATCTGGACGGCGTTGGAGCCGACCACGGCGCCGGTGCTGGGCTGCACCCCTTCGGGGAGCAGCTGGACGAAGGGTTCGTCGGCGTAGGCCTTCTCGTAGACGGCGCGGGCCTCGGCGGCGCTCACCCGGGTAGGGGCGGTGCAGGTGGCGAGGATGCCGCGCGGCATCGGTGCGAGGACGGGGGTGAAGGAGACCTTCACGTCGGTGCCGGCGAGGGCGGAGAGGTTCTGCTTGATCTCCGGGGTGTGGCGGTGGACGCCGCCGACGCCGTAGGCGCGGACCGAGCCCATGACCTCGGAGCCGAGCAGGTCGACCTTGGGGGACTTGCCGGCGCCGGAGGTGCCGGAGACCGCGACGACCTGCACGACCGGGTCGACGATGCCGGCGGCGACGGCCGGGGCGAGGGCGAGGGAGGCCGAGGTCGGGTAGCAGCCGGGCACGGCGATGCGGGTGGCGCCGACGAGGGCAGCGCGCTTGCCGGGCAGTTCGGGCATGCCGTAGGGCCAGGTGCCGGCGTGGTCGCTGCCGTACCAGCGCTTCCAGTCGTCGGCGTTGGCGAGGCGGAAGTCGGCGCCGCAGTCGATGACGACGGTGTTCTCGGGCAGCTGCTCGGCGATGACGGCGGAGTGGCCGTGCGGCAGGGCGAGGAAGACGACGTCGTGGCCGGTGAGGGTGTCGACGTCGGTGGGGGCGAGCACCCGGTCGGCCAGGGGCATCAGGTGGGGGTGGAACTCACGCAGCGTCGATCCGGCGTTGCCGCCGGCCGTGAGTGCCCCGACGACGAGGGAGCCGTCCTGGTAGGCGGGGTGGCCGAGGAGCAGCCGCAGGATCTCGCCGCCCGCGTATCCGCTGGCGCCGGCGACGGCGACCCGTAGCGGCGACTCGGGGCTGGCGGTGAATGCCGGTGAAGTACCCATGCGAACAATTATGCACGCTCATGCAAATGATTTCATAACGGGTGTCGTTTCCCGTCCGCACTCACTCCGACCGGATCGATCTGCGGATCTCCTCGAGGCGTTCGGCGGCGGCCGCGCGGCGCTCCTCGTAGCGTTCCTCGAGCGTACGCCCCGCCTCGGTGCCCCTCGCGAGCTCCTCCGCACCGAGCGCCGTTCCGACGCGTCGCTCGATCTTCTCCCGCACCGAGTCGAAGGTCGGCACCCCGGCGGCGGTGTAACCGGTGACCTCCTCGACGGTGGGCGCCCGGAGCCCGGTGTCGATGCCGGGCTCGACGATCTCGGCGTCGTACAGCCCGGCCGCGGGGAGCTGCGCGTCGTGCGGGGAGACGTCCGGATCGGTGGTCGGTTCCGGATCGATCGGCGGCACGTCGGGGATGTCCGGGCCCGGCGGGACGTCCGGCACCGTGGGGGTGCCCGGGCCGGCGGGGGTCACGTCGGGGGCGGGCTGTTCCGGACGGTCGGGCTGCTCCGGGGACGGCACCCGGTCGGCCTCATCCATGCTCATGTCTCCAGGCTACGTCCACCGGCCCCCACCGGAACCGGTTCGGTGCGAGCCCGCAGGTAGGCCTCGAAGGCCTGACGGCTGGTGCAGCGCGGCCGCACCCCGAGGTCCTCTCGCAGCCGCCGACGGTCGAGCAGCGCGGTGATCTGGTTGCGGACGGTCTCCCCCAGGCCGGTGCCGATCCGCAGGATCACCTGTTCGAATTCGGGACGGTAGGTGCGGGTGGCAGCGAGCACCTCCTCGACGAGCCCCTTGTGCCGGCTGTGGGTGAACTCCTCGTTGCCGCGCAGCGGGTGCTCCTCGGTGAGCGGGACGGGATTGTCGGCGTGCGACGGCATCGGGAATTCGGAGAACTGCGTCGTCGTCTTCGACGAGATCAGGTGCGCATACCGCCGCTGTGTCTCCATGGATCGTAGGCTGGCAGGCCGCGACGGATCGACGCGCATCTGCAGGATGATGACGAGATGGCCGCGTCCGGGTCCGGACAAGGTCGATCGATCGATGAAATCGATCTGCGAACAATCGATGCGCTGCAGTGGTCCCCGCGTTCCACCAGGGATGCGCCGGCGGCCCGCTGGGGCCGGACACGGCGACGGTGGCGCGGCACTGGCGGCGTCTGGAACACGACCGGCCGGAGCGGACCAGCATCACGCCGGGCCCGCGGATCCTCGCGCAGGTGACGACCGCGTTGCCGGAGATCTCGGTGGCGCCCGGGGTGACCGCCGTGCGCACGCACGTGGTGTCGGACCGGTTCACCGCGGGCGGCGCGTGGCGGCTCGACGCCCTCGCGCCCGACGAGCGGGGGTGGCCTGGTGGCGCACCGGATCCCCGGCGCACCTCCCAGCGGCGGAAGCGACCGACGGTCACCGCGACCGGGTGCTGGTGCTGCGCATCCACGAGCTCGCCGGGCACGTGCTGGACCGGTGGGGCCGCAGAGTCACCACGGTCCCGCCCGACGTGTGGTTGTCGGACGGGACCGGGGTGGATGCGAGCGGGCCGAACCCGATCGGATAGGGCTCAGGCGCGCAGTTCCGCGCCGACCGCGGCGGCCGCGGCGGCCACGGCGGCGTCGCGGGCCGCGCTCGCCTCGTCCTCGGTGAGGGTGCGGTCCGCGGCGCGGAACCGCAGCGCGAACGCGAGGGACTTGCGGTTCTCGCCCACCTGGGCGCCCTGGAAGACGTCGAACAGGCGGATGTCCTCGAGCAGCTCACCGCCACCGGACCGCAGCGCGGCCTCGACGTCCGCGGCGGGCACGGAGGCGTCGACGACGACCGCGACGTCCTGCAGCACCGCCGGGAACGGCGAGACGGTCGGCGCCGGGAACGACTCGACGAAGGGCAGCGCGTCGAGGTCGAGCTCGAAGGCGCAGGTGCGCGGCGGCAGCCCGGCCTTCTCGACGACCGCGGGGTGCAGTTCACCGGCGTGGCCGACGACGACCCCGTCGACCAGCAGCTCGGCGCAGCGGCCCGGATGCCAGGGCAGGTACTGCGCGGCGCGGCGCTCGAGCGTCACCCCGGCGGCACGGGCGATCGTCTCGGCCGCGGCGAAGGCGTCGAAGGCGTCGGCGGCGCGGCCGGGGCCCCACGGTCCGGCCGGCTCCCGCAGCCCGGCGAGCACACCGCCGACGTGGACCGGCTGCTTCGGCAGCGAGCCCTCGAGCAGGGTGATCTCCTCGTCGGTGGGCCGGCGGTCGACGGGCAGCGCATCCACCGGCCTGGTGTCGTCGGTGGGCAGCACGACCTGCGCGATCGTGTACAGCGACAGGTCGCGCTGGCCGCGCGAGACGTTGCGGCCGAGGATCTCGAGCAGACCCGGCAGCAGCGTGGTGGCCAGTTCGGGGCGGTCCGCCTCGAGCGGGTTGAGCACCTTGGTGGTGACGCGGCGCGGGTCGTCGGCGTCCAGGCCCCAGGTGTCGAACACCCCCGCGGGCAGGAAGACCGGGGAGAGCACCTCGACGTAGCCGTCGTAGGCCAGGGCGCGCGAGACCGCCCGGCGGCGCTTCTGCTTCGCGGACAGGCCGCGGCCGGCGGGGGCGGCGGGCAGCACCGACGGAATCTGCTCGAGTCCCTCGAGGCGCAGCACCTCCTCCACCAGGTCGGCGGGACGCTGCAGGTCGGGGCGCCAGGACGGCGGGGTGACGACGAGCTGGCCGTGGCCGTCCTCGCCGACCCCGACCTCGACGGCGCAGCCGATCTGGGTCAGGCGGCGCGCGGCGGTGCCGTTCGGGTAGGCCACGCCGGCCACCCGGTCGGGCAGGTCGATGTCCATCCGGATCGTCGGGCTCTCCTGTGGCACGACGATGTCGGTGAGCGTGGGCTCGACCCGTCCCCCGGCGATCTCGACGAGCAGCGCGGCGGCGCGGTCGACGGCGGCGCGGGCGACGGCCTGGTCGACGGTGCGCTCGAAGCGCTTGCCGGCCTCGCTGCTGAGCTTGTGGCGGCGGTTGCTGCGGAAGACCGCCAGCGGATCCCAGGTGGCGGCCTCGAGCAGTACGTCGGTGGTGCTGTCGCTCACCTCGGTGGTGGCACCGCCCATGATGCCGGCGAGGGAGATCACGCCGGAGTCGTCGGTGATGACGACGTCCTCGGGGTCGAGGTCGCGCTCGACACCGTCGAGGGTGGTGAGCTTCTCCCCCGCGCGGGCGCGGCGCACGACGAGCTCACCCTGCAGGGTGGCGGCGTCGAAGGCGTGCAGCGGCTGGCCGAGCTCGAGCATGACGTAGTTGGTCACGTCGACGGCCGGGGAGATCGGGCGCACCCCGGCGGTGAGCAGGCGGCGCTGCATCCACCAGGGGGTCACGGCGTTCGGGTCGATGCCGGTGACGCGGCGCACCGCGAAGCGGGTGGCGTTCGTCTCCGGCTCGAGCCGCACCGGGTAGGCCTCGCCGCCCTCGGCGGGCAGCGGCACCACGGCCGCCGGGTCGGCGAACTCCAGGTCGAAGCCGCAGGCCAGCTCGCGGGTCAGGCCGCGGAGGGAGAAGCAGTAGCCGCGGTCCGGGGTGATGTTGAGCTCGACGACCGTGTCGCCGAGGCCGAGCAGATCGTTGGCGTCGGTGCCCGGCTCGGCGCTGCCGTGCTCGAGCACGAGGATGCCGGAGTGGTCCTTGCCGATACCCAGCTCGGCCACCGAGCAGATCATGCCGTCGGAGACCTGCCCGTAGGTCTTGCGGGTGGCGATGACGAAGTCGCCGGGCAGCACCGCGCCGGGCAGGGCGACGACGACGAGGTCGCCCTCGGCGAAGTTGCGGGCACCGCACACGATGCCGCGCGGCTCGGCCTCACCGACGTCGACCTTGCAGAAGCGGATGGGCTTCTTGAACTCGGTGAGTTCGGTGATCTCCACGACCCGGCCGACGACGAGGTTGTCGATGCGGGCGAGGGTCTCGATGTCCTCGACCTCGAGTCCGACCCGGACGAATCCCGCGTCGAGTTCCTCGGCGGTGACGCTCCACTCCGGGGTGGTGCGCTGCAGGATCTCGGTCAGCCAGGACTGCGCTACTCGCACTTGTGCTCAGCTCTTTCGTTCGGTCGTCGGTCGGTGGGGTCGGTGTCGGGAGGCGGTGCCGTGAGGCGGTGCCGTGAGGCGGTGCCGGAACGGTGGGCGCGGTCAGCCCTGCACGCCGAACGGCAGGGTGAACCGCACGTCGCCCTCGACGATGTCGCGCATGTCGGGGATGCCGTTGCGGAACTGCAGGGTGCGTTCGAGACCCATACCGAACGCGAAGCCGGTGTAGACGTCGGGGTCGATGCCGGAGGCCCGCAGCACGTTGGGGTCGACCATGCCGCAGCCGCCCCACTCGACCCAGCCGGCGCCGCCCTTCTTGTTCGGGAACCACACGTCCACCTCGGCGGACGGCTCGGTGAACGGGAAGTAGTTCGGACGCATCCGGGTGTGCGTCTCGGGACCGAACAGGGCGCGGGCGAACGCGTCGAGGGTGCCGCGCAGGTGCGCCATCGTCAGGCCCTTGTCCACCGCGAGACCCTCGACCTGCGAGAAGACCGGGGTGTGGGTGGCGTCGAGCTCGTCGGTGCGGAAGGTGCGGCCCGGGCACACCACGTAGATCGGCAGGTCGCGTTCGAGCATGGTGCGGACCTGCACCGGGGAGGTGTGGGTGCGCAGCACCTGCCGCGAGCCCTCCGGCGCGATGTGGAAGGTGTCCTGCATCGTGCGGGCCGGATGGTCGGGCAGGAAGTTCAGCGCGTCGAAGTTGAAGTGCTCGGTCTCGACCTCGGGGCCCTCGGCGATCTCCCAGCCCATCGCGACGAAGACGTCGGCGATCTCGTCGGAGATGATCGAGATCGGGTGGCGGGCACCGAGGGCGCGGCGGGTCGCCGGGAGGGTGACGTCGACGGTCTCGGCGACGAGCACCGCGGCGTCGCGCTCGGCGAGCAGCACGGCCTTGCGGTCGTCGAAGGCGGCCTGCACGACGGTGCGGTGCGCGTTGACCCGCTTGCCGGCGTCGGCGCGTTCGTTGCCGGGCAGGCTGCCGAGGGCACGCTTGGCGAGGGAGATGGGGGCCTTGTCGCCGAGATGCTCGATCTTTGCCTGTGCGAGCGCGTCGAGGTCGGTCGCGGCGGCGAAGGCCTCGATCGCGGCCTTCTCCGCGGCGGCGAGCGCGTCCTCGGTCAAGGCGCTCGGATCGACTGCCGGCGGGGTGCCGCCCTCTTTCTTGGCCACGACCGGTGCAACTCCTTCTTCGGGCGAACGGTGATGTCTGTCGGGTGCGGGCCGGGGCCGGAGCCTGCGGTGCACCGGGAAAATCCTATGTGATGGGTCGATCGGCCCGATGCTGCACCCGCGCGCTGGCGTACAGGCAGATCGAGGCGGCCGTCGCGAGGTTGAGCGATTCGGCGCGGCCGCGGATGGGGATCCGGACCCGATGGTCGGCGCGCGCGGCGACCTCCGGATCGAGCCCGTGGGCCTCGTTGCCGAACAGCCAGGCCGTCGGGGCGGTGAGCAGTTCGTCGGCGTCGTCGAGGTCGACCTCACCGTCGGCGGCCGTGGCGAGGATCTGCACCCCGGCCTCGGTGAGGGCGCTCAGCACCCGCTCGGTGTCGCGTTCCCGCGCGACCGGCAGGTGGAAGACGCTGCCGGCGGAGGCGCGCACGCACTTGCCGTTGTGCGGGTCGACGCTGTCGCCGGCGAGGACCACGGCGTCGGCACCGACGGCGTCGGCGACGCGGATCAGGGTGCCGGCGTTGCCGGGTTCGGCGATCTCGACGGGCACGGCCAGCAGCCGGGCGGTCGGCGAGACCGCGGCCTCGAGGGACACGTCGAGGGTGTCGCACACCGCGACCAGCCCGGGCGGGGTGACGGTGTCGGACAGCCGGGCGGCGGCGCGGTCGGTCACGATCCCGACACGCACCCCCTTGCGGCGGGCGGCGTCGACGACGGGGGCGTAGCGGGTCGCGGCGGCCTCGGTGACGAACAGGTCGTGGACCCGCGCGGTGGCGAGCGCCTCGGTGACCGAGTTCTCCCCCTCGGCGAGGAACCGTCCGGTCTTGCGTCGTTCGGCGGTGCGCAGCAGTTTCACAGCAGAAACGACCCGCGGTGTGCGCTCGGTGAGCGTGTCCACGGGTCGTTCCTGGGTGTTGTCGTCGCTCAGGGCAGCACTCAGGCAGCCGGGGCGTTGACGTCGGCCGGCAGCGCGGCCTTGGCGACGGCCACCAGGCCGGCGAAGGCCTGCGGGTCGGTCACGGCCAGGTCGGCGAGGTTCTTGCGGTCGACCTCGACACCGGCGGCCTTCAGGCCCTGGATGAAGCGGTTGTAGGTGATGTCGTTGGCGCGGGCCGCGGCGTTGATGCGGCTGATCCACAGCTTGCGGAAATCACCCTTGCGGGCGCGACGGTCGCGGTAGGCGTAGGTCAGCGAGTGAAGCTGCTGCTCCTTGGCCTTGCGGTACAGGCGCGAGCGCTGCCCGCGGTAGCCCTTCGAGGCCTCGAGAATCGAACGACGCTTCTTCTGGGCGTTGACGGCCCTCTTCACGCGTGCCACTGGTTATGTCCTGTCAGAGTTCGGGGGACGACGTGTGCTGTGTCCCCGGGGCGGATCGGTCGGGAAGGCTCAGAGCCCGAGCAGGCGCTTGACGCGGGGGGCGTCGACGTCGGCGACGACGGCCTTGCCGTCCAGGCGACGCGTCACGCGGGAGGACTTGTGCTCGAGCAGGTGGCGGCGACCCGCCTTCTGGCGCAGGATCTTCCCGCTGCCGGACACCTTGAATCGCTTCGCGGTGCCGCTGTGGGTCTTCGACTTGGGCATGGAGTCCTCAGTTCTTGTCGTGGGCGTACATCGGTGCTCGCATGCAGCACCGGGTGTGCTGCCGGAGCGGGCTAGTTGCTCGGAGCGTCGCCCGCCTCGGGAGCCGCAGCGGGCTCCGGGGACGGGGTCGCGGAGGCGTTCTTGCGGGGCGCGGCCTGAGCGGCTTCCTGAGCCTTCTGGCGGGTCTTCGCGCCCTTGTGCGGGGCCAGCACCATCGTCATGTTCCGGCCGTCCTGCTTGGGGGACGTCTCGATGAACCCCAGGTCGGCGACATCGGCGGCGAGACGCTGCAGAAGGCGGAAACCCAGCTCCGGACGCGACTGCTCGCGGCCACGGAACATGATGGTGACCTTGACCTTCGAACCCGATTCGAGGAAGCGCACGACGTTGCGCTTCTTGGTCTCGTAGTCGTGGTCGTCGATCTTCGGGCGGAGCTTCTGCTCCTTGATCACGGTCTGTTGCTGGTTCTTGCGCGATTCGCGCGCCTTCTGCGCGGCCTCGTACTTGAACTTGCCGTAGTCCATGATCTTGCAGACCGGCGGCCGGGCGTCGGGCGCCACCTCGACGAGGTCGAGGTCGGCTTCGTATGCCAGGCGGAGTGCATCTTCAACACGCACGATTCCGACCTGTTCACCGCCGGGTCCGACGAGACGGACCTCGGGAACACGGATGCGTTCGTTGATGCGGGTCTCAGCGCTGATGGGGCCTCCTAGGTAGAGCGGTGCGGTCGTTCTGACCGCACCGCAGCACGTGGCCCGATTCCTCGACAAGAAGACCCCGCCGTGGTACTCCACGCGGGGTCCGATACCGACCGGTCGACGGTGCACAGCCGGAACTGCACGACCCGTTCCACCACCGTCGAGGTGGCGGACCCCGGACGCTCCCGTCCGGAGGACCGGACCCCTGAGCTGCATCGATGTGCCGCCAGAGGTGGGAGTCGGACTCCACTTGCTGCCCGCGACGGGTCGTCGCAGGCGGTCGTGAAGATCAGTCTAGCAAAAGGGCACGTCGACCACGAATCGGTGCACGTACACCCCACCCCGGCAGCCGGGCGACGCGGTGGTGATGGGATGCTCGGAACCATGACGGACGCTCCCGAGACCCCCGATCAGGACGCTGCGCAGCCGGTGCGCGAACTCGCCGAGATCCCGGCGGTCGAGGTGATCAGCCGCGCCGCCGTGATGCTCATGAGCTCGGCCGCGGAGAAGCTCGGCCTCGCCGACGAGAATCCCGACGAGAGCCGGCACCGGGATCTCGACGAGGCCCGCCGGGTGATCACCGCGCTCGCCGGCCTGATCACCTCGTCGGTGGAGTACCTCGGCCCGCACGCCGGTCCGTTGCGCGAGGGCCTGCAGGCGCTGCAGCGCGCCTTCCGTGAGGCCTCGGCGGTGCCGGACGAGCCGGGCAAGGGCCCGGGCGAGAAGTACACCGGCCCCGTCTACTGATCCCCTACCGGCCGGGGTCGAGCATCGCCGCCGCGGTGGCACGATCGACCTCGGCACCGGTGGCCAGCGCGAACAGGCCGTAGCCGATCGGCGCGGCCTCCCACAGGTGTTGCGTCTGCGCCACCAGCCCCGGCCGGACCCGTCCCCCGGCGTCCACGTAGGCGTCGAGGGTGACCTGCAGCATCTCCGGTCCGGCCGCGCCGAACTGGATGACGAAATCGCGGGCCGGGTCGTCCACGCGTGCCGTCGTCCAGTCCAGCACCCCGGTGATCGCACCGTCCTCACCGAGCAGGACGTGCGCGGGATAGATCTCGCCGTGCGTCATCACGGTGCGGTCGGGCCAGCAGTCCTCGTCGGCGAGCCACGCGTCCCACGCCTCGACGAGCGCCGGGGCGACGGCGAAGGCGTCGCACACCCGGGCGATGTCCTCGGCCCAGGCCCGCCGCACCCGTTCGGGGTCGCGGACCTCCACTCCCCCGGCCGCGGCCTGCTCGGCGGTGATCGAGTGCAACCGCGCCAGCAGCCGACCCAGCCGGACCGCGTAGTCCGGGTCGGCCGGGTCCATACGCCAGTCTGGTTCACCGGCATCGGTGAGGACCAGACCGGGCGCGCCGGGCAGGGCCGGATAGGCGACGAGGTCGGCCGCGCGGACCTGCCAGTCCGGCACCGCGATCCCGTCGGCGGCGAGTACCGGGGCGACCAGGTCGAGGATGCGGATCTCGGCGGCCATGCCGTCGGTGACGTCGGGGCGGCGCGGCACCCGCAGCACCCACCGGCGACCCTCCCAGTCCGGGACCAGGATCACCCGGTAGTCCAGCCCGGCCTCGTTCACCACCGCGTGCTCGGCGGACAGGCGCAGCCCGTGCGCCGCGGCCAGGGCGAGGACATCGTCGATCGCGGTCATGCGATCACCATGTCACCCACCCCGGCCCCGGAGCCACCGAATTACCGGACGCGGTATCTCGGCTCGCGTCACCGACGCGGTGTCTCGGCTCGCGTCACCGACGCGGTGTCTCGGCTCGCGTCACCGACGCGGTGTCTCGGCTCGCGTCACCGACGCGGTGTCTCGGCTCGCGTCACCGACGCGGTGCCGTCAGCTCGCGGCGGCGACCTTCTTCTTCGTCGTGCGGGTGGCCCGCTTGCGCGCCGGGGCACGCTTCGGTGCGGGGGTCTCCCGGCTGAGGATCTCGGCGAGGAAGCGGCCGGTGTAGCTCTCCTCCACCTCGACGACCTGCTCCGGGGTGCCCTGCGCGACCACCGTGCCACCACCGGAGCCACCCTCCGGACCCATGTCGATGATCCAGTCGGCGGTCTTGATCACGTCGAGGTTGTGCTCGATGACGATGACGGTGTTGCCCTTGTCGACCAGACCGTTGATCACGCCGAGCAGCTTGCGGATGTCGTCGAAGTGCAGGCCCGTGGTGGGCTCGTCGAGGATGTACGCGGTGCGGCCGTTGGACCGTTTCTGCAGCTCCGCGGCCAGCTTCACGCGCTGCGCCTCACCACCGGACAGGGTCGTGGCCGGCTGCCCGAGCCGCACGTAACCCAGCCCCACCTCGACGAGCGTGTTGAGGTAGCGGTGGATCGAGGTGACCGGCTGGAAGAACTCCGCGGCCTCCTCGATGGACATGTCGAGCACCTCGGCGATGGTCTTGCCCTTGTAGTGGACCTCGAGGGTCTCGCGGTTGTAGCGGGCCCCGTGGCACACCTCGCACGGCACGTACACATCGGGCAGGAAGTTCATCTCGATCTTCAGCGTGCCGTCGCCGGAGCATGCCTCGCAGCGACCACCCTTGACGTTGAAGGAGAACCGGCCCGGCTGGTAGCCGCGCACCTTCGCCTCGGTGGTCGACGCGAACAGGGTGCGGATCTTGTCGAACACACCGGTGTAGGTCGCGGGATTCGAGCGCGGGGTGCGGCCGATCGGCGACTGGTCGACCTGCACGAGCTTGTCGAGCTGGTCGAGCCCGTTCACGCGGGTGTGCCGGCCGGGCACCTGCCGCGCGCCGTTGAGCTTGTTCGCCATCACCGTGGCGAGGATGTCGTTGACCAGGGTGGACTTGCCCGAGCCGGACACCCCGGTGACACAGGTGAGTACCCCGAGCGGGAACGACACGTCGAGCTCGCGCAAGTTGTTCTCCCGGGCACCGACGACGGTGACCTGCCGCTTCGGGTCGATCGGGCGGCGGAGCTCCGGGATCGCGATCTCCTCGCGGCCGGACAGGTACGCGCCGGTCAGCGAGTCGGGATTGTCGAGCAGCTCCTTGTAGGTGCCGCTGTGCACGACCTGACCGCCGTGCTCCCCGGCGCGCGGTCCGATGTCGACCACCCAGTCGGAGGCGCGGACGGTGTCCTCGTCGTGTTCGACGACGATGAGGGTGTTGCCGAGATCCCGCAGCCGCGTGAGGGTGTCGATCAGGCGCCGGTTGTCGCGCTGGTGCAGGCCGATGGACGGCTCGTCGAGCACGTACAGCACGCCGACGAGACCCGACCCGATCTGGGTGGCGAGGCGGATGCGCTGGGCCTCGCCGCCGGAGAGGGTGCCCGCGGCGCGGGAGAGCGTCAGGTAGTCGAGGCCGACGTCGAGCAGGAAGCCGAGCCGGGCCTGGATCTCCTTGAGCACCTGGCCGGCGATCGCGGCCTCCCGGTGACCGAGCACGAGGCTGTCGAGGAATCGGGCGCAGTCGGCGATCGACAGCTCGCACACCTCGGCGATCGACTTCGGACCGAAGTCGCCGGCGGAGACGGTCACCGACAGGATCTCGGGGCGCAGGCGGGCCCCGTTGCAGGCCGGGCACGGGATCTCCCGCATGTAGCCCTCGTAGCGTTCCTTCGCCTGGTCGGACTCGGCCTGCTCGAGGCGACGGTGCAGGAAGGGCATCACGCCCTCGAACTCGGCGTAGTACGAACGGACCCGGCCGTAGCGGTTCTTGTACCGCACGTGCACCTGCTCGGTGCTGCCCTCGAGCACGGCCTTGCGGACCTTCGCGGGCAGCTTCCGCCAGGGGGTGTCGATGTCGAAGCCCATGACGTCGGCGAGACCGGACAGCAACCGGCCGAAGTACTCGGCGCTCTGTCCCGACGACCACGGGGCGATCGCGCCGTCGGCCAGGCTCAGGTCAGGGTCGGGGACGACCAGTTCGGGGTCGACCTCCTTGCGGACGCCGAGACCGGTGCACTCGGGGCAGGCACCGTAGGGCGAGTTGAACGAGAACGAGCGGGGCTCGAGCTCGTCGATCGATAGCGGGTGGGCGTTCGGGCACGCGAGCTTCTCGGAGAAACGGCGTTCGCGGTCGGGGGCGTCCTCGTCGCGGTCGACGAAGTCGAGGACCACGACCCCCTCGGCGAGGCGCAGCGCGGTCTCGATCGAGTCGGTGAGGCGCTGCTGCGCGCTGGCCTTGACCGCGAGGCGGTCGACGACCACCTCGATGTCGTGCTTCTCCTGCTTCTTCAGCTTCGGCGGATCCGTCAGCGGGTGGACGACGCCGTCGACGCGCACGCGGGAGTAGCCCTGCACGGTGAGCTGCTCGAACAGGTCGACGAACTCGCCCTTGCGGGTGCGCACCACCGGGGCGAGCACCTGGAAGCGGGCGCCCGGTTCCATCTCGAGCACCTGATCGACGATCTGCTGCGGCGTCTGCCGGGAGATCTTCTCGCCGCAGACCGGGCAGTGCGGGGTGCCGGCGCGGGCGTAGAGCAGGCGGAGGTAGTCGTAGACCTCGGTGATGGTGCCGACGGTGGACCGCGGGTTGCGGTTGGTCGACTTCTGGTCGATCGACACCGCGGGCGACAGGCCCTCGATGAAGTCGACGTCGGGCTTGTCCATCTGCCCGAGGAACTGGCGGGCGTAGGCCGACAGCGACTCGACGTAGCGGCGCTGCCCCTCGGCGAAGATCGTGTCGAAGGCCAGGCTCGACTTGCCGGAACCGGACAGGCCCGTGAAGACGATGAGACTGTCCCGCGGCAGATCCAGGTCGACTCCGCGCAGGTTGTGTTCCCGCGCACCACGCACGATCAGGCGGTCTGCCACGCGACATCCTTTCTGTAGACGGGGCCGGAGTTCGGCCCTCAGCCATGGTAGGCGCGGGTACCGACACGTTCCCGGGTCGAGCGATGCCCCACCTCTCCCTCGCGCGCGGGCGCGCGGCCTGCCTCTCGCGCGCGGGCGCGCGGCGGTAGGTTGGCGGCATGACGCAGCAGCCCGTGATCATCGAGGACACCTACACCGGCGACGTCGCTCCCGGCGGCCCCGCGCAACGTCGGAGGATTCCCGGCGCGAGCATCGTCAAACTCGCCGTCGGACAGATGAACAACAACGCCTACCTCGTCACCGACGACGCCACCGGCAAGTCCGTGTTCATCGACGCCGCAAACGAACCCGAGCGGCTCGTGCAGTTCCTCCGCGACAACGCCCCCGGACTCGAGCTGATCGTGACCACCCACCAGCACTGGGACCACTGGCAGGGACTCGAGCAGGTGGCCGCCGCGACCGGCGTTCCCACCGCCGCCCATCCCCTCGACACCGACCCGCTGCCGGTGAAGCCGGATCGTCTCCTGAACGAGGGCGACGTCATCGAGATCGGTGAGCTGAATCTCGAGGTGATCCACCTCGCAGGGCACACGCCGGGCTCGGTCGCGCTGGTCCTGACTGAGCAGGGCACCGGCCGGCACCACATCTTCACCGGCGACTCACTGTTCCCGGGCGGCGTCGGCAAGACGGCGGACGACGCGGCGTTCCGCTCACTGCTCGGCGACGTGGAGACCAAGATCTTCGGCCGCTTCGACGACGAGACCGTCTTCTACCCCGGCCACGGCAAGGACTCGACCCTCGGTGCCGAGCGCCCGCATCTCGGGGAGTGGCGCGAGCGGGGGTGGTGACGCAGCCGCGGAGATCGGTGTCGTCGGGGTCGGTGTCGTCGGGGTCGGCGTCGGCGGGGTGAGCAGGTCGCCGTCGGGGTGCACCGGCCGTCGGGGTGCGCGCCGGCCCGCGCGCAGGAATCTGCACCACCGATGCACGGAACTCCGCTTCCGGAACAGGGGCCGCGGATAGAATCGAAATCTGCGACGGCTCGGGGGGCTTCCGGTTAGGGGCGATCTCGGATGACCGATCAAGCGACACTGCTCGACTACCTGAAGAGAGTGACCGCCGAGCTCTACCAGGTGAAAGAGAAGCTTCGCGAGTCCGAGGCCGTGCGTCACGAACCGATCGCCGTCATCGGGATGGGCTGCCGGTTCCCCGGTGGTGTGCGGTCGCCCGAGGACCTGTGGCGCGTGGTCGAATCCGGTTCGGAGACCGTCACCGGCTTCCCCGAGGACCGAGGCTGGAATGCGGCCGCTCTCTACGACCCGAAGGCGGATCGGGCCGGCAAGACCTACACACTGCAGGGCAGCTTTCTCGACGACCCGGCGGGATTCGACCCCGAGGTCTTCGGCATCTCCCCACGCGAGGCGCTGGCCATGGACCCGCAGCAGCGTCTCCTGCTCGAAACCAGCTGGGAGACCTTCGAACATGCCGGTCTGGATCCGCGGTCCGTGCACGGTTCCCGGGTCGGGGTGTTCACCGGTCTGTCCGGCATCGACTACGCGGCGCGGGCCGGGGGCCGGCCACCCGCGGATCTCGAGGGGTACTTCATCACCGGCAACGCGATGAGTGTCGCCTCCGGGCGGGTGGCGTACAGCTTCGGTCTGTCCGGACCGGCGATCACCGTCGACACCGCATGCTCGTCGTCGCTGGTGGCCATCCATCTCGCCATGCAGGCACTGCGGGGCGGCGAGTGCGAACTGGCGTTGGCGGGCGGCGCGACCGTCATGGCGACGCCGGGGGTCTTCGTCGAGTTCAGCCGCCAGCGGGGACTGGCCCCCGACGGGCGCTGCAAGGCGTTCTCGGCCACCGCCGACGGCACCGCGTGGGGTGAGGGCGCGGCGATGGTCGCGTTGGAACGGCTGTCCGACGCACAGCGCCACGGGCGGCGGATCCTCGCGGTGATCCGGGGCAGCGCGATCAACCAGGACGGTGCCAGCAACGGCCTGACCGCACCGAACCGGCAGGCCCAGGAACGCGTCATCCGGCAGGCACTGACCGATGCCGGGCTCGGCCCGGGCGACGTCGACGTGGTCGAGGCGCACGGCACCGGCACCACCCTGGGCGATCCGATCGAGGCATCCGCCCTGCTGGCGACCTACGGCCGCGAGCGTCCCGCCGACCGGCCGCTGTGGCTCGGCTCGGTGAAGTCGAATCTCGGGCACACCCAGGCCGCCGCCGGGGTGGCCGGGGTGATGAAGACGATCATGGCGATGCGGCACGGCGTCCTGCCGAAGACCCTGCACGTCGACCGGCCCACCCCGCACGTCGACTGGTCTTCCGGATCCGTGGCCCTGCTGACCGAGCACCGGGAGTGGCCCGAACTCGACCGGCCCCGCCGGGCGGCGGTCTCCTCGTTCGGCATCAGCGGCACCAACGCGCACGTCGTCCTGGAACAGTCCCCGCCGGCCGAGGCACCGGCCCCCGACCGGACGGCGCCCACGGGTGAGTTCGTGGCCTGGTGCGTGTCCGGCCACACCGAGTCCGCGCTGCGCGCCCAGGCCGAACGGTTACGCGACCACGTGTCGGCCCACCCCGACCCGACGCCTGCCGCGGTCGCCGGGGCGCTGCTGGGCTCGCGTGCCACCTTCGACCACCGCGCCGCCGTCATCGGTGCACGGTCCGAGACCCTGCTCGGCGGTCTCGACGCACTCGCGCGCGGCGCCCCGAGCGCCGACGTCGTCACCGGTGTGGCGGTGGAGGCCGGGGACCGACCGGTGTTCGTCTTCCCCGGTCAGGGGTCGCAGTGGGTCGGGATGGCCGCGGACCTGCTGGACACCTCACCGGTGTTCGCCGATGTCGTGCGCGACTGCGCCGAGGCACTGGCGCCGCACACGACGTTCGCGCTGCTCGACGTGCTGCGTGACCGGGATCCGGCGTCGCTGGACCGCGTCGACGTGGTGCAACCGGCACTGTTCGCGATGATGGTCGGGCTCGCCGCGTTGTGGCGCTCCCACGGGGTCGAACCCGCGGCGGTGGTCGGGCATTCGCAGGGTGAGATCGCCGCCGCTCATATCGCCGGTGCGCTGAGCCTGTCCGATGCGGCGCTGGTCGTCGCCGCGCGCAGCCGGGTGATCGCGGCGTCGGCGCGGCGCGGCGGCGGGATGGCGTCGGTGGCGCTTCCCGAGGACGCGGTGCGGGATGCGATCGCTCCCTGGGCCGGTGCCGTCGAGGTGGCCGCGATCAACGGGCCGTCCACGACGGTGGTGTCCGGTCCCGTCGAGGCACTCGACGAACTGGTCGGGCGGTGGCGGGAGGACGGCGTCCAGGCCCGCCGGATCGCGGTGGAGTACGCCTCGCACTGCGCGGACGTGTCGGTGCTGCGCGAACCGATCCTCGACGTGCTGGCCCCGGTCCGTCCGCGCCGGTCGAGGATTCCGTTCTACTCGGCGGTGACCGGCGGCGAGCTGGACGGTGCCGCGCTCGACGCCGAGTACTGGTACCGGAATCTGCGCCACCCGGTCCGTTTCGAGCAGGCGACGAGAATGCTGGTCGCGGACGGGTACCGCCTGTTCGTCGAGTCGTGCAGCCATCCCGTCCTGACCGTGCCGATGCAGGAAACGCTCGACGCGGAGGGCGTCGCCGGTCGTGTCGTCGGCACTCTCCGGCGCGACCGGGCGGACCTGCGTCAGTTCACCGCCGCACTCGCGGACGCGTACGTCCACGGTGTGCAGGTCGACTGGGAGCGGGTGCGGTGGGCGCGGCGCCCCGAAGGGCAGCCGTGGGTGGACCTGCCCACGTACGCATTCCAGCACCGCCGCTACTGGCTGGACGCCCCCGCGCCGGAGGGTGATGTCGCGTCGGCCGGCATGGACACGGGTGGGCATCCGATGCTCGCCGCGTCGGTCGACCTCGGTGACGGCCGGGGCGCGGTGTCCACGGGGGTGCTGTCCCTGCGGCGGCTTCCGTGGCTGCACGACCACATGGTCGGCGACATCGTCGTGCTGCCCGGCACGGCTTTCGTGGAACTCGCGCTGCACGCGGGCAGCCGCGTCGGCTGCGATCGGCTCGACGAGCTCACCCTGGAGGCGCCGCTGGTGATCCCCGCCGACGGTGAGGTCGCGGTGCAGGTGAGTGTGCTCGCCGACGCCGGGACCGGCCGATACGCGGTGTCGGTGCACTCGCGGCCTGCGGACTCCCCGCCGGACACGTCGTGGACCCGGCACGCCACCGGCACGCTCACGACCGCGGTCCTGGGCGGCGCCGATTTCCCGGAACCGCAGTGGCCACCCACCGGTGCCGCACCGGTCGACGTCCGCGGTCTCTACGACCTGCTCGACGAGGCCGGCTACGGGTACGGTCCGGTCTTCCGGGGTCTGCGGGCGGCGTGGCGCCGCGGCGACGACATATTCGGTGAGGTGCGCCTGGGCGGTGAGGATCCGGCCGCGGTGGTCGCGGGGTACGGGATCCATCCGGCGGTGCTCGATGCCGCTCTGCACCTGATCGCGCTCGGAGCCACCGAGACCGGTGTGCGGATGCCGTTCGCGTGGCGGGACGTGCAGGTGCATGCCGTGGGCGCCTCCGCGCTGCGGGTGCACGTCGCCGGGACCGGACCGGAGCGCTATCGGGTGTCGGCCTACGACGCGGCCGGCCGGCCGGTGGTGACCGCGGACTCGCTGACGCTGCGGCCTCTCGGGGAGACGGGTGTTCCGGTCCCGGGGGCCGGCGCCGGCCTCTACCGCGTCGAGTGGGTGCCGGTCGCGCCGCCGGCGGACCCGATGCCGGTGGACCTGCTGCCGCTGCCGGAGGCGCTCGCCGGGGACGATCCCGCCGGTCGTGTTCTGTGGCTGCCCGCCACACCGGGCATCGAACCCGATACACCGGCCCGCGCGCACGCCGCAGCCGAGGCGACGCTGCACGCGGTGCAGTCCTGGCTCCGGGACGAACGCCTGGCCGACACCCACCTGCTGGTCACGACGAGGCACGCGGTGGTGGTCCGGGACGACGAACCGCCGGTCGACGATGTCGCCGCCGCACCCGTCCGGGGCCTGCTCGGTGCCGTGCAGAACGAGCATCCCGATCGCATCACCCTGGTGGACCTGGACGGACCGTCCGGCGAACTCCCCGATCCGGCGTTGCTGTCGGCAGCTCTGTCCTGCAACGAATCCCAGCTGGCGGTCCGGGACGGGGCGCTGCTGACACCGATGCTCGCCGCGGTGGCACCCGCCGCGGCGACGCCCGACACCGGTGCGCCGCCCTTCGGCCCGGACAGCACGGTTCTGATCAGCGGGGGCACCGGGACCATCGGCCGGCTGATCGCCCGCCACCTCGCCGGCCGGTACGGGGTGCGCAGGCTCGTGCTCACCGGTCGGCACGGACTCGACGCCGAGAGCGCGGCCGCGCTGCGCGCCGAGTTCGCCGCCACCGGAACCGACGTCGAGATCGCCGCGTGCGACGTGGCCGACCGCGCGGCGGTGGCCGCGCTGCTCGACGGCATTCCCGGCCTCACCGGCGTGATCCACGCCGCCGGGGTGCTCGACGATGCCACCGCCGCCACATTGAGCGCGGAGCAGTTGCACGCGGTGCTGCGGCCCAAGCTCGACGGCGCCTGGCACCTGCACGAGCTCACCCGCGAACGGGACCTGACCGCGTTCGTGCTGTTCTCCTCCGCCGCCGGGGTCCTCGGCGGCGCCGGACAGTCGAACTATGCGGCGGCCAACGTCTTCCTCGACGCCCTCGCCCAGCACCGCCGCGCCCGCGGGCTCCCGGCGATCTCCCTGGCCTGGGGGTTGTGGGATCGCCCGAGCGGCATGACGTCCCATCTCGATGCCGGCGACCTGGACCGGTTGCAGCGCAACGGCATCGACACCATCGACGTGGACTCGGGGCTGACCCTGTTCGATGCCGCACTCGCCGCGAACCGTCCCCTGCTCGTGCCGCTGCGGCTCTCGAGGTGCGCCGCGCACACCGAGGGGGCCACGCTGCCGCCGATCCTGCGCCGGGTCCTCGGGAGCCGGCGCCGCCGGGTCGCGGCCACCGCATCGTCGACCGGACTCGCCGACGAGCTGCGCGCGTCGGACCCCGGCGACCGGTACGGCCGGGTGCTGGACATCGTCACCACCCACGTGGCCGCGGCCCTCGGCTACGACGACAGCGAAGCGATCGACCCGGGGCGGGCGTTCAAGCAGCTCGGCTTCGACTCGCTCACCGCGGTGGAATTGCGCAATCAGCTGGCCACTGCGACCGGCGTCAAGCTGGCCGCGACGGTGGTGTTCGACCATCCCACCGCGGACGCACTCGCGCGGGAGCTGCTCGACCGCCTGCTCGGCAGCGAGACCGCTCCGCAACCGGCGACCGCCCCCGTCCGCACCCGCCGGGACGACGACCCGATCGCCATCGTCGGGATGGCCTGCCGGTATCCGGGTGAGGTGCACTCCCCCGACGATCTGTGGCGACTCGTGCGCGACGGCCGGTGCGCCGTCGGCGAGTACCCCCTCAACCGGGGCTGGAATCTCGACGAGGTGTACGACCCCGATCCGGAACGGACCGGCACCACGTACATGAGGGAGGGTGGATTCCTCTACGACGCAGACGAATTCGACGCCGCGTTCTTCGGGATCAGCCCGCGCGAGGCGATCGCGATGGATCCGCAGCATCGATTGCTCCTCGAAAGTGCCTGGGAGGCGCTGGAACACGCGGGGATCCGGCCGGACGCCCCCGGCCTGTCCGATACCGGTGTCTACATCGGACTGATGGGTGGCGACTACGGCTTCCACCTGATGACCCGGCGCGACGTCGACGCCGAGGGTTACCTGATGACCGGGACCAGCAACAGCGTGGCCTCCGGCCGGATCGCCTACGCGTTCGGGTTCACCGGTCCGGCGGTCACCGTCGACACGGCCTGCTCGTCGTCGCTGGTGGCCGTGCACCTCGCGGCCCGCGCGCTGCGGGACGGGGAGTGTGCGCTGGCGCTGGCCGGGGGCGCGACGGTGATGGCCACTCCGGGTGTGCTGGTCGAGTTCAGCCGGCAGCGCGGGCTCGCGCCGGACGGCCGCTGCAAGCCGTTCTCGGACCGGGCGGACGGCACCGGGCTCGGCGAGGGCGCGGGAATGGTGGTGCTCGAACGGCTCAGCGACGCCGAACGCCACGGCCACCGGGTGCTCGCGCTCGTCCGCGGCTCGGCGGTCAACCAGGACGGGGCCTCCAACGGCCTGACCGCCCCGAACGGGCCGTCCCAGGAACGCGTGATCCGGCAGGCGCTGGCGTCCGCCGGACTCGGTCCCGCGGACATCGACGCCGTGGAGGCGCACGGCACCGGCACGCGACTCGGGGATCCGATCGAGGCGCAGGCGCTGCTGGCCACCTACGGGCAGCAGCGGGACGGGCGGCCGCTGTGGCTCGGATCGATCAAGTCGAACATCGGCCATGCGCAGGCAGCGGCCGGGGTGGCCGGCATGATCAAGATGGTGATGGCGATGCGGCACGGGGTGCTGCCGCCGAGCCTGCACGGCGACACACCGACCCGGCACGTCGACTGGACCGCGGGAGAGGTTGCGCTGCTCGCCGAACCGGTGCCGTGGCCGGACACCGGACGGCCCCGGCGCGCCGGGGTGTCGTCGTTCGGGATCAGCGGCACGAACGCGCACGTGATCCTCGAGCAGCCGCCCACACCCACGCCGCCGGAGGTGACGCCGCCGCCGGCGGTCCCACTGGCCTGGGTGCTCTCGGGAAGGACCGAGCAGGCGCTGCGCGCGCAGGCGGCTCGGCTGGCGGAATTCTGTGGGAGCGCGGATCTCCCGGATCCGGCCGACCTCGCGTACTCGCTGGCCACCACCCGGTCCGGTTTCGCCCACCGCGCCGCGGTGGTCGGCACGACACCGGCCGAGCTGCTCGACGGCCTGACCCGCCTCGCGGCCGGGCGGTCCGGCGGCACCGTCGTGACCGGAACGAGCACCCGGGGCCGGACGGCGTTCATGTTCACCGGTCAAGGTGCGCAGCGCATCGGGATGGGGCGCGGCCTGTACGAGACCTACCCGGTGTTCGCCCGCGCCCTGGACGAGGTGTGCGCCGCGCTCGACGAGCACGTCGAAATCCCGGTGCGGCAGGTGCTCTGGGACGACACCGGCGGTGCGCTCGACCGCACCGAGTACACCCAGCCGGCGCTGTTCGCCGTCGAGGTCGCGCTGTACCGGTTGCTGCGGGAGTGGGGCCTCGGCCCCGATTGTCTGATCGGCCATTCGATCGGCGAGATCGCCGCCGCCCACGTCGCGGGGGTGTTCGACCTGCCCGATGCCGCCGCCCTCGTGGGTGCTCGCGGCCGGTTGATGCAGTCGACCGAACCGGGCCTGATGCTCGCCGTGCGGGCCGGTGAGCAGGACATCCTGTCGCGGATCGACGGCCGTGTCGACCTCGCCGCCGTCAACGGCCCCGACGCGGTCGTGCTGTCGGGCGCCGAACGCGACATCCGCACCGTCGCCGCCGAGCTGTCCGCCGCCGGGCTGCAGACCACGACCCTGAGGGTGGGCCGAGCCTTCCATTCGGCCTTGATGGAACCCGTCCTCGATCGGTTCACCGCCGTGGTGGCGCGGCTGAGGCCGCAGCCACCGGAGATCCCGGTGATCTCCGACGTCACCGGACGCGTCGCGACGGCCGAGGAACTCGCGTCCCCGGACTATTGGGCCCGGCACCTGCGGCACACCGTGCGTTTCCACGACGGGGTGCGCACACTCGACGGCCTCGGCGTCACCCGCGTGGTCGAGGTCGGTCCCGGTGCGACCCTGACGTCGCTCGCCTCCGAGCTCGTACCGACCGCGATCGCCACGTTGCCCGGTCGCGGCGACGAGGCACACGAGGTCGTCGAGGCAGTGGCCGCGGCGTTCGTGCACGGCGTCACGATCGACTGGGATCGGATGCTGCCCGGCCGCCGCCGGGTGGAGCTGCCCACCTATGCGTTCCAGCGGCGGTCCTTCTGGCCGACCGCACCGACGCGCGCGAGCGGCGATCCGGTGGAACTGGGGCTGAGCGCAGCCGGTCATCCCCTGCTCGGTGCCGTGGTGCCGCTCGAGGACGACGCGGTGATGTTCACCGGACAGCTGTCGCTGCACCGGGATTCGTGGCTCGTGCCGTCACCGTCGGACGACGATGCCGAGCCGTCGTCCGATGAGGAGAAGACGGTGCTGCCGACGGTGCTGGTCGATCTCGTCCTGCACGCGGCGCACCATGTCGGTCTCGGCCACGTCGCCGAACTCACCGTGCACCGTCCGCTCCTGCTCGCGCCGTCGGGGCAGGCGTCGATCCGTGTGCACGTGTCGGCGCCCGCCAGTGACGGCAGTCGCACGGTCACGATCTCGTCCACCCCGAACGAGACCGAGGGTGCGGACACCTGGATGCGGAACGCCTCGGCGACGATCGACGATGTCGCCGCACCCGGTGGGGCACCTCGCGTCGCGGTCGACGCCGACACCGAGGTGCAGCTCGACACCGACACCGAGGTGCACCTCGACGACGGCACCGACACGGACGGTTTCGGCATCCATCCGGAGCTCCTGCAGGCGGCGCTCGCACCGCTGCTCGGCGAGGGCGACACGCCGCTGGTCTGGTCGGGGATCCGATTGCACAGCGTCGGCGCGGAGGCATTGTCGGTGAGCGTCGACGCCTTCGGGAACGGCCGGTATCGCGTACTCGCCGTCGATACCGCCGGTGCGCCGGTCCTGACCGTCGACGCACTGCAGGTCGGGACACCGGCCGGCAGGCCGGGGGCAGCACACGCGGCGGCGCGGCGACTGCATCGGCTGTCCTGGGTGCCGGTCGAGACCTCCGCGGCGGACGAGCGGACGCGGACGGTGCTCGTCGAGTGCCGTCCGGCCGGTGGGCCCGGGCCCGACGCCACCCATGAGCTGTGCACCCGGGTGCTGCGCGTGTTGCAGGAGTGGCTCGACGACGAGGACGCGGACGGAACGCTCGTGCTCGTGACCCGCCACGCGACGGTCACCGGCACCGAGCCGGACGGCGCGACGGACATCGATCCGGCGGCCGCGGCGGTGTGGGGGCTCGTGGGCTCCGCGCAGAGCGAGAATCCGGGCCGATTCGTGCTGGTCGACCTCGACGACGCGGCGGACCCCGAAACCGCGATCGCGGTCGCGCTGGCAAGCGGGGAACCGCAGTCGGCGGTCCGCAACGGCACCGTGCTCGCGCCGCGGGTGCGGCCGCTGCGGGTCGTCGACGAGTCCGGTTCACCCTTCGATCCCGACGGCACCGTCCTGATCACCGGCGGTACCGGCACGCTGGGGGCGCTGCTCGCGCGGCACCTGGTGACCGCCCACGGGGCACGGCACCTGCTGTTGACGAGCCGCCGCGGACCGGCCGCCGAGAGATGCGACCGGTTGCTGCGCGAACTGGACGATCTGGGGGCCGAGGTGCGGGCGGTGGCCTGCGACACGACCGACGAGATCGCGCTCGCCGAGGTACTGAACGGGATACCGCCGGCGCATCCGCTGACGGCCGTCGTCCACGCGGCCGGCGTGATCGACGACGCCACCCTGACCTCGCTCACCCCCGGACGCCTCGACGCGGTACTGCGGCCGAAGGTCGACGCGGCCTGGCATCTGCACCGGCTGACCGCGACCTCCGACCTGCGGGCGTTCGTCGTGTTCTCGTCCCTCGCCGGCATTCTCGGGTCGCCCGGGCAGGCGAACTATGCCGCGGCGAACATGTTCCTCGATGCGCTCGCCCGGCACCGTCGTGCCCTCGGTCTGCCCGCGCTCTCGATCGCGTGGGGCATGTGGGCGTCGCCGAGCGCGATGACCGGCGAACTCGGCACGATCGATCTTGTCCGGTCCCGCCGTAGCGGCATGGTGCCGCTGACCGCGGACGACGGCCTGGTCCTCTTCGACCGCGCGGTGGCGGCCGGGGTGCCCACCGTGGTGGCCGCCCGGTTCGACCACGCCGGCGCAGCCGCACCCTTCGTGCCGGCGCCGCTGCGCGGCCTGATCCGGGAATCCCGTCCGCGGGCCGCGGGCCCCGCGGCGACCGGATCCACCGGTGCCGGGTCGTCGGAGTGGGCGCAGCGTCTTGCCGAGCGGTCGGTGCCCGCGCAGCGGCATCTGATGCTCGAGCTGGTCCGGGGCGCGGCAGCCACGGTCCTCGGCTACGACAACCCGGACGCGGTCGACCCGGAGCAGGCGTTCAAGGAACTCGGGTTCGACTCGCTGGCCGCGGTGACACTGCGCAATCAGCTCGGGGCCGCCACCGGGCTGCGGTTGCCGCCGACGCTGGTGTTCGATCACCCGAATCCGCGGGCGGTCGCCGAGTTCCTGCGCGCGGAACTGGTTCCGGATCCGATGTCGGTCGTCTGTGCCGACATCGACCGGCTCCGGCTGGACCTCGCCGAGGTCGGGGAGGACAGGCAGGCGCGGTCCGCGATCGCGGAGCGGCTGGAACACCTACTGGCCGAGATCCGGGCCGACGGCAAGGCCGGTGCCGAGGCGGTCGATCGGATTCGCGCGGCGACCGGCGAGGAGATCCTGAACCTGATCGACCGTGATCTGGGACCCGGCAACGGGCGCGATCCGTCCGGCAACGGGTGAGTGCCGAGCACGCTCCGCCGAACCCGGACCCTGTCGATTCGATCGGGGACATCTCACTGATCGGCATCGTCCGTGCTCGGCTCCGCCTGTTCGTCCGTGGACGCCCGCTCGTCCCTCGTCCGCTCCTCGCCCGAGTCCGCGAACGCCGTCCCGGAGACCATCCCGTTCGTCCCCGGCACGGTTGTGGTCTCCCGCGCGCCGGGTTCGTACATCCGGTCCATCTCCTCGGCCTTCTCCCGCGCCCGCTGCCTGGTCTCCTCGTCGAGGTCGGCCCATTCGGCGCGGTGGTGGCTCTCGCTCATGATCGGCTCCGTTCCGGTCGCAGATTCCGGCTGCACCCCAGGCACACGGCCGGTCGAGAATTCCCCGTCTCCCAGGGTCCTCCCGAGCGCCGCTCCGGGTCCTGCGAACCGACGAGGAAGTTCTGCGGAACCGTCCTGGCGAGCGCGTGGGCGAGTACCGTCGGAGCGTATGACATCGTGGCTGCGCCGAGCACGGAATCCGTGACGTCGTGGTGCAACTCGTGCTCGGTCCCCTGCTCAGGCACGTGGGTACCACGGACGCCACGATCTGGGTCGAGACGTCCGAGCCGTGCACCGTGCGGGTGCTCGACCGTGCGGAACGGACGTGGACGGTCGCCGGGCATCACTACGCCGTCGTTCCCGTCGAGGATCTGGAACCCGGCACGATCTCGCCCTATCGCGTCGTTCTGGACGGGGAGGTCGCCTGGCCGGCGGCCGGGGAGGATCCGCCGCTGATCCGGACCCGCGCGACCGGCACGTCCGAGTTCGTCCTGGCGTTCGGATCGTGCCGGGTGGCGTCGACCTCGGACGACGAGGAACCCACGGAGATCTTCGGAACCGATGCTCTCCTCGCCTACGGCCGGCGTATGCGTTCCCGACCTCCCGGCGACTGGCCGGACGCCCTTTTGCTGCTCGGTGACCAGGTGTACGCCGACGAGCTCTCCCCGGAGATGAAGCGGCGGGTCGGCGAACGGCACGATCTGTCGGAGCCTCCGGGTGCGCAGGTCCGAAACTTCGAGGAGTACACCTGGCTCTACGCCCGGTCGTGGTCGGAACGCACCGTGCGGTGGCTGCTGTCGAACGTGCCGACGTCGATGATCTTCGACGACCACGACGTGCACGACGACTGGAACACCTCGTATTCGTGGCGGGCCGAGATGGAGGCCTCCCCGTGGTGGGAGGAACGCATCGTGGGCGCTCTTATGTCGTACTGGATCTATCAGCATCTCGGGAACCTCTCTCCGGGCGACCTCGCCGGCGACCGGCTCTACCAGCAGGTGCGGAACAGCACCGGTGACGCCGAGCCGATCCTCCGCGCCTTCGCCTCGGGCGCGGACGAGGAGGCGGACGGCGCCCCGGGCGCACGATGGTCCTATCGACGGGACTTCGGGCCGGCGCGAATGCTGGTGATCGATTCGCGGTGCGGGCGTCTGCTCACATCCGACCGGCGGGAGATGGTGACCGATCCCGAGTTCGACTGGATCGAGGAGCAGACCGTCGGCGACTACGACCATTTGCTGATCGGGACGTCACTGCCCTGGTTGCTTCCCCGGGCGATGCACGACATCGAAGTCTGGGACGAGAAGCTCACTTCCGGTGCCCGCGGGCGGCGGTGGGCACTGTGGTCCGAGAAGCTCCGGCGCGCAGCTGATCTCGAGCACTGGTCGGCCTTCGGGGTCTCCTTCGAGCGGTTCACGCGGTTGCTGGCCGAGGTGGGTCGTGGTGGCCGTACCGGCCCGTCCGGTCGCGCCCCCGCGACGGTGTGTGTCCTGTCGGGGGACGTCCACCACGCATATGTGGCGCGGGCCCGGTTCGACGCACCTGTGCGGGCCGCGGTCTACCAGCTGACCTGTTCGCCCCTGCACAATCGTGTTCCTGCGGCGATCCGGGTGGCGTTCCGGGTCGCGTGGAGCCGGACGGCGGAGCGATGGGCGCGCGCCGTCCTCGGTGTGGTGACGGCGGTTCCACCGGTTTCCGTGTCGTGGCGCCGGGTCGCCGGTCCCACCTTCGGCAATCAGATCGCGACCCTCCGGATCCTGGGGCGCGCCGCCGACCTGGTGATCGAGCGCACCACACACGCCGGCAGCCTCTTCGAAATCGTGGCCGAGCTGAGCCTTTCGGTTCCCGACGAGCCCTGAGTCTCCGGGTGGGGGTGTTGTGGGCACCCGAGCAAGAGGGGTTTCGGAAATCCTCGTATTCCGTGCGGTCCGTAATCCTTCCGGATCGGCGCATATTCCGGTATCGCCGGGGGTACCTGTGTCAGGGTTCGGAAAACGGAAGCCGACCACGGGAGGAAGCACATGCTCGTTCGGAGAATCGCGCGGCCCATGCTCGCGTCCATATTCATCGCCGGGGGCGTCGACGCCCTGCGCAAACCCGAGCCGAAGGCGGGTGCCGCGCAGCCCGGCCTCGATCAGGCGTTGAGCGCCCTGCCCGCCTCGGTCACCGACCGGCTGCCCAGCAGCCCCGAGACGCTCGTGCAGATCAACGCCGCGGTGCAGATCGGCGCCGGCGCGCTGCTCGCCCTCGGCAAGGCCCCGCGGCTCTCCGCGCTGGCCCTGGCCGGCACCCTCGTGCCGACCACCCTCGCCGGCCACGACTTCTGGAACGCCGACGACCCGGCCACCCGCGCGCAGCAACGCACCCAGTTCATCAAGAACGTCAGCCTCCTCGGTGGTCTGCTCATCGCCTCGGTGGACACCGAGGGCAAACCGTCGCTGGGCTGGCGTGGCCGCCGCGCCGCGCGCCGCGCGCAGCAGTCGGTCGCCGCGGTGCTGCCGGGCTCGTCGCCGGACCATCGGAGTGAGGCCCTGACGGAGGGTCTGCACACCGTCGCCGAGCGGGTGAAGGTCCTCGCCGACGAAGCCGGTGAGCAGGGCGGGCATCTGCTCGATGTGGCGAAGGAACGCGGACCCGAGCTGGCCGAGGTGGCCCGCGAGCGTGGCAGCGGTCTGCTGGAGGTCGCGCGGGATCGCGCGCCGGTCCTCGCCGAGCGGGCGCGGGAACGCGGCTCGGAGATCCTCGAGCTGGCCCGTGATCGCGCGCCGGAGCTCGCCGACGAGGCCCGCGGCCGCGGCACCGAGCTGCTCGGTCTCGCCCGCGAACGCACCCCCGAACTCGCCGAGGTGGCCCGCGAGCGCGGCGCGAAGCTGTGGGACACCACCCTCGACCGCAGCGAGGAGTGGGCGAAGCTGGCCGAGGAGCGGTCCGCGCTCCTGAACGCGAAGGCGCTCGCCGCGGCGGAGAAGGCCCGGGCCCGCGCCGAGGAGGCCCGCAAGCAGGCCGAGAAGGCGGAGAAGAAGCTCGCCGCCAAGCTGGCGAAGCTGGAGAAGAAGAAGTAGCCGCCGGGCTCGTTCGCTACAAGGATGGCTGTTCGCTACAGGAATTTACCTGTTGCGAACAGCCATCGTCGTAGCGGATGGGTCGCTGCGATGGTTCCGACCAGCCCTTCTGCGCGCACCCGGCCGGGGCGACTAGACTTCTCGGGCACTTTCTCGGACGCACCGCTCGTGCGTCACGACCCCGATCTCGTTCAGCCCTACCCGAGGAGTTCATGTGCCGCTCGATGGCGCGTCCCATCCGGAGCTCGACCAGGAACAGGCCTACGTGTCGATGCTCTACACGCACCTCGACGGTCTGCGCGAGTACGCGAAGACCCGGCTGTCCCGCGTGCTGCGCGAGACCGGAGGGACGCCGCAGGCCCGCAGCGAACGCGAGTCGTACACCCACATGTACACCGAGGACATCGCCAAGTACGACGCCGCCGAGCACGGCCTGTGCTTCGGGCGCATCGACGTACAGGGCGGTGAGGACGGCAAGCACGCCGACGGTGAGGACGTCCGCTACATCGGCCGGCTCGGAATCCTCGACGAGAAGAACGACTACGAGTCGTTGCTGCTGGACTGGCGCGCCCCGCAGGCCCGGCCCTTCTATCTCGCGACCCCCGCAGCCCCGGACGGGGTGGTGCGGCGCAGGCACATCCGCAGCCGCGGCCGGACGGTGACGGCGCTGCACGACGAGTACCTCGATCTCGACGCGGCGCTCGAGCACGGCGACACCCCCTCGGCGGGCGGGGTGGCCGGGGAGTCGGCGTTGCTGGCCGCGCTCAACGCCGCGCGCACGGGACAGATGCACGACATCGTGGCGACCATCCAGGCCGAGCAGGACGCGGTGATCCGGTCTGAGCACCGCAGCGTGCTGGTGGTGCAGGGCGGTCCGGGGACGGGCAAGACGGCGGTGGCGCTGCACCGCGCCGCCTACCTGCTCTACACCTACCGCAAGCAGCTCGCGAAGAGCGGTGTGCTCATCGTCGGCCCGAACTCACGGTTCCTCGACTACATCGGGCAGGTGCTGCCCTCGCTCGGTGAGACCGGTGTGCTGCTGTCCACCGTCGGCGAGCTGTATCCGGGGGTATCCCCCACCGTCGAGGACTCTCCGGAGGCCGGGGAGATCAAGGGTTCGCTCGACATGGTGAAGGTACTGACGAAGGCGGTGCGCGACCGGCAGGAGGTGCCGCGCACCCCGATCCGGTTGAGCTTCGACACCTACGCGCTGAGCCTGGACCGCAAGATCGCGACGAAGGCGCGGGGGCGGGCACGGTCGTCGCGCCGGCCGCACAATCTGGCGCGGCCGATCTTCGTCAGCGGCGTGATCGAGGCGCTCGCCGATCAGCTGGCGGAGATCATCGGGTCGAATCCGCTCGGTGGCGCGAACCTGCTGAGCCGCGACGACCTCCACGACATCCGCTCGGAGATGCGCGCGGATCCGGGTATCGTCGCGGCGATCGACTCGCTGTGGCCGGAGCTGACCCCGCAGCAGGTGCTGTCGGATCTGCTCGCCTCCGAGGAGCGGCTCGCGTCGGCGGGACTGTCGGCGGAGGAGGTCGCGGCGCTGTACCGGCCCGACGCGTACGGGCAGTTCAGTGCGGCGGACGCTCCCCTGCTCGACGAGCTGGCCGAGCTGCTCGGTGTCGACGACGCGGCGGAGCGGGAACGCGCGAAGCGGCGGTGGCGCAAGCAGATCGCCGACGCGCAGGGGGCGCTCGACATCCTCACCGGCTCGGCGCCGCAGGATCTCGAGGACGATCTCGATCCGGAACTGCTCATGGCGTACGACCTGATCGACGCGACGCAGCTGGCCGAGCGGCAGAACCACCGCCGGCACGAGACCACCGCCGAGCGTGCCGCCGGGGACCGCACCTGGACCTACGGTCACGTGATCGTCGACGAGGCGCAGGAGCTGTCGGCGATGGCCTGGAGGACGATCATGCGGCGCATCCCGAACCGGTGGATGACCCTGGTGGGCGACACCGCGCAGACCGGGGATCCGGCGGGCACCGAGTCGTGGCAGGAGATCCTCGAGCCGTACGTCGCGAACCGGTGGCGGCGCACCGAGTTGACGGTGAACTACCGCACCCCCGCGGAGATCATGCGGATCGCGCACGCGGTGCTGGCGGAGATCGATCCCGAGCAGGTGCCGCCGCAGTCGGTGCGCGAGTCGGGTTTCGAGCCGTGGGCGCGGCAGGTGGACGAGGACGCGGTGCTCGAGGCGGTGCGGACCGCGCTCGAGGACGAGGACGGGCCGGGCACGACGGCGGTGCTCGCGCCGGCGCGGCTGGTGGCCGAGTGGGAGCATCTGGCGTCGCCGTCGGTGACGGTGGCGACCGTCAAGGACGTCAAGGGCCTGGAGTTCGACGCGGTGCTGCTCGTCGAACCGGCGGAGATCCTCGCCGATTCGTCCCGCGGCATGAACGACCTGTACGTGGCGTTGACCCGCGCGACGCAGCGTCTCGGTGTGGTGCACTCGGCGCCGCTACCGGAGGTGCTGTCGGGCCTGCCCTCGGCGACGCACTGCTAGCCGGGCACCGCGGGAACGACGACGGCCGCCGCATCGCGGGGTGCGGTGCGGCGGCCGTGGGTCCGTCGGTGGACGGTCAGCGCACGGTGTGCACGACCAGCACGTCGCAGGTGGCCTTGCGGGCGACATCCGAGGGCACGGAGCCGAGCAGGCGGCCGGTGAGGGTGTTCAGGCCCCGGTTGCCGGTGACGAGCAGGTCGGCGCCGACCTCCTCGACGAGGGTGAGCAGCGACTCGACGGGGGCACCGACGATGGGTCGTTCGGAGATCTTCTTGGCACCGGCGACGAGAGCCTTCTCCCGCGCGGTGCGCAGGATCTCGTAGGTGGGGGCGGAACCGGTGACCTGGTACGCCTCGTCCCGCAGCACGTCTGCGGCCTGCGCGGTCTCCTTGGGATCGGCGGGATAGTAGGCGCACGCGATCACCAGTTCGGCGCCGGCGTCACCGGCGAGAGCAGCAGCCTTCTCCACGGCCCGATACGACGATTCGGAACCGTCGGTTCCGACGACTATGGTCCGGTAGGCGCTCATTCATCCTCCATCGTGTGTGTGGTCCATCGGCGGCGCGTGCCGTCGAGGCTGCGACGGAGGACCTGTACCCTCCCCCGCCCTGCACTGGCGTAGACAGTAGCGGCAGGACCGGCCCACGTGGGACGTTTGGGTCTCATCCCACAAACCGGTTGTTTGTTACCGTGCGTCACCGTAACGCGAGCCGAAGAGCCCGGCGGGGAACACCCCGGCATCGACGACGGCGTCCCGCCACGGAACCGCCAGGTCGAGCAGCCGTTCCACCCCATTGTCGCCGAGCGCCCGCCACGGCGCGGCGGCCAGGTCGTCGGTGAGATCCTCGACGAGTTCGCGGACCTCGAATCCTTCGCCGGTGAGCTCGCCCCGCTTGTTCAGCAGGCCGCGTTCGCGCAGGCCCTGCTCGGCCGCCGCCCAGTCGTCCCGCGACCAGCCGCGCAGCTTCCGCGCCGGTTCGGCGGCGAAGCCGATGCCGGTGGCGGTGTGGGTGATCAGGGCGTCGAGGCCGGAGAGCCCGGCGGTCTGCAGGGCGGCGATGTGCCCGTCGCCGCGGTACTCGCGCAGCAGGGTCAGGGCGTGCCACAGCCGCAGGTGGGCCTCCTCCGGCCAGGGCAGGTCGGCGTAGGCGGCGTAGAGGGGCCGCCCCTCCGGTCCGGGGATCGCGCGGGCGGAGGTGGCGGCGAGATCCGCGGCCTCGCCCATCTCGGCGGAGTCGACGACCTCCGGGCCGAGCACGCGCCGATAGACGGCGTCGATGCCGCGCAGCCGGGCCGCGGTGATCTCCGCCGGGCCGGCCTGCTCCCAGACGACCGGGACCGCGGAGGCGATCAGCCGCGGCGCGAAGTTGTAGAAGGTCGCGGTGACGACGCCGGGGCCGACAGGACCGAGCGGCGCCGAGCGCGCCCCGAAGTACTGGGCGGCCGGGCCGTCCACGCCGATCGCCGCGAGTTCCCGGGGGATCTCGGGTGCGAAGTAGGCCACCGAGTGCAGCAGTTCGAGTGCGCGGGCGGCACGCCCGGCCGATGAGGGCTCCATGGGAGGGGACCCTACCGACTTCCCTCGCCCGAGTCTGCGGCGCCGCCCGGGGCGAGCGGCTACTTCAGGCCGGCGGCGTCCATGCCGCGCAGTTCCTTCTTCAGGTCGGAGATCTCGTCGCGCAGGCGGGCGGCGAGCTCGAACTGCAGGTCGCGGGCGGCCTGCATCATCTGGTCGGTGAGCTGCTGCACCAGATCGGCGAGTTCGGCGCGCGGCATGGTGGAGGTGTCGCGGCCCTCGACGACGCCGGAGCTGACCGCACGTCCGGATTCGCCCTGGGCGCGGCGCCCGCGCGAGGCGTTGCGCCCGGAGCCGCCGACCTCGACGGTCTCGGTGTCCTCGGCCTCCTGGTAGACCTGGTCGAGGATGTCGGCGATCTTCTTGCGCAGCGGCTGCGGGTCGATGCCGTGCTCGGTGTTGTAGGCGATCTGCTTCTCGCGGCGCCGCTCGGTCTCCTCGATGGCCCGCGCCATCGAGTCGGTGATCTTGTCGGCGTACATGTGCACCTCGCCGGAGACGTTGCGGGCCGCGCGGCCGATCGTCTGGATCAGCGAGGTGGTCGAGCGCAGGAAACCTTCCTTGTCGGCGTCGAGGATCGCCACGAGCGACACCTCGGGCAGGTCGAGGCCCTCGCGGAGCAGGTTGATGCCGATGAGCACGTCGTACTCGCCGAGGCGCAGCTGCCGCAGCAGTTCGACGCGGCGCAGGGTGTCGATGTCGGAGTGCAGGTAGCGCACCCGGATGCCGAGTTCGAGCAGGTAGTCGGTGAGGTCCTCGGCCATCTTCTTGGTGAGGGTGGTGACGAGGACGCGTTCGTCGCGGTCGGCGCGTTCGCGGATCTCGTGCACGAGATCGTCGATCTGCCCCTTGGTGGGCTTGACGACGACCTTCGGGTCGACGAGGCCGGTGGGGCGGATGACCTGCTCGACGAACTCGCCTCCGGTCCGCCCGAGTTCGTAGGGGCCGGGGGTGGCCGACAGGTAGACCGTCTGCCCGATGCGGGCGACGAACTCCTCCCAGGTCAGGGGCCGGTTGTCGACGGCCGACGGGAGCCGGAACCCGAAGTCGACGAGGTTGCGCTTGCGCGACATGTCGCCCTCGTACATCGCGCCGATCTGCGGCACGGTGACGTGCGACTCGTCGATGACGAGGAGGAAGTCCTCGGGGAAGTAGTCGATGAGCGTCGCGGGCGCGGAGCCGGCGGGGCGTCCGTCGATGTGGCGGGAGTAGTTCTCGATGCCGGAACAGAAGCCGACCTGCCGGATCATCTCGATGTCGTACTGGGTGCGCATGCGCAGCCGCTGCGCCTCGAGCAGTTTGCCGCGGTTCTCCAGGTCGGCCAGGCGTTCCTCGAGTTCGGCCTCGATGCTCGCGACGGCGCGTTCCATGCGTTCGGGACCGGCGACGTAGTGGGTGGCCGGGAAGATGCGCAGGGAGTCGACCTTGCGGACGACGTCGCCGGTGAGCGGGTGCAGGTAGTACAGGGCGTCGATCTCGTCGCCGAAGAACTCGATGCGCACGGCGAGTTCCTCGTAGGCGGGGATGATGTCGACGGTGTCGCCCTTGACGCGGAACGATCCGCGGGTGAACGCCGTGTCGTTGCGGGTGTACTGGACGTCGACGAGCAGACGCAGCAGCGCGTCGCGGGGCACCTCCACGCCGACCTCGAGCTGGATGGACCGGTCGAGATAGGACTGCGGCGTGCCGAGGCCGTAGATGCACGAGACGGAGGCGACGACCACCACGTCGCGGCGCGAGAGCAGCGACGAGGTGGCCGAGTGCCGCAGCCGTTCGACGTCGTCGTTGATCGACGAGTCCTTCTCGATGTAGGTGTCGGTCTGCGCGATGTACGCCTCGGGCTGGTAGTAGTCGTAGTACGAGACGAAGTACTCGACGGCGTTGTGCGGCAACATCTCCCGCAGCTCGTTGGCGAGCTGGGCAGCGAGGGTCTTGTTGGGGGCCATCACCAGGGTGGGCCGCTGCATCCGCTCGATGAGCCAGGCGGTGGTCGCGGACTTGCCGGTGCCGGTGGCGCCGAGCAGGACGACGTCCTTCTCCCCCGCCTTCAGCCGGCGTTCGAGCTCGTCGATCGCGGCGGGCTGGTCGCCGGCCGGCTCGTACTCGCTGACGACCTTGAAGCGACCTTCGGTGCGCTCGATATCGCCCACCGGGCGGAACTCCGAGTGGGCGACGACTGGATGTTCACTTGCGAACGCCATGCACCCCAGGGTAGGCGCTCCCACCGACACGGACGCGGGCGCCGCCTCCGGCGCGCTCCGGCCCGCTAGCGTGCAGGCATGCCTGCCGTCCCGCATCACGTGAAGACCGAGACGTTCGACGTCGCGGCGCGAACCAATACCGACCCGAAGGGTTTCGTCCGGCCGGTGGACGTCTACCGCGTCGAGCCGTGGGGCCTGTACATGGCGCGACCGTCGGATCATCCGCAGTTCCACTATCTGGAGTCGTGGCTGCTGCCGGAGCTGGGCCTGCGGGTGTCGATCTTCCACTTCACACCGGGCAACGAACGCGACCAGGACCGCTACGTCGACGTCGGGCGGTTCTGGCGCGAGGGCGAGCTGTGGCATTCGCGCGACCATTTCCTCGACCTGGTGGTGCGCACCGGGCGCGAGACGCTCGTCGAGGACGTCGACGAGTTGTTCGCGGCGGTGGGCGCCGGGCTGCTGGACGCGGACGCGGCGGAGGCGGCGGTGCACACCGCGCTGCGCACCGTCGACGGGATCGCCGCCCACGGCTACGACCTCGATGCGTGGCTGCACGCGCAGGGTGCGCCGGTCTCCTGGCGGTGACCCCGCGGGGCCACCGCCGGGTGCGCGGTCAGCGTCCGTCCGCCCCACGCGCGCCGGAGCGACCTGCCGGTGCGGCGATCCGGCGCCCTGGGCGGCGAGGCCGGCGTGCGTGGGCGGATCCGACGGCACGTGCGCGGGGCGTCGTCGCTCGAATTCGGTGCGCAGCACCGGCACGACCTCGCGGCCGAGGATCTCGATCTGGTCGAGCACCATCTCGAGCGGCAGCCCGGCGTGGTCGACGAGGAACAGTTGCCGCTGGTAGTCGCCGGCGTAGTCGGCGAACCCGAGGGTACGTTCGATCACCTGCTCGGGGATGCCGACCGTGAGCGGGGTGGTCGCGGAGAACTCCTCGAACGACGGGCCGTGGCCGTAGACGGGGGCATTGTCGGCCCTCCCCGTCGGGGTCGCGTTCGCGCCAGAGGCGGCGCAGCAGGTGGTAGTTCTCGAGGGCGAGCGGGATGCCCTGGCGGATGTCCTTGCCGAACCAGGGGTGGACGGGCCCGGTGTTGCCGCGGCCGAGCATGAGGTCGACACGACCACCCGAGAGATGCTGCAGCATCGCGAAGTCCTCGGCGATCTTCACCGGATCGCTGGTGGTGATCAGAGTGGTCGCGGTGGACAGGATCAGCTTCTCGGTGCGGGCGGCGATCCAGCCGAGCATCGTGGTCGGCGAGGACGGCACGAAGGGCGGGTTGTGGTGCTCGCCGGACGCGAAGACGTCGAGGCCCACCTCCTCGGCCTTCAGCGCGATCTTCGTCATCGCGAGGATGCGGTCGTGTTCGGTGGGGATCCGGCCCGTGGTGGGATCGCGGGTCATGTCGCCGATGGTGAAGATGCCGAACTGCACGACGAACCTCCGCCAAATAGTTGAAGTATCAACCACCCTGACCGAGGGGTCCGCCGGATCATTCCCCGGCGCGGTGCCATTCCCCGGTGCGGTGCGCAGCATGCGCACCGCACCGGAACGTCAGGCCGACCAGCCGGTCTTCTCGGCCCACTCCCACGCCCGGTGATAGGCGCGGTCGAACCACGGGGCCTTGAGCGCGGCGTAGGCCGCGGCCGCCTCGGCACCGGCCTGATGCTGCGCCGCCGCCTCGGCCGCGGCGGTGGCCTCGAGCGCCTCTGCCGCGGCGGTGGCCTCGAGCGCCTCTGCCGCGGCGGTTGCCTTGAGATCGGCGTACTCCTGCCGCGCCTCGGCGTCGGCCGTCAGCCAGTCGCGCAGCAGCAGCGCGAACTGCTGGGCGGGCCAGCCGTCGACACGCACGGCCACCCGCGCGGGACGTCCCGGATCGGCGCTGCCGTGCAGCCGCATCGCCCACACCCCGGGATCGGTCTCGCCACCCGCACCGTAGGAGGGCTTCGGCTCGTCGCTCACCACGTCCTCGATCCGGGGGAAGCCCGCGGCGGCGAGCGCCGGGGCGAGCGCGTCCGCCGCGTCCAGGTCGGCGACGGTGATCTGCAGATCGAGCACGTCGACCGCATCCAGTCCGGGCACCGCGGTGGAGCCGACGTGGTCGATCCGCACCGCCGCTCCCCCGGCCGCGAGCGCGAGCCGGGCGACGAGCCGCTGCGCCTGGCGGTGCCAGTCCTCCCGTGCGGGGACCGGCACGGGCTGCGGGTCGACGACCCGGCCCTCCCGCAGGTTCCGCTCGAACGGGACGAGCCGTTCGGTCCACAGGCGCCGCACCTGCTCGACCACCGCGTCGCGGTCACCGGTGTTGTCGAGCCAGACGTCGGCGACCTCGCGGCGTTGTTCCACGGTCGCCTGCGCCGCGATGCGGGCGCGGGCGTCGGCCTCCGGCATGCCGCGCTGTTCGACGAGCCGCCGCAGGCGCTGGTCCTCGTCGGCGTGGACCACCGCGACGAGGTGGAATCCCGCCGCCATGCCGCCTTCGACGAGCAACGGGATGTCCTGCACGACGATGCCGTCGGCGGGTGCGGCGGCCACCAGTTCGGCGGTGCGCCGGCCGACCCGCGGGTGGGTGATGGCGTTGAGCACGGCCCGGGCCTCGTCGCTGGCGAACGCCCTGGCGGCGAGGGCGGGCCGGTCGAGACTGCCGTCCGGCTGGAGGATGTCCTCCCCGAAGGCGTCGACGAGTTCGGCGAGTCCGTCGGAGCCGGGCGCGACCACCTCCCGGGCGATGGCGTCGGCGTCGACGAGCACCGCGCCCAGGTCGACGAGTTCCTTGGCGACGGTCGACTTGCCCGCCCCGATTCCTCCGGTCAGCCCCATTCTCAGCACGCCGACAGTCTCGCATCACCGCGCCGCCCCGGCATCATCGCGGTCGCTACGAGCCTTCCCGCATCGTCGGACCCGACAGGGCGATGACGTACTCCCCCGCCTCCTCGTCGAAGTCGACGGTGTACAGGGTGGGGTAGTAGCCGGTGCGCCGGTAGGCGGCCGGCTGCTCGACGACCTCCCGCAGGGACGGCCGGGTGGCCAGCCGGTCCCGGGTCATCATCGGCTCGATGAAGACGAACTCGCCGTCCCACGACCCGTGGAGCAGCACCTCGGTGAACTCGAAGGAGCCGGGGGCCACGCCGTCGGCGGCGTTCGTCCGGTGCATGCCCATGAACGGCACGGTGTTCTCGACGGGCGAGCCCGGCGGGGCGGAGCCCGCGGGGACGTAGCGGGGGTCGGGCCGCGCCGCCGGCCTCCGGGAGGAAGCCGTCGCCGCAGCCGGTCGGGGCGAGTGCGGCGCTCGCCACGAGGCCGAGTCCGGTGATCGATCGGACGATGCGCATTGACTGCCCTGTTCGGGTCGAGGGGTCGGTGGTGGGGGCCGGTGTCGGGCGGTGCGCGGTCATCGGGAGGTACGCACGACCTGCCCGACGCGCAGCACCCCGTGGGCATCGTGTTCGTCGGCGAGGGCACCGAGCCAGTGCGCGGTGTCGTCGTCGTAGGTGCGGGCGATCCGGGCCGGGTCGCCGGTGGCCGCGAAGTTGGGCATCGCCGTCCCCGTGGTCCACGGCGCCAGCGCCCGGTCGAGGACGTGGGTGTGCGGGACGACGGCGTCGGCGACCGGCGGGGCGAGCACCCCGATGACCATCACGGAGAAGGCGGCGTCGCGGTGGCAGAAGACGCTGCGGTGCCGCGGTTCCCGGTCCAGCGCACCGCCGAGCAAGCGCAGCTCGACGATCGTCTGCGGCGAGTGCGAGCCCGGCCCCGCGACCGCCAGCAGGGCGTCGATCGCCTCGTGGGTCAGGTCACGGGTCAGTGCGCTGTACTCGTGGGAGGGCATCGGGTCGACCGGGTCGGCGTGCACGGCCCCGAGCGCCGTGTAGGGCAGTGTGCCGATGCCGTCGAGGATCGGGGTGGCCACACCGCGCAGGGCACCGATGATCGCTTCTGCGTCGGCCGCGTCCGCGACGCTCGCGAACCGGACGGAGACGGTGGCACGTCCCGCGAGGGGTCGGGGCACTCCCGGCAGCGGCGGGAGCTGGAGGAAGGCCAGCGAGGTGGAGGTGTGCTCGGGCAGGTCCGCGCACAGGTCCAGCCAGGTGTGGGCCACCGCCGCGGCGTCCGCGCCGTCGAAGTACAGGGCGCCGCCGTAGAAGCTCGGCAGGGGCATCAGGTCGATCTCGACGGCGGTGACGATCCCGAGGGTCGCCTTGCCGCCGCGCAGTCCCCGGAACAGTTCGGCGTGCTGGTCGGGGGTCACGCGGAGCACGTCCCCGTTGCCGGTGACGAGGTCGAAGGCCCGCACGTGGTCGGCGGACAACCCGTAGGTGCGCACCAGGGGCCCGACGCCCCCGCCGGTCAGGAAGCCGGCCACGCCGACGTTCGGGGACGATCCGGCGAGCGGGGCCAGGCCGTGGGGCGCGGCGGCGTCGATGACCTGCTGCCACACCAGCCCGGCGCCGAGCCGCGCGGTGCGGGTGCCCGGATCGATCGTGCATTCGGTGAGGCGGGCGGTGTACACGAGCAGGACGTCGTCGCCGAGCGGCACGGCACCGTGCCCGGTGCGTTGCACGGCCACCTTCAAATCGTGTTCGGCGGCGAACCGGACAGTGGTGACGACGTCGAACGCGGACTCGACGGCGATCACCGCCCGGGGCCGGACCGGGACGGCGAGGTTCCAGGGTGTGGCGGCGTCGTAGCCGGGTTCGCCGGGGAGGGCGACGGATCCGGAGATCGTCGTGCGGAGCGTGTCGAGGGGGTCGGTACCGAGGGTGGGCATCCGGGAGGTCATCTGCACTGTCCTTTCGTCACAGGTTCTCGGCTGTGACGAAAGGGTGCCGAGGCGCACTTGGCGGGTTCTTGCGGCGCGATCCGCGCGCCGTCCAGGCGTCCTCCAAGGACCGGTCAGGTCGGGATCGACCGCGTCGGTTCAGGTCGGGATCGACCGCGTCGGTTCAGGTCGGGATCGACCGCGTCGGTTCAGGCCGGGATCGACCGTGCGTAGGCCGCGAGGCCCAGCATCCCCGTGCGGGTCGCCGCGTCGGCGATGTCGGCGATCTCGCGGCTGCGCTGCGCGGACGGTGGCCTCAGCTGGGCACGCAGCAACCGGCACCGCAACAGGGTCGGTGGGCTCGCGGTGCGGGTCGCGAGCTCCTCGGCCCGATCGAGCAACCGCACGGCGTCGTCGGTGCGGCCGAGCAGCGCCTGCAGCCGCGCACAGACCTCCGCCACCGAGCCGATCACCCCGACCTGCCCCACCGTCGCGATGCGGTCGGTGAACGGGCCGAGCAGGTCGAGGAACAACTCGGCGTACTCGACGAGCCCGAGGTCGGCGACGACCCGCCCGATGAGGGTCCGGTGCCCGAGGGTCGTCCACGTGAAGGGGGCGCCCTTGGCCGCCCACTGCTCGATGTCACGGGCGACGGTCTCGGTGTCCCGGCGGGCACCGGCGATGGCGATGCTCCACGAATCCGGTTCCACCGTGCCGGGATCCGCGTCGGCGAGGGTGCCGCACTCCCATTCGAGGGTGTTGGTGGCCAGGTCGGCGCTGCCCGCCGTGTACAGCTCGGTCTGCAGATGGAACTGCCGGGCGGTCTCGTAGTGGCGCCTACCCTCGGCGAAGTCCCCGTGCCACACCGCGAGGGTCGCCTCCATCCAGCGCAGCTGCACGCGGATCACGGGCAGCCGCAGCAGGTCGCAGCCGATGATGCCCCGGCGGACGTGGTTCGTGGCGGCGTCGACGTCGGCCAGGTTCATCCGGGCCATGCTCCCGAGGGCGTGGGCGAGCACCTCGTCGAAGCGGCTCTGCTGGTGCGGAAGGGCGAGGAGTTCGTCGATGAGAGCGACGGATTCGTGACTGTGCGTCGCGACCCCCGAGTAGAGGAGGAGCCGACCCAGCAGGGCGTCGGCGAGCACGTCGGGGTCGTGGAGGTCGCGTGCGATCTCGAGGGCGGTCCGGCTCAGGCCGTCGGGCACCGACGAGTCGGGGTGGTAGCAGTACCCCGCGGCCAGTGCGGCGAGCACCCGGACGCGGGCCGCACGGTCGTCGGCGACGAACGGTTCGAGGGCCGCGAGCCGTTCGAGGACGGGTCCCGGATCCTTGCCGTAGGACACCCACGGCCATGCCCCGGCGGAGCGCAGCAGGGTCGCGGCCAGGCGCCCCGCCGTCGCGGTGCGGCCGTCCCGCACCGCGTCGAGGAGACCGGCCTCCACGGCGTCGAGCACGGTCTGTCCCCGCCCGGATCGCACGAGCTCCTCGACGTGGGCGACGAGCAGGTCGTCGCGGGTGCCGGGATCCCGGTCGGAGGCGGGCAGCAGGTCGAAGGCCCGCACGGCGGCGTCCCACCAGCGGGCCGCCTCCTCGGAGATCCACCGGTCGGTGGCCTCCCGCGCCGCGACGACGCACGCGTCGAGCACGTCGCGCGGATCGACGAGGGGTGACGCGGCCACCAGGTGCTGGGCGCGGCGGCTCGCCCGGTCGGGGTCCGCGGAGTCGGCCAGTGCCTCCGCGACCCGCGCGTGGATGCGCTGGCGCCGGATGGCGGGGATGGCGGCGAGCACCTCCTCCCGCAGCAGTCCGTGGGCGAAGGCGTAGCCCCGCAGGCCGGGGTCGGCGACGATGATGCGTTCGTCGGCGGCGCCGTCGAGGTAGTCGGCGAGGGTGTCGGGATCGAGGCGGGTCGCGGCGGCGAGGATGTCCATCTCGATGGTGTCGCCGACGATCGCGGCGACCCGCAGGACCTGCAGGACGGCCGGTTCCACCGCGGCGAGCCGCCGGCCGAGGACGGAGCGGACGGCCATCGGGATGCCGCCGTCGAGGCGTTCGTCGCGGGGCAGCCGGGCGTATTCGGACACGAACAGCGGGTTGCCGCCGGTCCGTTCGGCGAGCAGGCGGGCCTCACCGGCGTCGAGCGGTTCACCGCTCACGTGACCGGCCAGGGCGGCGACCTCGGTCTCCGCGAGGGCCGGGACCTCGAGGTGCCGGTTGCCGTCGCCGTGCAGGACCGCGTCCACGAGTCTCTGCACGCCGGGGGTGGTCTCGGAGTCCCGGAGGGTGCACACGAACCAGACGCCGCGTTTGTGCAGGGCGCCGGCGAGATGGAGCAGGCAGCGCAGGGAGGCCGCGTCGACCCACTGGATGTCGTCGAGCACGACGGTGAGCACAGGGGTGCGGGTCGCGGCGGTCTCGATAGCGGTCAGGACCCGTTCGTAGACGGCGAACCGGGCTTCGTCGGACTCCACCCCGGTGGGTGGGATCAGGGTGTCGTCGGCATCGGCGCCGAGCTCGCGCAGGACCCGCCGGACGGGCCACCACGCCGGTGCGCCGTCGTCCTCGAGGCAGCGGGCCCACACGGTGGTGCCGCCGACCGCGGCGGTGCGCACCTCGCACTCCTCCGCGAGGCGGGTCTTGCCGATGCCGGCGGGCCCGGTGAGCACGACCCAGCGGGTGGCGCCGGACCGCACCTCGTCGAGCATCCGGTCGAGGGTACCGGTCTCGGCGGTGCGGCCGACGAACATGCGCCCGGGTGCCGGGACCTCCGCGGCGACGGCCGGGCTGGACGGTGAGGGGACCTCCTCCGCTCCCGTCCAGCCCCGGGTGCGGGGCCAGGCCGCCAGACCCGGTTCGTGCCGGAGGATCGAGCCCTGGAGGTCGACGAGTTCCGTCCCGGGCCGCAGTCCCAGATCGGCGTCGAGCCGGTTCTCGTGCAGGCGGAACTGTTCGAGGGCCTCCGACGAGCGGCCCGCCCGGTGCAGGGCGAGCATGCGTAGCCAGCAGGTGCGGTCGCGGTAGGGGAACTCGGTGCACAGTTCGGTGGCGTCGACGAGTGCGGGCGCGAGCCGGCCCAGCGCGAGCAGCGCGGTGATCCGTGTTTCGCGGCATTCGATGCGCACCTCGTCGAAGGAGGCGGCGGCGACCTCCACCCAGTGTTCGTCGCGCAGGTCGTCGAGGAGGTGTCCGCGCACCGATCCGAGGGCCCGGTCGGCCGTCTCCAGGGCGAGTTCCCAGGCCCCGTCCTCGGCGTGGCGCCGGGCGGTCTCGGCGTCGTCGAGGAAGCGGGACAGGTCCACCCTGTCGGCGGGGATGTCGAGGACGTAGCCGGGTGGCTGGCGCACGATCGGGGAGGCCGCACTGCTCCCCCCGCGCAGGACCCGCCGCAGGTTGGAGATGTAGGCCTGCAGGCTCGCCGTCGCACTGGCGGGCGCGTCGTCCTGCCACAGGGCGTCGATCAGCCGGTCGGTGGAGACCACGCGGCCGCGGTTGAGCAGCAGGACGGCGAGGACCGCCCGTTGCTTGCGCGGCCCGAGATCCACCTGCGCCGCGGACGAGGAAGATCCGGCGCCCTCGTCGTCGGCCGGATCCCGCAGCACCGCCAGTGGTCCCAGCACTCGGTACTGCATGCGGTGAGCTCCCTCGCCCCGTCCGACCCCGACGATTGTTGCAGTGTAGGGACAGTTCCCACCGTCTGCGCGACATCGGCTCCACACCGCCGCCCGCGGAACCACGTGTCGATCACGGCGTGGTCACGGACGGGTCGCGTGCTCGTCCGGAAATCGGACACACCCCGTCCCACCTGCGGCATATGCGTGGAAGCAGGGTTCCAGTCCGTTATCGTCGTTGCGAAGCGTCCGACCCCGGCTCGTCCGGATCATCCGAGAAGGCAGGCCATGCGATCCTCCCACTCTTACGTCGGTCGGCACCGCCTCGGCACGGAGAACGGTGTTCACTGCATCCTCATCCCCGAGGTCGCCGCCGCCCTCGCCGAGCACCGGCGCAACTGGTTCACCTCGCTCGTGACGAATGCGCGGCACAGCCAGGCCGCGATCCGTAAGCGCACGGCAGCCCTGCCGACGGCCCAGTGGGCGTCCCCCGCGGTGGGCTGAGCACCGCTTCACACATCGACGACGGCGCCGGCCCTCTCCCGTTCGGGAGGGGCCGGCGCCGTTTCGTCCGTGCCTCCGTACGGGAGGTCCGGAAAAGGCGGCCCCGCACCGTGTGGTGCGGGGCCGCCCGGGTGAAGCGTTGTGCGTCAGGCGTTGCCGGACAGCTTCTCGCGGAGCGCAGCGAGCTGGGCGTCGCTGGCGAGCGATCCACCGGTCTCGGAGGCCGACTCGGCACCCGACTCGGAGGAGTAGTTGCCACCGGACACGCCGGCCGCAGCCTCGGCGGCCTCGTCGGCAGCCATCTTCTCGATCTGAGCGGTGTGCATCTTGTGGCGACGCTCGGCCTCGGCGTAGCGGGACTCCCACTCCTCACGCTGCTTCTCGTAGCCCTCGAGCCATTCGTTGGTCTCGGGATCGAAGCCCTCGGGGAAGATGTAGTTGCCCTGCTCGTCGTAGCTGTCGGCCATGCCGTACTTCGACGGATCGAACTCGGCGGTGTAGTCCTCGTTGGCCTGCTTCAGCGACAGCGAGATGCGACGACGCTCGAGGTCGATGTCGATGACCTTGACCATCGCATCGTCGCCGACCGCGACGACCTGGTCCGGAACCTCGACGTGGCGCTCGGCCAGCTCGGAGATGTGGACGAGGCCCTCGATGCCCTCCTCGACGCGGACGAAGGCGCCGAACGGAACGAGCTTGGTGACCTTGCCCGGAACGATCTGGCCGATCGCGTGGGTGCGGGCGAACTGACGCCACGGGTCTTCCTGGGTGGCCTTGAGCGACAGGGAGACGCGCTCGCGGTCGAGATCGACGTCGAGGACCTCGACGGTGACCTCGGTGCCCACCTCGACGACCTCGGACGGGTGATCGATGTGCTTCCAGGACAGCTCGGAGACGTGCACGAGGCCGTCGACACCGCCGAGATCGACGAAGGCGCCGAAGTTGACGATGGAGGACACGACGCCCTTGCGGACCTGACCCTTCTGGAGCTGGTGCAGGAACTCGCTGCGGACCTCGGACTGGGTCTGCTCGAGCCATGCGCGGCGCGACAGGACCACATTGTTGCGGTTCTTGTCGAGCTCGATGATCTTGGCCTCGATCTCCTTGCCGACGTACGGCTGGAGGTCGCGGACGCGACGCATCTCGACGAGCGAGGCGGGCAGGAAGCCGCGCAGACCGATGTCGAGGATCAGGCCGCCCTTGACGACCTCGATGACGGTGCCCTTGACAGCCTCGTCCTTCTCCTTGAGCTCCTCGATCGTGCCCCAGGCGCGCTCGTACTGCGCACGCTTCTTGGACAGGATCAGGCGGCCTTCCTTGTCCTCCTTGGTGAGAACGAGGGCCTCGACCTCATCGCCCACCGACACGACCTCGTTGGGGTCGACATCGTGCTTGATGGAGAGCTCGCGGGACGGGATGACGCCTTCGGTCTTGTAACCGATGTCGAGCAGCACCTCGTCGCGGTCGACCTTGACGATGGTGCCTTCGACGATGTCGCCATCGTTGAAGTACTTGATCGTGGCGTCGACGGCGGCGAGGAAATCCTCGGCGGAGCCGATGTCGTTGACGGCTACCTGCGGCGAGGTGACGGTGGTGGAGGCCATGTGTTGAGTTGCTCCGGACGGGTTGTTAGTCGGTTGGTCAAATGCGGTCGGGCTCGCGATCCACCCATTGCCGCGAGGCGATGTGCGGGTCACGGCGAGTGGAGCGGATCGACCCGGGAGCCGAACAGCGGACACTCGCGATCACCAGGCTACGCGTCGGAGGGGACCTGGGCAAACCGATACGCAGGACCACTCGCGCGACCCTCTAGGCTGGACCATATGTCCGGATCCGAAAACGCCTCCCCCGCACCGTCGCAGCCCGGCGACGATTCCCCGACGTCGCAGGTCGGAGGCACCCCAGCGGAGCCGGCCGAGGAAACCGAGCGGCACGCCACCGCGGCCGAGCTGCTCGGCGAGACCCGGCCGGCCCGGACCCGTCTCGGCTCCCTCGCCAGCGAACGCGCCAACCGCACCTGGTGGGACGCCGACGCCGACGACTACCACCGTACCCACGGCGAGTTCCTCGGGGTGGACTCGAGCGAGGGCGAGTTCGTGTGGTGTCCCGAGGGGCTCCACGAGGCCGACGTGCAGCTGCTGGGCCCGGTCGCGGGGCGCGACGTGCTCGAGATCGGCTGCGGGTCCGCGCCGTGCACCCGCTGGCTCGACGGCCTGGGTGCCCGCGCGGTGGGCCTGGACGTCTCGGAGGGGATGCTGCGTCGCGGCCTCGCCGCGATGGACGCCGCGGGCCGGCGGGTGCCGCTGGTGCAGGCGGGCGCCGAGAACCTGCCGTTCCCGGACGCGAGTTTCGACATCGTGTGCTCGGCCTTCGGCGGGGTGCCCTTCGTCGCCGACTCGGCGCGGGTGATGCGGGAGGTCGCGCGGGTGCTGCGGCCGGGTGGACGCTGGGTGTTCTCGGTGAACCACCCGATGCGCTGGATCTTCGCCGACGATCCGGGCGAGCAGGGACTGGTCGCGATGTTCTCCTATTTCGACCGCACCCCCTACGTGGAGTTCGACGCCGAGGGCGAGGCGGTCTACGCCGAGCATCACCGGACGATCGGCGACCGGGTCCGCGAGCTGGTCGCGGCCGGGCTCGAGCTCTACGACATCGTCGAACCCGAGTGGCCGGAGCATCTCGACCGCGAGTGGGGTCAGTGGAGTCCGTTGCGCGGGGAGATCTTCCCCGGCACCGCGATCTTCTGCAGCCGCAAACCGGAGCGGGCCTGACCCCAGCTCCGGCCCCCCGGCCGGTCCCCACCGACCGGGGATCAGAGGAGCCGGGACAGGAACTCCCGGGTGCGGCTCTCCTTCGGGTTCGACAGCAGTTCGCGCGGGTCGCCGGCCTCGACGACGACACCGCCGTCCATGAACACCAGCTGGTCGGCGACCTCCCGGGCGAAACCCATCTCGTGAGTGACCACGACCATCGTCATGCCGCCCTCGGCGAGATCGCGCATGACGGCGAGCACCTCGCCGACGAGTTCCGGGTCGAGCGCCGAGGTGGGCTCGTCGAACAGCATCAGCTTGGGTTCCATCGCCAGCGCCCGGGCGATCGCGACACGCTGCTGCTGCCCGCCGGACAGCTGGGCCGGATAGGCGTCGGCCTTGCTCGCGAGCCCGACCCGTCCGAGCAGGTCCCGTGCCCGCTCGATCGCCGCGTCGCGTTTGACCTTCTTGACGAGGATCGGGGCCTCGATCACGTTCTCGAGGACGGTGCGGTGCGGGAACAGGTTGAAGTGCTGGAACACCATGCCGATGTCTCGGCGTTGCCGCGCCGCCGCGCGCGGGTGCAGCTCGTACAGCCTGGAGCCGCGTTCGGCGTAGCCGACGAGTTCACCGTCGACGTAGAGCCGACCGGCGTCGACCCGTTCGAGGTGGTTGATGCACCGCAGGAAGGTCGACTTGCCGGAGCCGGACGGGCCGATGAGGCAGGTGACCTGGCCGCGGCCGACCTCGAGAGAGATGCCCTTGAGCACCTTCACGGCACCGAAGCTCTTGCAGACCCGGTCGGCCCGGACCATGGGGGTGTCGGCTGTGGTCACCTCGCGTCCTCTCCTGGTGCGCCGGGCTTGGGGGTGTCGAGGGTCAGTCCCGCGACCGGCGTGTTCTGCGCGTCGGCCAGGGCCTGCAGCTGCCGGGCGGTGAGCTGCCGGCTCACACCCTTCGAGAAGTACCGCTCGAGGTAGAACTGGCCGATCATGAGCACGCTGGTGATGGCGAGGTACCAGGTGGCCGCGACCAGCAGCAGCGGGATGGGCTGGAAGTTCGCGCCGGAGATGTCCCGGGCGCGGCCGTACAACTCGAGGCTGTAGGGCACGGCCGCGACCAGCGAGGTGGTCTTGAGCATGCTGATCAGTTCGTTGCCGGTGGGCGGGATGATCACCCGCATCGCCTGCGGCAGCACGGTGCGCCGGATGGTCTGCGACCACGACATGCCGAGCGCGGTGGACGCCTCGATCTGCCCTTCGGGCACCGACGAGATGCCGGCCCGCACGATCTCGGCCATGTAGGCGGCCTCGTTGAGGGCGAGGCCGATCACCGCGAACAGGAACGCCGCGTTGATGCCCTGCACGTCGATGTGGACGAACTGGTGGACGAACGGGATGCCGATGTCGATCTGCTTGTAGATCGACGGGAACAGGCCCCACAGCACCAGCTGCACGTACACCGGGGTGCCACGGAAGACCCACAGGTACAGCCACGCCACCGAGCGCAGCACCGGATTCGGGGACAACCGCATCACGGCGAGCAGCACACCGAGGAGTACGGCGAACAGCATCGCGAGCACCGTGAGCTGGATGGTCTTCCACGCGGCGGCGGTGATCCGGCGGTCGAACAGGTACTGGAAGTAGACGTCCCAGCGGTAGGCCTCGTTGGTGGCCGCACCCCAGGCGAACAGGCCCAGGGCGATCAGGACGAGGGCGCCGGAGATCCACCGGCCGGGATGGCGCAGCGGTACCGCGCGGATCGGTTCCGGTTCGTCCTGTCGCGGGTCCGCGGGTGACGCGGACGTGGACTCGCTCATGGTTCCCTTCCTCAGCTCGTCGCACCGTTGATCTGCGAGGTGGTGATCGCACCGTCCTCCATACCCCAGCGCTCGAGGATCTGCGCGTACACGCCGGTGTCGACGAGGTTCTGCACCGCCTGCTGCAGGACCGGCCCGAACGGCGAGTCCTTGGCGACGACGAACCCGTAGGGCGCGGCGTCGAAGAGGGGCCCGGCGTCCTCGAGGCGTCCCTCGCTGCGGGCGATGACGTAGGCCGTGACCGGCGAGTCGGCGGACATCGCGTCGACACGGCCGAGGATCAGGGCATTGGCGGCCTCGTCCTGGCTGTCGTACTTGACCTTGTCGATCGGCGGCAGACCGCGGGCGATGCATTCCTCGCTCTTGGCCGGGACCTCCTCGATGTCCTCGATGGTGGTGGTCTGCACCGCGACCCGCAGTCCGCACGCGTTGTCGGGGTCGACGGGCTCACCGGTGCGCTGAGCCCACTGCACCCCGGCGCTGTAGTAGGTGACGAAGTCGACCGTCTCCTCGCGTTCCTTGGTGTCGGTGAACGACGAGGACCCCATCTCGAAGGTGCCGGCCTGCACGGCCGGGATGATCCGGTCGAAGTCGGATTCGGTGAACACCGGTGTCAGGCCGAGGACGTCGCCGAGCGCTTCGACGAGTTCGACGGCGAATCCCACGATGGTGCCGTCGTCGTCCTTGAACTCGTTGGGCGCGTAAGGGGTGTTCACACCGATCTCGAGGGTGCCACCGTCGGCGATGTCCGGGGGTATCTGCGCGGCGATGGCGTCGGACTTCTCGGCGCGGATGCGCTCCCCCGGCGGCACCGTCGATTCGGTGTTCACGACGCATCCGGTCGCGAGGGTGAGTACAGCCAGCACCCCGATCGGTCCGCACAACCTCCGCGCGAGACGACGCCGGAGCGTCTCCCCGCGCCGCGTGTGCGCTGCTGGATTCACAGTCGCACAGTATCCAACCCGGAGGGGAGCCGGACGCAAACCGAGGTCAGGCGCGCAGTCGCTGCACGACGGCCTCGGTGAAGCCGGTTGTCGACGCCGTGCCACCGAGATCGGGGGTGGCGATGCCGGCGGCGACGGTGGCCCGCACCGCGTCCTCGATGCGGCGTGCGGCGTCGATGAAGTAGACGTCCTCGCGCGCGCCGACACGGTCGAGAAGCATGGCGGCGGACAGCATCAGGGCGATGGGGTCGGCGCAGTCCTGCCCGGCGATGTCGGGTGCTGCGCCGTGTGCGGCCTGCGCCATCGTCTTGGTGCGCGAGGCGTTGATGGACGCGGCGGTGCCGAGGGAGCCGGACAGTTCGGCGGCGAGATCGGACAGGATGTCGCCGAACATGTTCTCCGTCACCACGACGTCGAACTCCTCACCGCGGCGCACGAGCAGCGCGGCCATCGCGTCGACGTGGGCGTCGTCGACCGTCACGCTCGGGTACAGCCGACCGACCTCCCGGCACACGTCGCGGAACAGTCCCGTGGTGTGGGAGAGCACGTTCGCCTTGTGCACGACGGTGACCCGCTTGCGGCGCCGCGAGGCGAGGTCGAAGGCGGTGTGGGCGATACGTTCGCACGCCGCGCGGGTGATCACCCCGACGGCGAGCGCCACGTCCGGGGTGGGCATGAATTCGCCGCTGCCGACGGCCATGTTCCGGTCGGCGTAGAAACCCTCGGTGTTCTCGCGGACGAGGACGAGGTCCATCTTCGGCGACACCGCCCGCACACCCGGGAGCGCGCAGGCGGGACGGATGTTGGCGAACAGGTCGAAGTGCTTGCGGATCCGGCCGCCGGGGGTGAGTTCGCCGCGGAACGCCTCGGGATAGGAGGCGCTGTCGTGGGGGCCGAGGATCCAGGCCTCGAGTCCTTCGAGCGCCGCGAGGGTGCTGTCGGGCAGAGGGCTGCCGTGGGTCTCGATGGCGGAGGTCCCGATGGGCAGCGGCACCCATTCGACGGGCGGTCCACCGGCGGCCTCGACGGCGGCGTCGACGACGGTCCGGGTCGCGGGCACGATCTCGGGACCGATGCCGTCCCCCTCGAGGATGCCGATGCGATAGGGCCGGAGCATTGCGGTGTCGTCGATCACCCGGCCATCATTGCCTACCGTGGTCCAATCGGTGGAACTGCTCCTCGATGCGGGGCTCGACGCGGTGGTGCGCGACGAGTGGTCTCGGCTGCTCGAGGCGGGTATCGCGAGTCAGGGGCGGATCCGTTCGGAGTCCAACCGCCCGCACATGACGTTGTTCGTGGCGCGGGAGATCCCGGCCGAACTCGAGGAGGCGGTGCAGGCGGCGATCGCCGTGCGGCGGCTCACCGTCCGGCTCGGCGGTGTGGTGGTCTTCGGGGGCCGGCACGCGACCCTGGCCCGGGCAGTGGTGCCGTCGGCGGAACTGCTGGACCTGCAGGCCCGCGTGTACACGGCGCTGGCCGGATGTCCCGGGATCCCGGATCACATCCGCCCGGGGGAATGGACCCCGCACGTGACGTTGGCCCGCCGGGTCCCGTCCGCACGGCTCGGCACCGCGCTGCTGGCAGTGCAGACCCCGGAACGAAAGCTGCTGGGTTCGAGTGCGGGGATCCGTCGCTGGGACGGTGAGGCCCGCCGCGAGTGGCTCCTCGTTTGAGGCACGTGCACGGTCACGATCGCGTAACGTGACTTATCAACACCTGGCGGGAAGAAACCCGGAGGGCCGGGTGTTGAAGACGGGACATACTCGAACGAAAGGACCCTCTTGCCTACACAGACCCTCACACAGCAGAACTTCGACGAGGTCGTCACCGGCAACGACATTGTACTCGTCGATTTCTGGGCCGACTGGTGCGGACCGTGCAAACAGTTCGCGCCGACCTTCGAGGCCTCGTCGGACAAGCACCCCGACGTCGTCCACGGCAAGGTCGACACCGAGGCCGAGCAGGCGATCGCCGCGGCGGCGAACATCCGCTCGATCCCGACCGTCATGGCCTTCCGTGAAGGCATCCTGGTCTACAACCAGGCCGGAGCTCTCCCGCCGGCCGCCCTCGACGATCTGGTCTCCCAGGTGAAGGCTCTCGATATGGACGAGGTCCGCAAGCAGATCGCCGCAGCCCGCGCCGCCGAGGCCCAGGCACCACGACCGTAGACGAGGCGAACGAAGCCGACGGCGCCGCCCGGGGATCGGGGATCCCGGGGGGCGCCTTCGTCGTTCTACGGCGGAATCGTCCATCTACAGCGGTGCCGTACCCGCGTCGTGCACGCCCGGGCCGCCGGAGCGGGGTCAGTGCGCGGCGGCGTCCCAGGTGCGGCCGTAGCCGACGGACACCTCGAGCGGCACGGACAGCTCGATGACCGAGTCCATCTTGTCGCGCACCAGCGCCTCGACCTGCTCGCGTTCGGACTCGACGACCTCGAGCACGAGTTCGTCGTGTACCTGCAGCAGCATCCGCGACCGCAGCCCGGCCTCGCACAGCGCCTTCTGCACGTCGATCATCGCGACCTTGATGATGTCGGCGGCGGTGCCCTGGATGGGGGCGTTGAGCGCGGCGCGTTCGGCGACCTCCCGGCGCTGCCGGTTGTCGCTGTTGAGATCGGGCAGATAGCGGCGGCGACCGTAGAGGGTGGAGGTGTAGCCCACCTTGCGGGCCTCCTCGACGACGTTGTGCAGGTAGTCACGCACCCCACCGAAGCGGGTGAAGTATGCCTCCATCTGCTCGCGGGCCTCGTCGATGGAGATCTTCAGCTGCTGCGCGAGACCATAGGCGCTGAGCCCGTAGGCCAGCCCGTAGGACATGGCCTTGACCCGGCGCCGAAGCTCGGGGGTGACCTCCTCCGCCGGCACCCCGAAGGCCCGCGACGCCACGAAGGTGTGCAGGTCCTCGCCGGTGCGGAAGGCCTCGATCAGGCCCTCGTCGGCCGACAGGTGCGCCATGATGCGCATCTCGATCTGGCTGTAGTCGGCGGTGAGCAGCAGATCGAAACCCTCGCCGACGACGAACCCGTCACGGATGCGTCGACCCGCCTCGGTGCGGACCGGGATGTTCTGCAGGTTCGGGTCGGTCGACGACAGGCGGCCGGTCGCGGCGACCGTCTGGTTGAAGGTGGTGTGGATGCGGCCGTCGTCGGCCACCGACTTCACGAGCCCGTCGACGGTGGTCTTCATCTTGGTGTGCTCGCGGTGCGCGAGAAGGTGTTCGAGGAAGGGATGGCCCGTCTTGTCGAACAGGTTCTGCAGGGCGTCGGCGTCGGTGGTGTAGCCGGTCTTGGTCTTCTTCGTCTTCGGCATCTCGAGTTCGTCGAAGAGCACCACCTGCAGCTGCTTCGGCGATCCGAGGTTGATCTGCTTGCCGATGACCTCGTAGGCGGCGTTCGCGGCCGCGGCGACCTGAGCGGCGAACTCCGACTGCAGGTCGTGCAGATGGTCGATGTCGACTGCGATGCCGGTGGATTCGAGGTCGGCGAGGACCTCGAGCAGCGGCAGTTCCATGTCGGTGAGCAGGTGCGTCGACTCGATGGCCTCGAGTTCGGTGTCGAGCGCGGCGGCGAGGTCGACGACGGCCCGCGCCGCGAGGATCTGGCTCTCGGCGACCTGCGCGTCCGCGGCGTCCTCGTCGTCGAGCAGCGACAGTTGCTGCGCGCCGGTGTCCTCCACGCGCAGTTCGCGCTTGAGGTAGCGCAGCGACAGGTCGTCGAGCTTGAACGACCGCTGCCCGGGCCGCACGAGATAGGCGGCGAGTGCGGTGTCGCTGGTGATCCCGGCGACCGTCCAGCCCCGGCCCCGCAGCGCGTGCAGCGCCGACTTCGCTTCGTGCACGGCCTTTTCCACGGCCGGGTCGGCGAGCCACGCGGCGAGCGCGGTCTCGTCCTCCGGGGTGAGCGCGAGGGTGCTGACGTAGGCACCCTCCCCATCGGCTCCGGCCACGGCGATCGCGGTGGCGTCGCCGCCGTAGGGGGTGCCGGTGCCGGTCACGGCCAGGCCGTGCCGCTTGCCGGCCGGGGCGTGTTCGGCCAGCCAGTCGCCGAGCGCACCCGGTTCGACGATGCCGCCGCGCACCTCGAAGCCCTCCTCGGCCTCGGGTTCGGCGGAGGACAGGGTGTCGAACAGCCGGTCGCGCAGGACCTTGAACTCGAGGTCGTCGAACAGACGGTGGATGCGGTCGCGGTCCCAGGGGGCGAGGGCGAGCTGGTCGGGGGTGTACGGCACGGCGACGTCGCGGACCATCTCGGTGAGCTGCCGGTTGAGCAGCACGTTGGACAGGTTCTCGCGCAGCGCGTCGCCGGTCTTGCCGCGCACCTCGTCGACGCGGTCGACGAGGCCGCTGAGGCTGCCGTACTCGCGGATCCACTTGGCGGCGGTCTTCTCCCCCACTCCGGGGATGCCGGGCAGGTTGTCGCTCGGGTCGCCGCGCAGCGCCGCGAAGTCGGGATACTGCTGGGGCGTCAGGCCGTACTTCTCCTCGACCGCCTCCGGGGTGAAGCGCGTCAGGTCGGACACGCCGCGCCGCGGGTACAGCACGGTGACGTCGTCGTTGACGAGCTGCAGCGCGTCGCGGTCGCCGGTGACGACGAGCACCCGGAAGCCCTGGTTCTGCGCCTGGGTGGCGAGGGTGGCGATGATGTCGTCGGCCTCGTAGCCCTCGATCGCCATGACCGGGATGCCCATCGCGCCGAGGACCTCCTTGGTGAGGTCGATCTGGCCCTTGAAATCGTCGGGGGCGGCGCTGCGCTGGGCCTTGTAGGCGGCGAACAGTTCGGCGCGGAAGGTCTTGCGGCTGACGTCGAATGCCGCGGCGACGTGGGTGGGCTGCTCGTCGCGCAGGAGGTTGATGAGCATCGAGGTGAACCCGTAGACCGCGTTCGTGGTCTGCCCGCTGTGGGTCTTGAAGTTCTCGGCGGGCAGCGCGTAGAACGCCCGGAAGGCCAGCGAGTGCCCGTCGAGGAGCAGCAGGGTCGGGCGGTCGACGGCGGACGCAGCGGTCTTCGGAGAAGTGGATGCACGGGTCACGCGTGTCAGTCTAGGGACCCGTGGCGACACCGACCGGAGGACCGGTCGAAGGCGACACCGACCGGAGGACCGGTCGAAGGCGACACCGACCGGAGGACCGGTCGACGCAGCGGGAGTTATCCGGCGGACTCCTCGCCCAGGTTCTCGATGACGACCACGGCGACCTGCTTCATGGTGGTGCGCCGGTCCATGGCGGTGCGCTGGATCCACCGGAAGGCCTCGGGTTCGGTCATCGCGTGCTTGTCCATGAGCAGCCCCTTGGCGCGGTCGACGAGCTTGCGGGTCTCGAAGCGTTCGTTGAGTCCCTGCACCTCGCGTTCGAGTTCGCGCAGTTCCGCGAAGCGGCTGACGGCGACCTCGATGGCCGGCACGAGATCGCTCTTGGAGAACGGTTTGACGAGATACGCCATGGCACCGGCGTCCCGGGCGCGCTCGACGAGTTCACGCTGACTGAAGGCTGTGAGAATAACCACAGGTGCGATACGGCGCTGGGCGATCTCGGAGGCGGCGTCGATGCCGTCGCGGCGGGGCATCTTGACGTCCATGATGACCAGATCCGGCTTCAGCTCCTCGGCGAGCTCGACGGCCCGCTGTCCGTCGCCGGCCTCACCCACGACCTCGTAGCCCTCCTCACGGAGCATCTCCACAAGATCGAGCCTGATCAGAGCCTCGTCCTCGGCCACCACGACCCGACGGGACGTTGCGGTGCTGTCGTGCGGCGCGGCTGCCATGGTCGGGCCTTCCCCTCGGTACGGACGGTCCCCTGCGCGGGGGTGGAACGTAAGAAGGGTACCGGTGAGCGCCCGCTTCGCCCGATCCTCTACAGTGGTGTCCGCAACGCCCCCGTATCCCAATTGGCAGAGGAAACGGATTCAAAACCCGTCCAGTGTGAGTTCGAGTCTCACCGGGGGCACCACTTCCGGTCGAGGCCACACGGGCCGGCCCGAGTGGCACGGATCCCGTGGATCCGCCCGCCGCTGTCGTACTGTTCCGGCGTGGACATCTGGGTTCCTGTCGTCGTTGCACTGGTCACCGGTTCGGTGACATCGGGTTTCGTGTTCCTCCGCCGCGAACTGGCCCGTCGGAACCTCCGGACCCGGGTCGCCGCCGATCTCGCCATCTACAAGGAACTCGGCGACGAGTTCCGCAAGCGCGCCCTCCGGGAGAGCATCGATGCCCGGTTGTGGCAGCTGGCGGCGCAGTCGATGCCCCTGCCGGCGGGATCGCGCCCGAAGCCCCGGTTCCGCCGCGTGCTGGCGCTCGCCGGAGTCGTTCTCGCGATCGTCGCCGTGTTCGTGGTCCTGGAGTGGTTCCTGGGGATCGGGGACGAGCTCTCCGTCCGGGTGGCCGCGGCTCTGCTGGGCGGTGTCCTGGTCGGCTTCTGGGTTCCGGCCCTGGTCACCGAGCCGACGGAGGCGAGGGATCGGCAGCTCACCCGCGCGCTGCGGGAGCGGCGGTCCATGGAGCAGCTGCAGAACGGATCGGGTGCGGCCGGTGCTCCCCCGGACCTGGCGGACATCGCGTAGCAGTGCCACCCGGCGTAGCAGTGCCGCCCGGACGTCGAGTCGGTGCCGCCCACTACGATTCGCCGGGTGACCGGTTACGACGAGTTCGACATGTTCGGGGGCCTCGACCCCTCCTCCCTCCCGCTCCGCCAGCAGCAGATCCTGCTCGCGATCCGGGACTGGATCGTCGCCCACGGTTGTGCCCCGAGCACGCGGCAGATCGCGGACACCGTGGGGCTGCGGTCGACGTCGACGGTCTCGCGGCATCTGAAGGCGCTGGAGGAGAAGGGTTTCCTGCGGCGCGGCAGTGCCGTGACCCGGCAGCTCGACGTACGTCCCTTCCTGGGCGCCTCCGGCGGGGAGGGTGGCTCGGACGACACCGTCACGGTTCCGGTGGTCGGCGACATCGCCGCCGGTGCGCCGATCCTCGCCGAGGAGCACACCGACGACCTGCTCACCCTCCCCCGCGACCTGACCGGTTCGGGCACCGTGTTCGCCCTGCGGGTGCGGGGCGAGTCGATGGTCGACGCCGCGATCTGCGACGGCGACGTCGTGGTGGTGAAGCAGCAGCACGAGGCGCATTCGGGGCAGATCGTCGCCGCGATGATCGACGGGGAGGCCACTGTCAAGGTCTTCCGGCGGCGCAACGGTCACGTCTACCTCGAGCCGCGGAATCCCGCCTATCCGGTCATCGACGGCGACGGCGCGGTGGTGCTGGGTGTCGTCGTGTCGGTGATGCGCCGGATCTGACCGGCCGGGGTCAGCCGCAGAACGCATCGGGTACGCCGGGCGGCAGCGCGTCGAGCAGGTTCTGCGCGGGCCCGCCGAGCAGCGGGTCGTCGGTCAGCGGTCCCAGCGGCGGGCAGTCCTGCAGGCGGGGTCCCGGTTCCGGTGCGGGCGCCGGGCCGTCCGCGAAGGCACCGAGCACGTGGTCGGTGAGCTGCCCGGCCGACCCGCCGGTGGACGCGGCGACGGAGAAGTCCGCCCCGAACGAGGCGGACGCGTGGAACGAGCGGTCGTCGCTCCATCCCCACTTGGTGCCGATCACACCGGGGAGCGCGGCGGTGCCGTAGTCCTGCCGGGTCCCGTCCGCGGCCGTGTCGTGGGCCGAGGCCATCGCGGCGAGCACCGGAGAACCGGGATCGGTGCGTTTCTTGGTCTCGAGATAGGTGACCATGTCGTGCGTCGAGGTGGTGCCGGCACCCCAGTATCCGGGCACGTGGGTGTCGGTGAGCCCGAATTCGGTGGCGGTCGCGGCGATCGCCTGCGGGTACCTCGCGTGGAGCCGGTCGGCGATCGCGTCGTCGGAGGACCGGATCATCTCGACGGCGTCGGCGCGGTCGGCAGGATCACCGTGCTGCACCACGTATTCGGCCAGGTACAGCTTGACGATCGACACACCGGCGCGGGACTCGTGTTCGTTCGCCGTGCCGGCACGCATCCCGCTCGGGGTGTGGGCGAAGGAGATCCGGGTACCGCCCGGCGCGACGATCGCGCCACGGTCGTCGACGATCGGTGCGGGCGCCGCGGCGGCGACGGAGGCACCGAGGACGGTGAGGGCGGCCGCGGAGACGGTGGCGGTGAGGGTGGTCGCGATGGGGCGCATACCGGCGGTTACCCCGTCGCAGGAGGGGTAACCGCCGCGCGGGAAAACCCGCGCGGGAAGACCGCAGGGCGACGCGGCCGGATCCCGGTGTCGGTCCCCTGCCCTACAGTTCTGCCGTCCGGAGACCGATCCGGACCTTACGACACGAAACGGACCCGCCATGCCGATCTCCGTCACCCCGTCCTCGCACCGGGCGTGTGCTCGTTCCGCCCTCGTGCATCCTCTCCGCAGCCATACCGACGGCCGTGCCCACACCGACGGTCCCGCCCGGGGCTGCACGGTCCGTACGCGGGCGCGCGGCACCACGATCCCGTTCGGCCGGAACAGCGACGGCACGGCCGTGTCCTGGGATCTCGCCTCGGGCCGCAACCTGCTCGTCCGCCGCGACGAGCGCCGGTCGTCGCCGAGCGTGGCGCTCGATCTCATCGCGATGCGGGTGCTGACGGGCGGCACCCACGACCTGGTCGTCGTCGATCCCCACCGGCGCCATCCGTGGCTGGCGGGGCCGGGCACGCTGCCGGAGGGCTCGCGCCGGGCGACGACGCCGGAGGAGATCGCCCAGGTGGTGGCCGACCTCGATTCGCCGGTCGTGGGGCGCCCCGCGGTGCTGCTCGTCGCAGATCTCGCCGCGACGGTCGCGCTGCTCGACGAGGAGGGCCGCGCGCGGCTGGCCGCGGTCGTGCTCGCGTCGGGGGAACGGAACCTGGTGTGCGTCGCGACCACGGCGGACACGAATCCGCGCTGGTATCCGGACGGGCTGATCGACGCGTTCGGCGATCTCGTGGTGTGAGGCGCCGAGGTCACGGTTCCGACTCGCCGGTGTCGTGCCGGGCGGTGGTGGAGGATCATGGCCGATGCGGCACCGAGCGACACGCACAGGAGCCATCATGACCACCATCCACGTCCATCGGACGACCACCGCAACCCCCGAACAGATCGTCGCCGGCCTCACCGACTTCGGCCCGGGGCGTCAGGAGATCTTCGGGAACAGCGCGGCCGACTATCTGGAGGTGCATCACCGGGGCCCGCACGACGCCGACGTCACGGAGGGCTCGAACCACATCTGGGAACGCTTGCACTACGACTGGAGCGAACCTCGCCGGGTACGGATGACGACCACCGATTCCAATCTGTGGGGCGGCTCCTCCGGGCACGTCTACACCATGACGCAGCAGCCGTCGGGGACGACCGACGTCGATGTCGTCGTGGTCCGCGACGGGAAGAACCTCCGGGGGCGGATCGTTGCGGCGGCGCTCGGACTCGCCGGTTCCCGGTTCTTCGGAAGGCAGCTCGAGAGATCCGTCGCGGCCATCGAGGCCCGCAACGGCGGCCCCGGTGGCGGAGCAACGGATCCGGGGCGGTGATCCCCCGGCCCTATCTCGCCGAGGCTTCTTCGCTGCGCGTCGCCCCCGCGGTCTGCCGCACGGGCGGGATGGGGTGGAACGGCCGGAAGTCGTCCGTCCCGGCGTGGATGATCCCGGCGTGCGACTCGGGCACCTCGTTCCACAGGCCTTCGAGGTCGCGTAGCGGTTCGGAGACGACGAAGCGGGTGTCGTCGCCGTAGCGGCGCAGCACCTCGACCTCGGGGTGCAGGGCCCGGACCTTCTCGATCTCCGTCGAATAGAACAGCGAGCGGGTCTGCTGTGCGGTCGAGTACCGGAACACCCAGATCGATTCACCGTCGGTGGTCGCCAGGGTCGCCTGCACGGCGTTCTCGATGCCGTGCCGTGCGGCGACGTCCTCGACGAACCCGACTGTGCGGGCGACCGCGGTGAAGGGATCGTCGGCGAGCCCGAAGGTCAGGGCGAGGAAGAACAGCATCTCCGAGTCGGTCGTGCCCTCGATCGAGGAGTACAGGCTCGGGTCGACGGCCATCGCGAGGTCGCGTTTGATCCGCAGGAACTCGTGGACCTCGCCGTTGTGCATCCACAGCCAGTTGTCGTGCCGGAAGGGATGGCAGTTGCTGCGCTGCACCTCGGATCCGGTGGAGGCCCGCACGTGGGCGAACAGCAGCGGGGTCCGGATCTGACGGGAGATCTCGACGAGATTGCGGTCGTTCCATGCCGGTTCGACGCTCTTGAACAGCGCGGGTTCGGAGCCCTCGCCGTACCAGCCGATCCCGAAACCGTCACCGTTGGTGGTGGTCGCACCCATGTGGGAGTGCAGGGCCTGGTCGATCAGGGAGTGGACGGGACGGAACAACAGATCCTCGACGAGGATCGGATCGCCGGAGTACGCCATCCATCTGCACACCTCTCCATTCAAACCATGGGGTGGCGTCGGTGTACGGACTTTGGCGGTATCGGCCGGACGGGTCCCCGGCGGCCTCGTAGGCTGGACGCGTCGATGCGTTCGGCACGCACCGGAACTGGACGGACTCGCCATGACCGGTTCCTCCGGACCTCCCGGTCCGCACGAGCGGCGACGGGTGATCGTGGCCGCCCTGGCACGCCCGACCCCGACCGCGCTCGTGCTGATGAGCGTCTGCTTCGTGATGCCGCTCGATCACGTGCACGGCGCCTCCGAGGTGCTCGTCCTCATGGCGAGTCCGGGCGTGGTGGCCCTCGTCGGGTTCCGGCAGATCCGCCGGATCCTGGCCGCGGAGTATCCGGCGGTGCAGGCGCTCGAGGCTCGGACCGCGGTGGTGTCCCTCCACCTCGTGGTCTATGCGGGCGTGTACCACCGGATGTCCGTGGTCGATGTGGCGAACTTCGACGAACGCTTGTCCCGTGTCGATGCGCTCTACTTCTGTCCCACGGTGTTCTCCACCGTGGGATTCGGGGACATCGCCGCGGTGAGCGAGCCGGCGCGCGCGGTGGTGTCGGTGCAGATGGTCGGCAATCCGATCCTGATCGCACTCGGTATCAGGATGCTCACCGTCGCGGTGGAGTGGCGCCGGCGCCTCGGGGTGACCCTTCTCCCCGAAGCTCTCCCCGAGGCGCCACGCGCGCCGTCCCGTCCTGCGCCTGGTGCTCGGCCGCGTCGACGTAGGCCGAGGCGAAGACCTCGAGGTGCCGGACGAAGTCCTCGCGTGCCTCCGCCGGGAGTGCGTCCAGCGCGGTCGCGAGGAGCGACATCTTGCGCTCGAGCTCGGATTCGAACATCGCCCGGCCCGCCGGGGTCGCCCGCAGGGCCTTCGCACCTCCGCCGGCGCTGTCGAGGCGTTCGACCAGGCCGCGCGCCAGCGCGGCGTTGACCTGGCGGTTCACCGTGGACTGTTCCAGCCGGAGATCCTCGGCGATCTGCCGCATGGTCCGGGGTTCGTCCGCGCCGAGGAGCAGCCACAGCAGCCGGTTGTCGGCGGCGTTGAGTTCGTTCAGCGACTGGGCCGCGCGCTGCCCCCGTTCGAGACGCGCGGTGGCCACCACGAGTCCCCACTCGGGCATGTCGCGTACCGACTCCACCAGGCCTGTGATGGGAACCACCCCGTCTCGACTGTCTCTCGCCACACCGACTTGTGTACTCTACACATCTCTGAATATGTAACCTACATAGCCCCTTACGTCAGGAATACATGGACACCACCACCGCGACGAGCGCGGCGGCACCGAGAATCTCGGACAGCCGCGCCACCGCCGTCATCATCACGCTGTGCTTCGGGTCGCTGGCCGGAGCGCTCATGCAGTCGCTGGTCATCCCGATCCAATCCGAACTGCCCGCTCTGCTCGACACCTCGGCCGCCAACGCGTCCTGGGCGATCACCGCCACCCTGCTGGCCGGCGGCGTCTCCATGCCGGTCACCGGGCGCCTGGCCGACATGTACGGCAAGAAGCGCGTCATGGTCGCCTGCGCTGCGATCCTGGTCGTCGCCTCGCTGCTGTGCGCCGTCGGCACCGGCCTGGTGCCCTTCCTCCTCGGCCGCGCCCTCCAGGGCATCGCGATGGGCTACATCCCGGTCGCCATCTCCGCCGTGCGCGCACTCGCCCCGAGGGAGAAGCAGGCCACCGCGGTCGCGACCGTCTCCGCCACCCTCGGTGTCGGCGGTGCCATCGGCCTGCCGCTGTCGGCGTGGATCGCCCAGACCTTCGACTGGCACGCCCTGTTCTACGTCTCCACCGCGCTGGCGGTCGTCGTGCTCGCCGCCACCGCGCTGGTCGTCCCGGCAACCGGGGACACCCACCCCGCCCGGCTGGACCTCGTCGGCCTCGCGCTCATGGCCGTCGGTCTCGTCTCGCTGCTCGTCGGCATCTCGAAGGGCTCGACCTGGGGCTGGGGCAGCGGCACCACCTGGGCCTGCATCGTCGGCGGCCTCGTCGTCCTGGTGATCTTCGGCCTGTTCGAGCTGCGCCACCACGATCCGCTGGTCGACGTGCGCACCATGGGACACCGGCCGGTGTTCTTCACCAACATCGCCGCCGTGCTCATCGGTTTCGGCATGATGGCCTCGTCGATCGTCGTGCCGCAGCTGCTGCAGATGGACGAGCGCACCGGCTACGGCCTCGGCCAGACCATCCTGCAGGCCGGCATGTGGATGTTCCCCGGCGGCCTGATGATGATGGTCTTCGCCCCGATCTCCGCGCGGCTCATCAACGCCATCGGCGCCCGCCTCACCCTCGCCATCGGCGCCTTCGTCGTCGCCTGCGGCTACGTCTTCGGCGCCTTCATGATGGACGCGCCGTGGAAGCTGATGGTCAGCGTGATCATCTCCTCCGCCGGTGTCGGCATCGGCTACGCCGCCTTCCCGACGCTCATCATGGACAACGTCCCCCTCGCGGAGGCCGGGTCCAGCGTCGGCGTCAACTCACTGATGCGCTCGGTCGGCACCACCACGGCCGGTGCCGTCATGGCCGCCGTGCTCACAAGCAAGACGATGGAGCTGGGCGGTTTCTCGATCCCGAGCGAGTCCGCCTTCCAGCTCTGCTTCTTCGTCGGCGCGGGTGCCGCGGTCGCGGGCGCACTGGTCGCGCTGCTCGTCCCGGCTCGCACCCGGCGGTCCGCGGGCCGGCCGGACACCCCGGAGCCAGGGAAGGTGAACGCCTGACCCTCGGGGGCCGCTCCCCCGATCACGGCACACGACAGGCGCCACGCTCACCCGATCCGGGGCGGCGGGGCGCCCGTCGCGCGTTCCCGGCCCCGTTCCCGCATCCCGCTTCCGTGGCCCGCTTCTGCATCCCGCTGCCGTGTCTCGGACAGGTGAAATCTCACGCATTCACGCTCCGGCCTGCCGATGTGGGGTGATCCTGGGAAAGATCCACCGTCCACTGACGCAGGTCGGAGGTCCAGGTGCTGGAGTGGGGAACGGTCGTCGCCGACAGCGCGATGTGGACGCTGAAGGCCTACGCGATCACGCTCGTGGTGTTCCTGGCCGTGCTCGTCGCGGTGGTGCGATTCACCCACTGGGGACGGCAGTGGTGGCGTGTCGCCGGGTCGTTCTTCGATCCCCGCAACGGTCTCGGCGGGCCCGGGCTCGCCGCGGTCGTGCTGCTGCTGACGGTCTTCGCGGTGCGGATGAACGTGCTGTTCTCGTACTGGTACAACGACTTCTACACGGCCATCCAGAATCTCGACGAGTCGGCGTTCTGGCGGTTCATGCGGGTCTTCGCGATCCTGGCCACCGTGCACGTGGTGCGCGCCCTGGTCGCCTATCTGCTCGCGCAGACCCTCGACATCCGCTGGCGGACCCACCTCAACGAGCATCTGCTGGACCGGTGGCTGCGGTCGGGATCCTTCTACAAGGACCGCTTCGTCTCCTCCCCCGTCGACAATCCCGATCAACGGATCCAGGTGGACATCACCGATTTCGTCACCACGACCCGGGTGCTGTCGATGGGCGCGGTCACCGCGGTGTTGTCGATCGTGAGCTTCACCGGCATCCTGTGGGACCTGTCGGGGCCGCTGACGATCTTCGGCACCGAGATCCCGCGCGCGATGGTGTTCCTCGTGTTCGTGTACGTGCTCGTCACCACGGCGGTCGCGTTCTGGATCGGCCGCCCGCTGATCCGGTTGAACTTCCTCAACGAGAAACTCGGCGCCACCTACCGGTACGCGCTGGTGCGGGTGCGCGAATACGGCGAGTCCATCGCGTTCTACCGCGGCGAGAACGTCGAACGCGGCGGACTGCTCTCGAGGTTCGCCGCGGTGATCCGCAACTGGTGGCGGATCGTGTTCCGGATGCTCAAGTTCGACGGCTTCAACCTGGCCGTGAACCAGACGGCGGTGATCTTCCCGTTCCTCGTGCAGGGCCCGCGCCTGTTCGCCGGGCAGGTCACCCTCGGCGACGTGATGCAGACGTCCAACGCGTTCGGCCAGGTGCACGACTCGCTGTCGTTCTTCCGCGAGTCGTACGACGACTTCGCGGCGTTCCGCGCCACCACCATCCGCCTCAACGGGCTGCTCGACACCACCGAGCACGCCGAGGAACTGCCCACCCTCGCGGCGACCGAGAGCGGGGATCGCCTGGAGCTGGCGGGACTGTCGGTCACCACCCCGTCGGGCACACCGCTCGTCGCCGACCTGTCGCTGAGCGTCGCGCCCGGGGAGGCCCTGCTGGTGCGGGGCGCGTCGGGCAGCGGCAAGACCACCCTGCTGCGGACGATCGCGGGACTGTGGCCCTATGCGCGCGGCACCGTGGATCGCCCCGTCGGTGACGGCCTGTTCCTGTCGCAGGACCCCTACCTGCCGCTGGGCACTCTGCGCGAGGCCGTCACCTATCCGCACGAGACGGTCCACGACGAACGTGCGGTGCGGGCCGCGCTGGAGCGGGTGCAGCTCGGGCATCTCGCCGACCGTCTGGACGCGGAGGCGGACTGGGGCCGGACCCTGTCCCCGGGCGAGCAGCAGCGCCTCGGCTTCGCCCGCATCCTGCTGTCGCGGCCGGCGATCGTGTTCCTGGACGAGGCGACGGCCGCGGTCGACGAGGGACTCGAGGACGCGCTCTACCGCACGGTGCGCGAGGCGCTGCCGGAGTCGGTGATCGTGAGCGTCGGCCACCGGAGCACCCTGGACCGGTTCCACGACCGGGTGCTCGAACTGCGGGGCGACGGCCGCTGGGCGATCACCGACCGGGTGCCGTGACGACCCGCCGCGGCGTGCGCGAAATCGACGGCCGTTCCACATATCTCGACTTATGTCGCCGAACGCGAACGGAATCGATCCGCAGGGCCGAAGGGACCGAATCGGACAGAAATTCCGACATTCGTCCTGTTTGCAGTTCTCCCGTTTGGAGATGACGCTCAGATCGCGTACTAATTGTGTCGCGTCATCAAACTGTGATGGGGATCATGGTTTGACGCACATCAGGCGGGTTCGCAGGGGATCCCGCCGTGAGCTGCTCGGTCGACGAGCGGAGGAACCTTCGACGATGCGCTTGCCCATGCCTCCCACGGACTCGATGTTCCTGCTCGGAGAAAGCCGCGACCAGCCGATGCACGTGGGTGGGCTGATCCTGCTGCGACCGGCGCCGGGCACGAACGCCCCCGACCTCGCACAGATGTTCGCCGGCAACCTCGCCGACGCAACCGATACCGAGTTCGAGGGCACCGGGTCCGATGCCACGGCCGTCGACACCTTCTGGCGCAAGCGCGCGGTGCGGTCGCTCACCACCCTCGGTCAGTGGGCGTGGGAGGACGACCGGAACTTCGATCTGTCGTATCACGTGCGGCGCAACGCACTTCCGCGTCCGGGCGGACTCGACGAACTGTGGGAGCTCGTCTCCCGGCTGCACGGCACACTGCTCGACCGGCGGCGGCCACTGTGGGAGGTGCACCTCATCGAGGGTCTCGCCGACGGCCGCCTCGCCGTCTACACGAAGATCCACCACGCCCTCGCCGACGGGGTGGGCGCGATGAAACTGCTGCGCCGCGCGCTGAGCCCGGATCCGGACCGCACCGGGATGCCCGCGCCCTGGGCACCGATCTCCGCGCCCCGCCGGCCGCACGGCGCGGGGACCACGCTCGATCTGCCCGAGGCGGCGGTGCAGGCGGTCAGGACCGTCGCGACCGACGCGGTGGGGGTCCTGCCGGCCCTGGCCGGCACGGTCGAGCGGGCACTGCGCGGGAAGGGCGGATCGTTGTCGCTCGCCGCCCCGAACACCATCATCAACGTCCCCGTCACCGGCACCCGCCGGTTCGCGGCCCGCTCCTGGCCCCTCGACCGGCTCCGCGCGGTCGCCGCGGCCGCCGGCAGTACCGTCAACGACGTCGTGCTCGCGATGTCGTCGGGTGCGCTCCGGGCCTTCCTGCTCGACCACGATGCGCTGCCCGATCGATCGCTGGTGGCGATGGTGCCGGTGTGCCTGCGGCCCGACAAGGACTGCTCCGGCAACGAGGTCGGCGTCCTGATGTGCGATCTGGGCACCGACGTCGACTCCCCCGCCGAGCGGCTCGCCACGATCTCGGCGTCGATGACACGCGGCAAGGAGTCGATGCGCGGCATGTCCTCGCTGTCGAGACTGGCGACGAGCGCGCTCGGGGTCGCCCCGCTGGCGGTGGGCATCCTCACCCGGAACCGGGCGCTGCCCCGGCCGCCCTTCAACGTCATCGTCTCCAACGTGCCGGGATCTCCGGATCCGTTGTACTGGAACGGCGCCCGGGTGGAGGCGATCCATCCGCTGTCGGTGCCCGTGGACGGTCAGGCGCTGAACATCACCTGCACCAGCACCGACGACGCCATCGCCTTCGGCCTGACCTCGTGCAGCCGGATCCTGCCGCACCTGCAGCCGCTGCTCGACCATCTCGACGCCGCGCTGGTGGCGCTCGAGGACGCCGTCGGGGTGAGCCCGGCCCTGAAAACCACCGAGATCACCGAAACCACCGAGGTCACCGAGACCGCCGCGATCACCGATCGGCAGACCTCCCCGGAAGTCACCGACAGCACCCGGGTCCCCGCGGAGGCGACCGCGCACGCGGTGTGACCGCCGATGACGCAGACCGACGAGCCGTCCGTCCGGGTGGAGACGAAGGACCGGGTCACCACGGTGATCCTGGCGCGACCCGAGCGCCGCAACGCCGTGGACGGGCCGATGGCGGCGGAGCTGGCCGCGGCCTTCCGGACCTTCGACGCCGACCCCGACGCCGATGTCGCGGTACTCCACGGCGAGGGCGGAACCTTCTGCGCCGGAGCCGATCTGAAGGCGATCGGCACCGACGATCAGAACCGCGTCGAGGTGGAGGGCGACGGCCCGATGGGTCCCACCCGGATGATGCTCTCCAAACCGGTGATCGCGGCGGTCGAAGGGCACGCCGTGGCCGGCGGGTTGGAGCTGGCGATCTGGTGCGACCTGCGGGTGGCGGCCTCCGACGCGGCGTTCGGGGTGTTCTGCCGACGCTGGGGTGTGCCGTTGATCGACGGCGGCACGGTGCGGCTGCCGCGACTGATCGGGGAGAGCCGCGCGCTGGACATGATCCTGACCGGCCGCCCGGTCGACGCCACCGAAGCCCTGGAGTTCGGGCTCGTCAACCGGGTGGTGGAGCCGGGCACGGCCCGCGCGGCCGCCGAGGAACTCGCGCGGCAGCTCACCCGGTTCCCGCAGACGTGTCTGCGCAACGACCGCCGCTCGGCCCGGGCGCAGTTCGGGCGCACCGAGCAACACGCGATGGCCGTCGAGATCCGGCTCGGCCTCGAGTCGCTGGCCGCCGACACCGCGTCCGGCGCCGCGCGGTTCCGCGCCGGGGACGGACGGCACGGCAGCTTCTCCTGAACGGGTCCCGAACGGGAGGAGCCCGGACCGCCGCGGTCAGTACACGAAGACGGCGCGTTCGGCGAGGTCGAGAACGGGCTGCGGCAGGATGCCGAGCAGCACGGTGGTGACGGCCGCGAACGCGATCGCCGCGCTCGTCGCGAGGGTGGATGTCGCGAGCCGCGGGGCGTCGGGCAGGGGCTCGCTGAAGAACAGCAGCACGATCACCCGCACGTAGAAGTACGCCGCGACCGCGCTGACGAGCACACCGACGATCACCAGCGGCGCGGCGCCCGCGCCGACCGCGGCCCCGAACACCGCGAACTTCGCGATGAACCCGCTCGTGAGCGGGATACCGGCGAGGGAGAGCAGGAACAGCGCGAAGATCCCGCCGAGCAGCGGCGAGCGCCGGCCCATCCCGGCCCAGCGGGACAGCTCCCAGGCCTCCCCGTCGGGGTCGCGCACGAGCGTCACCACCGCGAACACCCCGACGGTGCCGATGCCGTAGACCAGCAGGTAGAACAACGTGGACGAGACCCCTGCGGGGGTGCCGGCGACGACACCGGTGAGCACGAAGCCGGTGTGGCTGATCGCCGAGCAGGCGAGCATGCGTTTGATGTCGTGCTGGGTCACCGCCAGCACCGCCCCGACGATCATCGTCGCGATGGCCACCGCCCACAGGATCGGCCGCCACTGGTCGGCGAGACCGGGCACGGCGACGTACAGCACGCGCAGCAGGGCCCCGAAGGCGGCGATCTTCGTCGCGGCGGCCATGAACGCCGTCACCGGGGTGGGTGCGCCCTGGTAGACGTCGGGGGTCCACGAGTGGAACGGCACCGCGCCGATCTTGAACAGCAACCCGACGGCGAGCAGTCCGGTGCCGAGCAGCGCGATCGTCTCCTCCCCGGCGTCCTCCCCCACCGCCCGGGCGATCCCGGCGAGTCCGACGGTGCCGGCGTAGCCGTAGAGCAACGCGACGCCGTAGAGGAAGAAGGCCGACGAGAAGGCCCCGAGCAGGAAGTACTTCAGCGCCGATTCCTGTGACAGCAGCCGCCGGCGCCGCGCGAGACCGCACAGCAGGTACAGCGGCAGCGACAGCACCTCGAGGGCGACGAACATCGTCAGCAGATCCCCGGACGCCGGGAAGACCAGCATGCCGCCCACCGCGAAGAGCATCAGGGGGAACACCTCGGTGCGGCTCACCCCCGCCGCGGTGGCCTCCCGTTCGGCGGCGGTGCCCGGGATCGCGGAGGCCTGCGGCGCGAACGCGTCGAGGCGGGCCCCGACGGTCGCGGCGGCGGCCCCCACGCCGGCGCGGTCGCGATCGATGCTGCGTTCGGCGACCAGCGCGAGCGACAGCACCGCGACGATCAGGATCGACCCCTGCAGGAACAGTGCGGGCCCGTCGATCACCACGGCGCCGGACAGGGTCGTGCCGCTGCGTCCGGCCAGGGCCACCACCGCGACGAACGCCGCCACGAGTGCAGCGAACGCGAGGACCACGTGGGTGCGGTAGCGTCCGCTCGCGGGGACGAACGCCTCGACGAGCACCCCGGCCACCGCGGCGGCGAAGACGATCAGCACGGGGGCGAGCAGACCGTAGTCGATCGGCGGGGCCGGGAGGGCCTCGGCCAGGAGCGTGACGCCGGTGGATGCGCTCATTCGGATGCACCTTCCTCCCCGGTTCCCGTCGCCGGCGGTCCGGTCTCGGCGAGCGGACGCTCGACGGGCACGGCCAGTTCCGGTTGCGGCAGGTCGATGGACACGAGGGTGTCGTCGACGGCGGGGGTGATGACGTCGAGGGCGGGCTTCGGGTAGATCCCGAGGACGAGCAGCAGCGCGAGAAGCGGTGCCACCACGACGATCTCACGTGGCACGAGGTCCGTGAGCCGCGAGCCCGGCTCGTCGGTGTCCTCCCGGGGCGGCCCGCCCATCATGCGCTGGTAGAGCCACAGCACGTACATCGCGGACAGCACGAGGGCGAGGGTCGCGATCACCGCGCCGGCCCCGTAGCGCGGGTAGGTGCCGACGAAGACGAGGAATTCGCTGACGAAGGGGGCGAGTCCCGGCAGCGACAGGGTCGCCAGACCCGCGACGAGGAAGCTGCCGGCGAGCACCGGCGCGACCTTCTGCACCCCGCCGTAGTCGGCGATGAGCCGGGTGCCGCGCCGCGAGACGAGGAAACCGGCGACGAGGAACAGTGCGGCGGTGGAGATTCCGTGGTTGACCATGTACAGCGTCGATCCGGCCTGTCCCTGCCCGGTCATCGCGAAGATGCCGAGGACGATGAACCCGAAGTGCGAGATCGAGGTGTAGGCGATCAGGCGCATCACGTCGGTCTGGCCGATCGCGAGCAGCGCCCCGTAGACGATGGCGATCACCGACAGCGTCACCACCAGGGGCGCGAAGGTCACCGCCGCGTCGGGGAACAACGGCAGGCAGAACCGCAGCATGCCGAAGGTGCCGACCTTGTCGACGACGGCCATCATGAGCACCGCGACGGCCGGTGTGGTGCGCACCGCCGCGTCGGGCAGCCAGCCGTGCAGCGGCCACAGTGGGGCCTTGACGGCGAATGCGGCGAGGAAACCGAGGAAGAGCGCCCCGAGGACCGCGGCGGCGGCGTCGAGGTCCCCGGCGGCAGCCGCGGCGGTGACGACCCGCAGGTCGAAGGTACCGACGCCGGGCTCGGTCCCCAGCCCGGACCGGGCGGTGACCACGTACAGCCCGATGAGGGCGGCGAGCATCACCAGCCCGCCGAGCAGGTTGTACAGCAGGAACTTCACCGCGGCGCGTGCCCGTTCGCCGCGGGCGGTGCCGCGGCTGCCGAATCCGCCGATGAGGAAGTACATCGGCACGAGCATCGCCTCGAAGAAGACGTAGAACAGCAGGATGTCGAGCGCGACGAAGGACACCAGCACCATGGACTCGACGAGCAGGATCAGCGCGGTGTAGGTGTGGGCGGGCCGGGCGCGGCCGTCGTCCTCGGCGCCGGGCCGGTCGTCGTGCCATCCGGCGACGAGCAGCAGCGGCACCAGCACGGCGGTGAGCAGCACGAGCACCAGCGCGATCCCGTCGACGCCGAGCCGGTAGCCGGCACCGAACGACGGGATCCACGAGGCCGATTCGACGAACTGGTACCGTGCACCGCCGGTGTCGAAGCCGGCCGCGACGAGCACGCCGACGATCAGCACGGCGAGCGACACCGCCAGTGCCAGCGCCTTCGCCGTCGCCGGCCGGTGGGTGGGCACAGCGAACACCGCGGCGGCGCCCAGCAGCGGCAGGAGCCACAGGATCGTCAGCCACGGAATGCCGTTCACCGCTCCACCCCCCGTCACAGTGTCACCAGCATCAGAGCGGCGACCACGACGGTCGCGCCGGCGAACATGTACAGCGCGTAGGACCGCACGAATCCGGTCTGCAGCCGGCGCAGGCCGCGGGAGAGCGCGCCGACGCCGGTCGCGGCGCCGGTCGTGGACCCGTCGATCGCCACGGATTCGACGCCGACGAGCGCGCGCACCAGGCCCTGGCCCGGGCGCATGACCACCGCTTCGTTCACCGCGTCGCCGTACAGATCGCGGCGGGCTGCGACGGTCAGCGCCGACACGTCCTGCGGCGCGGTCTCCGGCACCCGTTCGCGCGCGTACTGCAGGTAGGCGACCGCCACGCCCGCGGCGACGACCGCGAGGGTCAGGGCGGTGACGAGCCACACCGGCAGTCCACCCTCGTGGTGGTCGGTGCCGACGACCGGTTCGAGCCAGTGCTGCAGCGCACCGCCGAGTACCAGCAGCCCGCCGGAGAAGACCGAGCCGACGGCGAGGACGATCATCGGCCAGGTCATCACCGGGGGCGACTCGTGCGGCGCGGTGTCGGCGGCCCAGCGTTTCTCCCCGAAGAAGGTCAGGATCATCACGCGGGTCATGTAGAAGGCGGTCAGTCCCGCCCCGAGCAGCGCGGCGGCGCCCAGCACGACGCCTTCGGCGCCGCCCGCCGCGAACGCGACCTCGACGATCTTGTCCTTCGAGAAGAAGCCGGCGAAGGGCGGGACGCCGATGATGGCGAGATAGCCGAGTCCGAAGGTCGCGAAGGTGATCGGCATGACGGTGCGCAGCCCGCCGAAGCGGCGCATGTCGGTCTCGTCGTTCATCGCGTGCATCACCGAGCCGGCGCCGAGGAACAGCCCGGCCTTGAAGAAGCCGTGGGTGAGCAGGTGCAGGATCGCGAAGGCGTATCCGGCGGGGCCGAGTCCGGCGGCGAGGACCATGTACCCGATCTGGCTCATGGTCGATGCGGCGAGGGCCTTCTTGATGTCGTCCTTGGCGCAGCCGATGATCGCGCCGAACAGCAGGGTCGCGGCCCCGACGACGACCACGGCGAGTCGCGCGGCGGGGGCCGCGTCGAAGACGGTGTCGGCCCGGACGATGAGGTAGACCCCGGCGGTGACCATGGTGGCGGCGTGGATGAGCGCCGAGACCGGGGTGGGGCCCTCCATGGCGTCGCCGAGCCACGACTGCAGCGGCAGCTGCGCGGATTTCGCACAGGCGGCGAGCAGCAGGCACAGTCCGAGCGCGGTCACCGTGCCGCTGCTCGCGTCGCGCACCGCGGGGAAGACGGTGTCGAAGTCGAGGCTGCCGAAGGTGGTGAACAGGATCATCAGGGCGACGAGCAGGCCCATGTCACCGACCCGGTTGACGACGAACGCCTTCTTCGCGGCGGTCGCGGCGGTCGGCTTGTACTGCCAGAACCCGATGAGCAGGTAGGAGGCGAGACCCACGCCCTCCCAGCCGAGGTAGAGCACGAGGAAGTTGTCGGCGAGCACGAGCAGCAGCATCGCAGCGAGGAACAGGTTGAGATACGCGAAGAACTTCCGTCGCTCGGCGTCGTGTGCCATGTAGCCGATCGAGTACAGGTGGATGAGCGAGCCGACGCCGGTGATGAGCAGCACGAAGCAGATCGACAGCGCGTCGAGCCGCAGCGCGAGGTCGACCTGCAGCTCTCCCACGGGAACCCAGGCGAACAGGGACTGCTGCGCGAGGCGCTCGTCGGCGTCGATGCCGAGCATGGCGACGAACATCGCGGCGCCGACCGCGAACGACGCGAGGGCGGTGGCGCAGCCGAGGAGGTGCCCCCAGCGGTCGGAGCGGTGCCCGGTCAGCAGGAGCACGGCGGCGCCGGCGAGCGGCAACGCGAACAGCAACCACAGGGCCGAGCTGGTGAACGAACTCATGTCGCGGTTCCTCTCGGCTCGTCGGGATGTCCCACACTCACTCCCGGGTGGTCAGTACTTGAGCAGGTCGGCGTTGTCGACGGACGCGGAGCGGCGGGTGCGGAAGATCGTCACGATGATGGCCAGGCCGACGACCACCTCGGCGGCGGCGACCACCATGGTGAAGAACGCGAAGACCTGCCCGTGCAGGTTGCCGTGCATCCGCGCGAACGTCACGAACGCGAGGTTGGCGGCGTTGAGCATCAGCTCGACGCACATGAACACCACGATCGCGTTGCGCCGCAGCAGCACTCCGACCGCGCCGATGGTGAAGAGCAGTGCCGACAGGTAGAGATAGTTCGCGGGGTCCATCACCGCTCCTCCCCTCGCTTCTCGGGTCCCCGGTTGCCGTGCGCCCGGTGCTCCTGCCCGGGTGGCGGCAGGCCGAGATCGGCGTGGTCCCAGTCGCGTCCGATGCGGCCGAGCAGGTCGCCGACGGACAGTTCGGAGAACGACCCGTCCGGCAGCAGGGCGGGCACGTCGGCGGCGTTGTGCCGGGCGTACACCCCGGCGGCGGGCAACGGGGTGACGCGCTCGCCCTCCCGGAACCGCCGCTGCGCCAGTTCGCGTTGGGTGGGGCGCGGGCGGAGCCGTTCGCGGTGCGCGAGGACCATCGCGCCGACCGTCGCGGTGATGAGCAGGGCGCCGGTGAGTTCGAACGCCCACACGTAGTCGACGAACAGCAGCACGGCGAGCGCTTCGACGTTCCCGTCGGCGTCGGCGGCATCGAGGCCGGTGAAGCCTGCGGCCGAGACGTTGCCGATGCCGCCGATGAGCATCACCGCGAATCCGATACCGACGACGATCGCGAGAACCCGCTGTCCACGGATGGTTTCGACGAGCGAATCGGCCGAGTCGATACCGACGAGCATGAGCACGAACAGGAACAGCATCATCACCGCGCCGGTGTAGACGACGACCTGCACGACCCCGAGGAACAGGGCGTCCTGCGCGATGTAGAAGACGGCGAGGACGATCATCGTGGTGGCGAGGAACAGCGCAGAGTAGACGGCCTTGCGGGCGACGACGACCCCGAGCGCGCCGAGCACGGCGACGGCACCGAGGATCCAGAACTGTACGGCCTCCCCGGTGGAGGTGCGGGTGAGTTCCGCGGCGAGTACGGTCATCTCCCACCTCCCTCGGCGAGAGGGATCGTTCCCCGGTAGTAGTCCTCGTCGGTGGCGCCGGGGACCATGGGGTGCGGGGGCGGGTCCATGCCGGGTTCGAGGGGCGCGAGCAGCCGGTCCTTCTCGTAGATCAGGTCGGCGCGGTTGTCGTCGGCCATCTCGTACTCGTTGGTCATGGTCAGCGCGCGGGTCGGGCAGGCCTCGATGCACAGTCCGCAACCGATGCACCGCAGATAGTTGATCTGGTAGATCCGCCCGTACCGTTCGCCGGGTGAGTAGCGTTCGGTGTCGGTGTTGTCGGCGCCCTCGACGTAGATGGCGTCGGCGGGGCACGCCCACGCGCACAGTTCGCAGCCGATGCACTTCTCGAGGCCGTCGGGATAGCGGTTGAGGCGGTGCCGGCCGTGATAGCGGGGAGCGGTGGGTCTCTTCTCCTCCGGATAGTTCACGGTGTTCGGCTTCTTGAACATCGTCGTGAGCGTCACACCGAAACCGGCCAGCGGGCCACGGAATTCGACCATCACGATCCTCCTGGGACTCGGCTCACCCGGGTGTCCCGGTCGGGGCGCGGGGGTAGCGGCGGCACGGGGAAACCACCGGCGAACGGATCGGCTCCGATGTCGGCGGGTGGTGCGAGCGCCGGTTCGGCGCGGCGGCTGCGGCGGGCCCGCACGGCGAGGTAGGCGAACAGCAGTGCGGTGGACACGATCCCCGCAACGATCAGTCCCGCGGTGGCGGGCAGGACCTCGTCGTCGTCGAGCAGGTGCACGACCGCGACGATCATCACCCACACCACCGAGACGGGGATGAGCAGTTTCCAGCCGAGCGCCATGAACTGGTCGTAGCGCAGGCGGGGCAGGGTGGCGCGCAGCCACACGAACACGAACAGCACCAGCCACACCTTGAGCACGAACCACAGCAGCGGCCACCATCCGGAATTCGCGCCGCTCCACAGGGTGAGCGGCCACGGGGCGTGCCAGCCCCCGAGGAACAGGGTCGTGGCGAGGGCGGAGACGGTGGTCATGTTGACGTATTCGGCGAGCATGAACATCGCGAACCGCAGCGACGAGTACTCGGTGTGGAAGCCGCCGACGAGTTCGCCTTCGGCCTCGGGCAGGTCGAAGGGGGCGCGGTTGGTCTCGCCGACCATCGACACCGCGTAGACGAGGAAGGACGGCAGCAGCAGCACGACGAACCACAGTCCGTCCTGGGCGGCGACGATCCCGGAGGTCGACATGGTGCCGGCCTGCAGGAACACCGCGGCGAACGCCAGGCCCATCGCGATCTCGTAGGAGATGACCTGGGCGGTGGAGCGGAGTCCGCCGAGCAGCGGGTAGGTGGAGCCGGAGGCCCAGCCGGCGAGCACGATGCCGTAGACACCGACGGAGGTGACGGCCAGGACGTAGAGGACGGCGACGGGAAGGTCGGTGAGCTGCAAGGGGGTCCGCGTCCCGAGGATCGACACCTCGGGACCGAACGGGACCACCGCGAACGCCATGAACGCCGGCACCGTCGCGATGATCGGGGCGAGCAGGTAGACCGGCTTGTCGACGCCTGCGGGGACGATGCCCTCCTTGAGGGCGAGTTTGATGCCGTCGGCGACGGTCTGCAGCAGGCCCTTCGGCCCGACCCGGTTGGGGCCGACGCGCATCTGCATCCAGGCCATGACCTTGCGTTCGACGAGGATGGCCACGAGCGTGGTCAGCACGAGGAACGCGAAGATCGCGATGGCCTTGGCGACGACGAGCCACCACGGGTCGATGCCGAACATCGACAGGTCGACGGGTCCTCGGGCGGTGCCGGTCATCGTCTCGCCTCCTCCCCGGTGGGCCGGATGCGCACCACGTCGCCCGCGACGGCGCCGAGGGTGTCGTGCACGAGCGAGCCGGGTGAGGCGGCCGGCAGCCACACGACACGCTCCGGCAGCTCGTCGACGACGAGCGGCAGGGTGATCTCGCCGCGTTCGGTGGTGACGGTGAGCAGTTCACCGGCGGCTGCGCCGATCTCGGCGGCGGTCGCGGCGGACAGGCGGGCAACGGCGGTGCGGGCGGTTCCGGCGAGGTGCGGTTCGTCGTCCTGCAACCGGCCGGTGTCCAGGAGCATCCGCCAGGTCGCGAGCACCGCCTCGCCGAGCACCGGGCGGGCCGGCGCGGCCGGTGTCACCGGTGCGGGGGCCGGCCGGTGCCCGGTCCAGGTGCCCAGTTCGGCGAGTTCACGGCGGAGTGCGGCGAGATCGTCGAGCCGTGCCGGTGCACCGAGCGTCTCGGCGAGCGCGGCGAGCACCCGGTGGTCGGACAGTGCACCGGTGTCGTCCAGCGCCGCCGGGAACGGGCGTTCGCGGCCCTCCCAGTCGAGGAAGGTGCCGGCCTTCTCGACCACCGGGGCCACGGGGAAGACCACGTCCGCCCGGTCGGTCACGGCACTGCGGCGCACCTCGAGGCTCACCACGAAACCGGCGGCGTCGAGGGCGGCGCGCGCCGCGGCGGGATCGGGCAGGTCGGCCGGGTCCACCCCGGCGACGACCAGCGCGGCGAGGTCCCCGCTCGCGGCGGCGGCGAGGATGCCGGTGGTGTCGCGACCGGGCCGGTACGGCAGGTCGTCGGGCAGTGTCCCCCAAACGGATTCGATCTCGTGCCGGGCCTGCGGGTCGCCGACGGGCCGACCGCCCGGCAGCAGGGTCGGGAACGCTCCGGCCTCGAGCGCGCCGCGGTCCCCCGCGCGCCGCGGGATCCAGGCCAGGCACGCGCCGGTGGCGTCGGCGAGGGCCGCGACCGCCGTGGGTCCGCCGGGGACCTCGGCGATCCGCTCCCCCACCAGGACGAGTGCGCCGGGCGTGCACAGCGCCTCGGTGACGACCGAGTCGGTGCCGCGGAGGTCGTCGAGCAGGCGGGCCTCGTCGCCGGGGGTGCAGGCCAGGAGCTGCCCGGACAGCTTGCGCAGTCCGCGGTCGGCGAAGGGCGCGAGGGAGAACACGCGCAGCCCGTGGCGGCGGACGGCCTTGCGCAACCGCAGGAAGACGATGGGTGATTCCTCCTCGGGTTCGAACCCGACGAGCAGGACGGCGGGTGCCTTCTCGAGGTCGGCGTAGGTCACGTCGAGCCGGCATCCGGCGACCCGGCCGGTGAGGAAACCGGTCTCCTCCGCAGAGAGGGGGCGGGCACGGAAGTCGATGTCGTTGGTGCCCAGCACGGTTCGCGCGAACTTCGCGTAGGCGTAGGCGTCCTCCCAGGTGAGCCGCCCTCCGGTGAGCACACCGGTCCGTCCGCGGGCGGCGGTGAGGCCGCGGGCCGCGACGGCGAGCGCCTCGGGCCAGGAGGACGGCACCAGCGCGCCGGAGTCGTCGCGGACGAGCGGCCCGGTGAGCCGGTCGGTGGCGGTCGCGTAGGTGAAGGCCCAGCGGCCCTTGTCGCAGTTCCATTCCTCGTTGACCTGCGGGTCGTCCCCGGCGAGGCGGCGCAGCACGTGTCCGCGGCGGTGGTCGGTGCGTTGCGCGCAGCCACTGGCGCAGTGTTCGCACACACTGGGGGTGGACACGAGGTCGAAGGGGCGGGCACGGAACCGGTAGGCCGCGCCGGTCAGTGCGCCGACCGGGCAGATCTGGACGGTGTTGCCGGAGAAGTAGGACTCGAAGGGTTCGGCGGTGTAGATGCCGACCTGCTGCAGCGCACCGCGGGCGAGCATGTCGACGAACCGGTCGCCGGCGATCTGGTCGGCGAAGCGGGTGCATCGCGCGCACAGCACGCAGCGTTCGCGGTCGAGCAGGACCTGAGAGGAGATGGCGATGGGTTTCGGGTAGGTGCGTTTGGTGTCCTCGAAGCGGGTTTCGGCGCGGCCGTTGGACATGGCCTGGTTCTGCAGCGGGCACTCGCCGCCCTTGTCACAGACCGGGCAGTCGAGCGGATGGTTGATCAGCAGCAGTTCCATGACCCCGGTCTGGGCCTTCGCCGCGACCGGGGAGGAGAACTGGGTGTGCACGACCATCCCGTCGGTGACGACGGTGGTGCAGGAGGCGAGCGGTTTGCGTTGCCCTTCGACCTCGACGAGGCACTGGCGGCACGCTCCCACCGGCTCGAGCAGCGGGTGGTCGCAGAACCGGGGGATCTGCACGCCGATCAGTTCGGCGGCACGGATCACGAGAGTGCCCTTGGGTACGGCGATCTCGGTGTCGTCGATGGTGACGTGCACCAGGTCGGTGGTGTCGGCCTTCCCCGGTCCGGCACCGGCCACGGCGGTCATCGCGCCTCTCCTTCCACCGGTGTGTCGGCGGCGAGCGTCGCCCGGTGCGGGTCGAACGGGCAGCCGCCGTGTTCGAAGTGCGCGAGGTATTCGTCGCGGAAGTACTTCAGCGACGAGGTGATCGGGCTGGTCGCGCCGTCCCCGAGCGCGCAGAAGGCGCGGCCGAGGATGTTGTCGGAGATGTCGAGGAGTTTCTCGAGGTCGGCTTCGGTGCCGCGCCCGTGTTCGAGGCGTTCGAGGATCTGCACGAGCCACCAGGTGCCTTCCCGGCAGGGGGTGCACTTGCCGCACGATTCGTGGGCGTAGAACTCGGTCCAGCGCAGCACGGTCCGCACCACACAGGTGGTCTCGTCGAAGATCTGCAGGGCGCGGGTGCCGAGCATGGATCCGGCGGCGGCGACACTCTCGTAGTCGAGGGGGATGTCGAGGTGTTCGTCGGTGAAGATCGGGGTCGACGAGCCGCCGGGGGTCCAGAACTTGAGCCGGTGCCCGGCCCGCACTCCCCCGGCGAGGTCGAGCAACTCGCGCAGGGTGATGCCGAGCGGTGCCTCGTACTGACCGGGGGTCGTCACGTGCCCGGACAGGGAGAACATCGCGAAGCCCGGCGACTTGTCGGTGCCCATCGAGCGGTACCACTCGACGCCGTGGCGGATGATCGGCGGGACGTTGGCGATGGACTCGACGTTGTTGACCACCGTCGGGCAGGCGTAGAGGCCGGCGACGGCCGGGAAGGGTGGGCGCAGCCGGGGCTGGCCGCGGCGGCCTTCGAGGGAGTCGAGCAGGGCGGTTTCCTCACCGCAGATGTACGCCCCGGCTCCGGCGTGGACGACGAGTTCGAGGTCGTAGCCGGAGCCGAGGATGTCGCGGCCGAGATAACCGGCGTCGTAGGCCTCGGAGACGGCGGCGTGCAGGCGCCGCAGCACCGGCACGGCCTCCCCGCGGAGGTAGACGAAGGCGTGCCGGGCGCGGATGGCGTAGGCGGCGATGATCACCCCTTCGATCAGGGCGTGCGGGGTGGCGAACATCAGCGGGATGTCCTTGCAGGTGCCCGGTTCGGATTCGTCGGCGTTGACGACGAGATAGTGCGGTCTGCCGTCGCCCTTGGGGATGAACGACCACTTGGTTCCGGTGGAGAAGCCGGCGCCGCCGCGTCCGCGCAGTCCGGCGTCCTTGACGGCGGCGATCACCGCGTCCGGGTCCGTGCCGAGGGCGAGGGGCAGGGCCTCGTAGCCGCCGTGGCGCCGGTAGCTGTCGAGGGTCCACGACCGGTCCTCGTCCCAGTAGCGGGTGAGCACCGGGGTCAGGCCGGCCGGGGGCCGGCCCGGGGCGAGGGCGTCCTCGCCGGTCTGCGGGGGTGCGGGGGCCTGCATGTCGTGCTCGCGGGCAATCCGCAGCCCGGCGAGGGAGGCGGGGCCGGCGGAGCCGCCCGCCTCGAGCGCGCCGGGCCGGTCGTCGGGGAATCCGGCGAGCAGCCGGGCGGTGTCCCGGAAGGTGCGCAGCGGTGCCCCGCGGGTGGGGGCCGGGGGTGTGCCGGCGCGCAGGTCGTCGACGAGCGCGGTGGCCGAGTCGACGGTGCAGTTGTCGAACAGTTCCCAGTTGACGGTCATCACCGGGGCGTAGTCGCAGGCGGCGTTGCATTCGATGTGTTCGAGGGTGATGCTGCCGTCCTCGGTGGTCTCGTCGTGGCCGACCCCGAGACGCGAGCACAGCGTCGCGAAGATCTCGTCGCCGCCCATGGTGGCGCACAGCGCGTTGGTGCACACGCCCACGTGGTAGCGGCCCGTCGGGGATCGGCGGTACATGGTGTAGAAGGTGGACACCGCGGCGACCTCGGCGCCGGTGAGCCCGAGGCGGCGGGCGCAGAACTCTATGCCCGCCGGGGTGACGTAACCGTCCTCGGCCTGCACCAGGTGCAGCAGAGGCAGCAGCGCGGAGCGGGGCTGCGGGTAGCGGGCGACGATGCGGTCGGCGTCGGCGTCGAGGCGGGTGCGCACGTCGTCGGGATATTCGCGGGGCGCGTCGGGGGGTGTGAGGTGGGTGTCCTCGTCGGGGCGGGGCCCGAGCGGGACGAAGACCGGTGTGCGGCCGGCGGGTTCGGTCACGGGCACCGCGGCGCCGGGGTCGGTGGTGCCGGTGAACCGGGTGGTCGGCACGAATTCGGTGCTCATCGATCCACTCCCCCCATGACCGGGTCGATGCTGGCGACCGTGGCGATGACGTCGGAGACCATGCCGCCCTCGCACATCGCCGCGAGGGCCTGCAGGTTCGTGAAGGACGGGTCGCGGTAGTGGACCCGGTAGGGGCGGGTACCGCCGTCGCTGACCATGTGCACCCCGAGTTCGCCGCGTGGGGACTCGACGCTCACGTAGACCTGTCCGGCGGGGACACGGATGCCTTCGGTGACGAGTTTGAAGTGGTGGATGAGCCCTTCCATCGACTCACCCATGATGCGGCGGATGTGGTCGGGTGCGTTGCCGAGCCCGTCCGGTCCGAGAGCCAGCTGCGACGGCCAGGCGATCTTCTTGTCCTGCACCATGACCGGGCCCGGGCGGAGCCGGTCGAGGCATTGTTCGACGATCTTCAGCGATTCGTGCATCTCCCGGATGCGCACGAGATACCGCCCGTAGCAGTCGGACCCGTCGTCGGTGGCGACGTCGAACTCGTAGGTCTCGTAGCCGCAGTAGGGCTGGGCGCGCCGTACGTCGTAGGGCAGCCCGGTCGAGCGCAGGATCGGCCCCGTCACGCCGAGGGCCATGCAGCCGGTGAGGTCGAGACAGCCGATGCCGCGGGTGCGGGAGACGAAGATGGGGTTGTCGGTGAACAGCGCCTCGAGTTCGGCGAGCCGGCCCGGCAGCAGTGCCAGCAGGTCGCGGATCATCGGGACGGCGTCGTCGGGCAGGTCCTGGGCCAGGCCGCCGGGGCGGATGTAGCCGTGGTTCATGCGCAGCCCGGTGATGGTCTCGAAGACGTCGAGGATCAGTTCGCGTTCGCGGAAGCCGAAGAGCATGGGGGTGGTGGCCCCGAGTTCCATACCGCCGGTCGCGAGCGCCACGAGGTGCGACGAGATGCGATTGAGCTCCATGAGCATCACCCGCACCACCTGGGCGCGTTCCGGGACGAGATCCTCGATGCCCAGCAGTTTCTCGACGCCGAGGCAGTAGGCGGTCTCGTTGTGGAAGGGCGCGAGGTAGTCCATGCGGGTGACGAAGGTGACGCCCTGGGTCCAGTTGCGGTATTCGAGGTTCTTCTCGATGCCGGTGTGCAGATAGCCGATTCCGCAGCGGGCCTCGGTGACGGTCTCCCCGTCGATCTCGAGGATGAGCCGCAGCACACCGTGCGTGGACGGATGCTGCGGGCCCATGTTCACGACGATGCGGTCCTCACCGCTGTCGCGGACCGCGGTGGTGATCTCGTCCCAGTCCTGGCCGATGGCGTCGAAGACGGTGGGTTCGGTCGTCACGTGTACGCCCTCCGTTCGTCGGGTGGCGGGATGCGTGCCCCCTTGTACTCCACGGGAATTCCACCGAGCGGGTAGTCCTTGCGCTGCGGGTGGCCGTGCCAGTCGTCGGGCATCTGGATCCGGGTCAGGGCCGGATGCCCGTCGAAGACGAGACCGAAGAAGTCGTAGGTCTCGCGCTCGTGCCAGTCGGTGGTCGGGTAGATGCGGTACAGCGACGGGATGTGCGGGTCGGCGTCGGGGGCGGCGACCTCGAGCCGGAGTCGGCGGTTGTGGGTGATGGACACGAGCGGGTAGACGGCGTGCAGTTCCCGGCCGGTGTCCTGCGGGTAGTGCACACCGCTGACCCCCAGGCACAGTTCGAACCGCAGGTCGGGATGGTCGCGCAGGGTGCGAGCGACCAACGGCAGGTGATCGCGTCGCACGTGGACGGTCATCTCGCCGCGGTCGACGACGATCCGTTCGAGGGCGTCGGCGTAACCGACGCCGGTCTCGGTCTCCTTGTCACCGAGGACGTCCTCGAGGGTGTCGGCGAGGGCGTCGAGGTGGCCACCGTAGGGGCGCGGGGTGCCGCCGGGCAGAACGACGCGGCGCACCAGCCGTCCGTAGCCGCTCGTGTCACCGGAGTCGCGGACCCCGAACATGCCCGTGCGGACGGCGATGACCTCACCGTCGGGGCCCGGGACGCCGGGCCGGTCGTCTCGTTCGTCGCCGGTCATCGTGGTGGCACCCTCAGTTCGATGAGCGGCCGCTGGGCGAGGGCGGCCTCCTCCGCGGCCCGGATCGCCTCGGCCCGGTTCACCCCGAGCGGCATCTGCTGGATCTTCTCGTGCAGCGCGAGGATGGCGTGCAGAAGCATCTCGGGGCGGGGCGGGCAGCCGGGCAGATAGATGTCGACGGGGACGACGTGGTCGACGCCCTGCACGATGGCGTAGTTGTTGAACATCCCGCCGGAGGAGGCGCACACCCCCATGGACAGGACCCACTTGGGTTCGACCATCTGGTCGTAGACGCGGCGCAGGGCGGGGGCCATCTTCTGGCTGACGCGGCCGGCGACGATCATCACGTCGGCCTGCCGCGGGCTGGCACGGAAGGCCTCCATGCCGAAGCGGGCGATGTCGTAGCGGCCGCCGGCGGTGGCCATCATCTCGATGGCGCAACAGGCCAGCCCGAACGAGGCGGGCCACAGCGAGCCCTTGCGGGCGAACCCGGCGAGTGTCTCCACCGTGCTGAGCAGGAATCCGGTCGGTACCTTCTCCTCGAGTCCCACGGCCGTCACCTCCCTCCGGCCCGGAGCACGGGTGCGGTCGCCGGTGCGGCGGACCACGCTCCGGGACAACGGTTCCGGAGCGCTGCGGCGAGTGCGGTCAGTCCCATGTCAACCCACCTCGCTTCCATTCGTAGGCGTAGGCGACGAACACGTTGAACATGAACACGGCCATCGCGACCAACCCGAACAGGCCGAGGGCGTCGAAGTGGACGGCCCAGGGGTACAGGAAGACGATCTCGATGTCGAAGATGATGAACAGCATCGCGGTGAGGTAGTACTTCACCGGGAACCGTCCCCCCTCGGCAGGTTGCGGGGTGGGGTCGATGCCGCACTCGTACGCCTGGAGTTTGGCCCGGTTGTAACGCTTGGGTCCGACCAGGCCCGCCACGGCGACGGAGAACAGCGCGAAGGCGACCGCGATCCCACCGAGCACCAGGATCGGTACGTAGACGTTCATGCCACCTCCGGTTCCTCGCACGAATCCGGCCGCGGGCCGCGCATCCCCCGCGGGCTCACATCCGCCCTGCGGTGTCGTGCATCCGCTCGACGTCGTCAGGTGGGCTGCGGATGTGAACTACGGCACACCCTAGTGCCGTTCGCGTCGGACTTGTCGCGGTTTCACGCCTTCGCTTCGGAGAGGGCGTGTCGGCATGCGCCGGTGCCGGAAGAGGTGTACGTTCTTCGTCTTCCGATGGGGATCGGTGGGGTCAGGACCGGCGGGTGCGGTCGGAGAGCAGGCCGAGGACCTGCCTGCCGAACCGGATCGGGTCGAGCGGATACCGCGCCGCGACCTCGGCGCCGGACCAGCGCGCGAGCCAGCCGTCGTCGGTGCGCGCGACGAGGACGACGAGGGGCGGGCAGGGATCGAGTTCGTCCCCGAGCTGCCGGGCCAGCCCCATCCCTCCGGCGGGGACGGCCTCGCCGTCGAGCACGGCGAGGTCGATGCCCCCGGCGTGCATGCGTTCGAGGACCATCGCCGGCGTCGCGACCTCGACGTGATCGAGGTCCGGCAGGTCGGGATGCAGCCGGGTACCGAGAGCGTCACGGACCCGTTGCCGCACGGTCGCATCGTCGCTGTAGACGAGGATGTGCAGCGAGTCGGTCACGCGCCCGATGCTAGCCGAATCCTGCGGTCCGGTCGGGGAACTCGCGCGTGCGCCCCGCCGGGGCGCGTCTCAGCGATCGACCAGGTGGCGCAGACGATCCAGGAAACCCTGTGTGGCAACGTGTTCCGACGGCTCGTCGTCGAAGATGTCGGCAGGCGCGATCATGAGGTGTGCCAGCACGATGCACGCACCCGTGAGCAGGGCGAAGATCCCGCCCATCAGATACGAATTCGTGAACACCGCACCGAGGAAGCCGATGGCGAGCATTCCCCCGAGCACCAGGATCGCGAGGGCCCGCCTCTGCGACCGTGGTGTGAAGTCGAACATCTCATGCCGTGAAGCGGTCATGAACCTTCTCCGTTCCCTCCCCGGAACAGCGCAGATCGTGCCCCCACACTTGCTCATCGCACCGATACGCCCCCGGTGACGATGTGCGACCCCCGACAGGAGGCCTCTGCGAACTGTTCCCCGTGCCGCTCGAAGTCGAGCGGTTTCGGGTAACAGAATACTATCGAAAGTGACACTTGTCTCCCCTTCTCGCTGTGGAATGTCACCAAAGCGTGGCGTTCAGGTGGATGTTCGGGTACCCCGCGACGGTGCAAGAACCGACGACGAAAAACCGCCGGTGACGCGCTCGTCGCGCGTCACCGGCGGTTCGGGTCGATCCGGGTGCCGTCTACCTGCGGTGCGCCAGGCGCCGGACGGCCCGGTCGCCGATCGACTGCATGATCTGCACCATCACGATGAGCACGATCACCGCGAGCAACAGCACCGGGGTGTTGAACCGCTGGTAGCCGTAGACGATCGCGAAGTCGCCGAGCCCCCCGCCACCGATGACACCGGCCATGGCGGAGTACCCCACCAGCAGCACCAGGGTGAGGGTCGCGCCGGACACCAGCGGGGACATCGCCTCGGGCAGGAGCACCTTGCGGATGATCTGCGCGTTCGTCGCGCCCATCGCCTGGGCGGCCTCCACCCGGCCCTTGGGTACCTCCCGCAGCGCCGCCTCCACGATGCGCCCGAAGAACGGGATCGCACCGATCGTCAGCGGCACGATCGCCGCGGTCGGGCCGATCGCGGTGCCCACCACGAAGCGGGTGAAGCCGATGAGCGCGATCAGCAGGATCAGGAAGGGCAGCGACCGGAACAGGTTCACGATCACCCCCAGCACGGTGTTGAGCGCGCGCTGCGGCCACAACCCGGCCGGGGACGTCAGATGGAGGACGATGCCGACCAGCACACCGCCGACGACGGTGAGCACGAACGACACCAGCACCATGTAGAGCGTCTCGAGCGTCGCCTCCCACACCTCGGGGAACGCGTCGTACCACTGCAGTTTGTTCATCGCTCGCGCGTCCTCATTCGGTGAGCCCCTCCAGTTCCGTCTCCCTGCCCCACGCCAGCGACAGATAGGGCCGCTCCGCCACGAACCGTTCGACGTGGGCGCGGTCCGTCCCCTCCACGAACCGCAACCGCATGCGGCCGACGGTGACGCTGCCGACCTGCTCGACCCGGCCGCCGACGACGGCGACATCGGCGTCGAGCGTGCGGATCATGTCCGCCAGCCACGGTCCGTGCGCGGCCTCCCCGATCGCCGTGACCAGCGCGGTGTCCGCACTCGACCCGGCCGACGGGTCGGTGCCGACCGGCACCAGGGCGTGCCCGAGCGCCGAGTCCGGATCGGCGACCAGGTCGACGATCCGGCCGGTCTCCACGACACGGCCGGCGTCGAGCCGGGCCGCGGACGTGCAGATGCGGCGCAGCACCCCCAGCTCGTGGGTGATGACCACGACCGTCACGCCCAGGCGCCGGTTGACCTCGGCGACGAGGTCGAGCACCTGGTCGGTGGTGTCGGGATCGAGTGCGCTGGTCGCCTCGTCGCACAGCAGCACCTCGGGTTCGGCGGCGAGGGCGCGGGCGATGCCCACCCGCTGCTGCTGGCCGCCCGACAACTGGGAGGGGAAGGTCTCCTCCTTGCCGGACAGGCCCACCAGGTCCAGCAGTTCCAGTGCGCGCGTGCGGCGCTGCTGCTTGCCGACCCCGGCCACCTCGAGGGGGAACTCGACGTTGCGGAGCACCGTCCGCGAGTGCAGCAGGTTGAACTGCTGGAACACCGTGCCGATCCGCCGGCGGGCCGCGCGCAGCTGCGCACCGGACAGGGTGGACAGGTCGTCCTCACCGAGGAGGATGCGGCCGGAGGTGGGCTTCTCGAGCAGGTTCAGGCAGCGCAGAAGTGTGGACTTGCCCGACCCGGACGGCCCGACGATGCCGTAGATCTCCCCGTCCGGGATCTGCAGCGACACGCCGCGCAGGGCCGTGACCTCCCCGGCGCGTCCGGCACCGGGGTAGGTCTTGACGAGGTTCTCGACGACGATCATCAGTTGGTCGAGTGGACCGGGACGACCGAACCGGAGTAGTTCTCCTCGATCCAGGCCGCGGTCTCCGGCGACTCGAGGGCCTCGGCGAGCGCGACGACGACCGCGTCGTTCTCGTTCTCGTCGCGGACCACGAGCAGGTTGGCGAACGGGTTGTCCTCGGCCTCCTCGACGAAGATGGCGTCCTCGGCGGGGGTCAGGCCAGCCTCGAGGGCGTAGTTCGAGTTGATGACCGCGGCGGTGATCTGGGCGTCGCCGAGCTGACGCGCGATCTGGGCACGCTCGATGCCGACGATGTTCAGGTTCTTCGGGTTGGACTTGATGTTGGACTCGGTCACGACCGACAGGTCGGCATCCTCGAAGGGCACGTCCATCTCGAGCAGACCGGCCGATTCGAGCAGGTAGAGCGCCCGCGCGAAGTTGGTGGTGTCGCGCGGCACGGCGATGGTGTCGCCGTCCTCGATCCGGTCCAGCGAGTCGATCTTGTCGGAGTACAGGCCGATGGGCTCGAGGTGCACGTCGGCGACCGCGACGAGGTTGTCGACGCCCTTCTGCTTCTGCCAGTCGATCAGGTACGGCTCGTGCTGGAAGTAGTTGGCGTCGACGTCGCCGGCCTCGAGAAGCTCGTTGGCGTCGACCTCACCGGTGATCTCCACGATGTCGAGGTCGTAGTCGCCCAGCGCCCCGCTGTTCTCGATCTGCTCGAGGATCTCGACGTGCGGCGTGGACGAGGCCGCGATCCGGAGGGTGGTTCCGTCGCCTCCCTCGGAGGACGAGCAGGCCGCGAGGCCCGCGGCGAGGGTGAGTGCAGCGGACGCGACGACGATTCGGCGCAGGGACATCGGCGAGAACCTTCCGTGTAACGGTACGAGGTGGTCGTGGACGATCGGATTCGATTATCGAGCGGCGGCGAAGTTGCGGAGGAGTTCCGCGTGAAAACGCTCCGCCACGTTGGGGTGGGCCCGCAGCCGGGACTTGAGTGCGTTGAGCCCGTAGAGCGCGTGCAGGGTTCCGCCGTGTTCGTCGGGGCCGACACCGCGGGCCTCCGCGGCGAGTTCGGCCGGCAGGTCGACGGCGGGCAACGCCTGGTCGAGACCGGGATTGAGGAAGAACGGCAGCGACACCCGGTCGGTGTCGGCCGCGGGCGGGAGCACCCGGTGCACGGTCGCCTTGAGGTAACCCCCGGTGGCGACCTCGAGCAGCTCCCCGATGTTGACGATGAAATGTCCTGGCAGAGGATCGATCTCGACCCACTCACCGTCACGCTCGACCTGGAAGCCGGTGCTGCCGGGTTCCGGGTAGAGCAGGGTCAGCGCACCGACGTCCTTGTGGCTGCCGACGCCCTGGTCGGTGACGGAGCCGTCGTGGCCGGGATAGCGGGCGATCTTCAGCAGCGGGTCGGGGGCGGCGAACGCCTCGGCGAAGTGGTCGGCGGGGGCGCCGAGGGACTCGGCCCACGCGCTGATCAGCCGCTGACCGACCTGCTCGGCCTCGTCGATCCACCGCAGGGCGAGTTCGCGCAGCCGGGGGATGCGGGCGGGCCACAGGTTGGGTCCGTGCAGCACCTCCCAGGGACGGTCGGGGTGGATCTCGGCGACGGCGTGGCGTTCCGGGCCGATGTCGAGCTGCTCCCGCCAGTCGATGTACCCCTGGGTGCGTTCCCCGCCGACGCGGGTGTAGCCGCGGAACTGCGGTGAGTTGACGTTCTCGATCTCGAGCTTGTCGGCTTCCGGCAGCGCGAAGAACTCCCGCGCGACCGCGATCAGTTCCTCGGCGAAGGCGGGATCGATGCCGTGCCCGGCGAGATGGAAGAAACCGATCTCGTGGGTGACTTCGCGGAGCCGGCCGAGCAGGGCCGCGCGGGTCTCGGCGTCACCGTCGAGTTCGGACAGGTCGATGACGGGCAGGACCGAGTCGGACATGATCATCCTTCTTTCGAAACACATCGTGCGCCCGAGAAGAGCCACGGGCCGCACAGGACGGGTCTTTGCGACACCCCACGGCGGTCGGCGACGGCGCGAGAAATGCGGAGGGCGGGACCCCGAGGACGGGACGGGTCGGGTCAGCGACAACAACACGCGGGAGCCACGACGCCCTGAAGGCGTGTGCTCACAACCTGCGTGCACGCGTTGCCGAACATGTTCCCTCCGATGAGGCCCCGACGGGGCCCTACTACGACACGGAACCACGATGTGGTCGTGATCGAGGCTAATCGCCTTCGGTGCCACCGGGCAAATCGCCCTGCCTCCGGCGCGGCCGGCCGATCACCCGGCCGCGGTCCCGTCACTCCCCGACCGGGCGCCGCGGCGGGAAGTGGCGGATGAGCCCTTCCTGCACGACGGTCGCGACGAGTTCACCCTCGAGCGTGAAGTAGCGGCCCGTCGCCATGCCGCGGGACCCGGCGGCGACCGGGGACTCCGTCGCGTACAGGTGCCATTCGTCGAAGCGCAGCGGCCGGTGGAACCAGATCGAGTGGTTCACGGTGGCGGCGACGATGCGGTCGAGGCCCCAGGACAGGCCGTGCGTGGTGAGGATCGAGTCGAGCACGGTGGTGTCCGAGGCATAGCCGAGAGTCGCGACGTGCAGCAACGGATCGTCGGGCAGGTCGCCGTCGGCGCGCATCCACACACGGTTGTGCCCGAGTGTCTTGCCGCTGTCGCGCAGTACCCAGGCGGGGTCGTTGGCGTACCGCATGTCGATGGGTTTGAGGGCGCCGACGAAATGCGGCAGTTTGTCCTCGAATCCGCGCAGGCGTTCACCGAGCGGCGGAAGCGCTTCGGGCAGTGGCACTTCCGGAACGGTCACCGAGTGTTCGAGACCCTTGCCCCACCGCTGGAAGGCGGCGAGCATGACGAACAGTTCCTGCCCGTCCTGGTAGGCGGTGACCATGCGGTTGGCGAAATCGCGCCCGTCACGGTGTGTGACGACGTGGTAGTCGATCGGCTGCTTCACGTCGCCGCCGCGGATGAAGTGCGCATTGACGGCGTGCACGGGCCGGTCCCCCACCGTGCGTCCCGCGGCGACGATCGCCTGCGCGACGAGTTGCCCCCCGAAGGTGCGGCTCGCGACCTGTGCCGGATGCTCACCGCGGAAGACGTTCTCCTCGACCTGATCGAGGTCGAGCAGGTCGAGGAGGACGTCGAGATCCGTGCCCGGTTGCGTCACCGGGTGTCTTTCTCACCGAGGCGGTGCACGTGGATCAGGTTGGTCGAGCCGGAGCGTCCCGGAGGCGCACCGGCGACGATGACGACGAGGTCGCCGCGCTGGTACCGCCCGAGCGAGAGCAGCGCCGCGTCGACCTGCTCGACCATCTGGTCGGTGGTGTCCACCGGCTCCACCGAGAAGGTCTCGGTGCCCCAGGTCAGCGCCAGCTGGTTGCGGATCTGCGGCACCGGGGTGAAGGCGAGCAGCGGCAGCGGGGTGTGCAGGCGCGCGAGGCGGCGCACGGTGTCGCCCGACTGGGTGAAGGCGACGAGCGCCTTCGCGTCGAGCCGCTCGCCGATGTCGCGGGCGGCGTAGGAGATGACGCCGCGCTTGGTGCGCGGAACGTGCGTCAGCGCAGGCACTTCCGTGGAATCACCTTCGACCGCGGCGATGATGCGGGCCATGGTGCGGACCGTCTCGACGGGGAACTTGCCGACGGAGGTCTCACCGGAGAGCATCACGGCATCGGCGCCGTCGAGGACGGCGTTGGCGACGTCGGAGGCCTCGGCGCGGGTGGGCCGCGAGTTCTCGATCATCGACTCGAGCATCTGCGTCGCGACGATGACGGGCTTGGCGTTCTCACGCGCGATCTGGATCGCGCGCTTCTGCACCAACGGCACCTCTTCGAGCGGGAGCTCGACACCGAGGTCGCCGCGGGCGACCATCACCGCGTCGAAGGCGAGCACCACGGCCTCGAGGTTCTCGACGGCTTCGGGCTTCTCGAGTTTGGCGATCACCGGGACGCGGCGGCCCACGCGGTCCATCACCTCGTGGACGAGTTCGATGTCCGCCGGGGACCGCACGAACGACAGTGCGATGAAGTCGACACCGAGGCGCAGCGCGAATTCGAGGTCCTCGATGTCCTTCTCGGACAGCGCCGGCACGGAGACGTTCATGCCGGGCAGCGAGACGCCCTTGTTGTTGCTGACCGGGCCACCCTCGGTGACGCGGCAGACGACGTCGTTGCCCTCGACCGCCTCGACGACCAGACCGACCTTGCCGTCGTCGACGAGCAGTCGGTCGCCGGCCACGGCGTCCTGGGCGAGTTGCTTGTAGGTGGTGGAGACGCGGTCGTGATCACCGTCGACGTCGTCGACGGTGATCCGCACGACCTCCCCGTGCTCCCAGACCGTGCTTCCCTCGGCGAAGCGTCCCAGGCGGATCTTGGGACCCTGCAGGTCGGCGAGGATGCCGACCGCGTGCCCGGATTCCTCCGCGGCCGCGCGGACCCGGTTGTAGTGGCCCTCGTGGTCGGAGTGTTCTCCGTGGCTGAAGTTCAGGCGGGCGACGTCCATACCGGCGTCGACCAGTTTCCGCAGGACGTCGGGGTCGGCTGTGGCCGGCCCCATGGTGCAAACGATCTTGGTGCGTCGAGTCACGATTCGAGCCTAGTCGTCACCGCGCTCACCCTCCATTCCGGTCCCCGGGTCGCGTGTCGCCCGCCGGAAACGGGCGGCACGCGACCACCGGGAGGGATGCCTCGGGGGCACGGCGCCGGTGGCGCCTCAAGGGCACGGCGCCGGTGGCGCCTCAAGGGCGCAGCGGGCGTCCGTACTCGTCGCGAACCTTGCCGGTGAGCATGAGGATGCCGTCGATCAGCGGCCAGATACCGCCGATGCCGCACGTGAGCCAGGTGACGGCGATCTGTGCGACCGCGAGACCCGGCTGGTTCAGGTAGAACCGCCCGGCACCGAACGCGCCGAGCAGGATCTCGAGCACGCCGGCCGTGACCTTGCTCTTGTCGGAGTACGGCTCACCGGTGTAGGGGTCGCGGCCGTAGGGCGCGGACGGGTCGGCGAAGCCGTACATCGAGGCGGGACCGTAGCCGGCCGGCGGCCCGTAGGGTGGGCCGGGCGGAGGCCCGTAGGGCGACGCGCCCGTGGGCCCGTAGGGCGACGCGCCCGTGGGTGCCTGCCCGTAGGCGGGCGGCGGTGTCGGGCCGCCGGAGGGTGCCTGCGGGGGCTGTCCGGGCGGGGGTGATCCGATCGGGTACTGCGGGTCGGGTGTGCCGTAGACCGGACCCGCTCCGGTCGCGCCCTGCTCGCCGTAGGGGTAGTCGCCCGGCGGCGGATAGTCGGACTGGTGGTCCGCCGGCGGCGGGTAGCTCGGGGTGGTGCCCCAGCCGGGGCCGTTGCCGACACCGGAGTAGGTGTCCCAGCCCGGCCCCGGGGTGCCGGTGGCCCCGCCGAGGGTCTCGGCGGTGGGCGGTTGTTCCGACAGCGACGCCTGGGCGGTGGCGTCGTAGTCGAAGGTGCGGCCCAGATCCAGGGGCCGGGTGGACGAATCGTGCTCCGGCGCTGCGGTGTCCGATCCCTTGTTCAGGCCGACGGTCGGGTTCTGCTCGGGCGCCGGGTTCTGCTCGGGCACCGACGTCCCGTTGTCGGAACTCTTGCGCAGGTCCGGCTTCGTCGACTCCGCGTCGGGCTTTCCCGACGCTTCCCCCGGGTCCTGTGTCGTCACGAATGATCCCCTTCGCTCTCGCCGGACGTGCTGGCGTCGTCGACTCTACCGGCGGATGCGGACGCATCGGGCGAGCCGGATTTCGCGGCGCGCTCCCCCGTCTTCACCTCCGCCTTGGCGTCGGTCTTCACCTCGGTCTCGCCGGAGTCCTTCGCCTCGGTCCCGTCGGAAGCCTTCTCGTCGGCGGTCGGCGCCGCCTCGGCCGTGCCCTCGGTGGCGGTGGCCGGGCTCAGGCTCGCGGGATCCTCCCGGCCCTTGCGGCCGAAGATCACGTACGCGACCGCGAGGACGAACACGATGCCGGAGATGAAGCTGTTGATCCGGATGCCGCCGATCTCGGTGGCGGGATCGGTGCGCATCAGCTCGATCCAGAAGCGGCCCGCGCAGTAACCCGCCACGTAGAGGGCGAACAGGCGGCCGTGGCCGATCGTGAACCGGCGGTCGATCAGCACCAGCAGCACGACGACCGCGACGTTCCACAGCAGCTCGTACAGGAAGGTCGGGTGCACGACGAAGGCGACCTCGCCCGTGGACACCCCGTCCACCAGGCCGGGGGCGACCTGCCCGGCGTCGTTGCGGCGCTCGTAGATCTCGAGTCCCCACGGCAGGGTGGTCTCCCCGCCGTAGAGCTCCTGGTTGAACCAGTTGCCGAGCCGACCGATGGCCTGGGCCAGCAGGATGGGCGGGGCGAGGGCGTCACCGAAGGCCGGCAGCGGGATGCCGCGGCGGCGGCAGCCGATCCACGCACCCACCGCGCCCAGCGCGACGGCTCCCCAGATGCCGAGACCGCCCTGCCAGATCTTCAGGGCGTCGACGGGGCTCGCGCCGGCACCGAAGTACTTCTGCCAGTCGGTGAGCACGTGGTAGAGCCGGCCACCGATCAGACCGAAGGGCACCGCCCACACGGCGACGTCGAGCACGGTGCCGGGCTGCCCGCCGCGCGCGACCCAGCGGCGCTCGCCCCACCAGATCGCCACGACGATCCCGACGATGATGCACAGGGCGTAGGCACGCAGGGCGAGCGGCCCCACGTACCAGACGCCCTGCGACGGACTCGGCAGATAGGCCAGTACAGACGCAGTCGATGTCACGAGTGCACGTTAGCGGAGCGAACGCCCTTCGCGAGATCCTGCGTGAGTGCCAGGAGCGCGTCGCGTCCCTCACCGGCGGCGGTGACCAGCGCGGAGCCGACGATGACCCCGTCGGCGTAGGCGGCGATCTCCGCAGCCTGCTCGCCGTTGCGCACGCCGAGTCCGACACCGACCGGGATGTCCGAGTGTGCACGCACCCGCGCGACGAGTTCGGGAGCGCGGTTGTCGACGCTGTCGCGGGCGCCGGTGACACCCATGGTCGACGTGGCGTAGACGAAGCCGCGGCACTGGTCGAGGGTGTTGACGAGACGCTCGTTGGTGGACGAGGGAGCCACCAGGAAGATGCGGCCGAGACCGTACTTGTCGGAAGCGGCGATCCACTCCTCCGCTTCGTCGGGGATCAGGTCCGGGGTGATGATGCCGAGACCACCGGCGGCCGCGAGGTCACGGGCGAAGTTCTCGATGCCGTACTTGAGCACGAGGTTCCAGTAGGTCATCACGACGGCGGCGCCGCCGGCCGCGGTGATCGCCTCGACGGCGGGGAACACGTCGCGCACCCGCACACCGTTGGCGAGCGCCTCGACCGCGGCGTTCTGGATGGTGGTGCCGTCCATGACCGGGTCGCTGTAGGGGATGCCGACCTCGACGAGGTCGCAGCCGCCCTCGACGAGCGTCTTCATGGCCTCGATCGAACCCTCGACCGTCGGGTAGCCGACCGGCAGGTAGCCGACCAGCGCGGCGCGGTTCTCGGCGCGGCAGGTCGCGAAGATCTCGGACAGGCGTTCGTGCGGGGCGCTCACTGTGCTGCTCCTTCGGTGCGTGCGGCCTCGGTGGTCTCGTCGTCGGGGAGGAGACCGAACCACTTGGCAGCGGTGTCGACGTCCTTGTCACCCCGGCCGGAGAGATTGACGAGGACGATGGCGCCCTTGCCGAGTTCGGCGCCGAGCTTCACGGCGCCCGCGACGGCGTGTGCCGACTCGATGGCGGGGATGATCCCCTCGGTGCGACACAGCAGCGAGAAGGCCTCCATGGCCTCGCTGTCGGTGACCGCGCGGTACTCGGCGCGGCCGGTGTCGGCGAGCCAGGCGTGTTCCGGCCCGACGCCCGGATAGTCGAGGCCGGCGGAGATGGAGTGCGACTCGATGGTCTGGCCGTCCTCGTCCTGCAGCAGGTAGGAGAACGCGCCGTGCAGGGCGCCGTGGGTGCCGCCGCCGATGGTCGCGGCGTGGCGGCCGGTCTCCACACCGTCGCCGCCGGCCTCACAACCGACGAGCTTGACGGACACGTCGTCGATGAAGGGGTGGAAGATGCCGATGGCGTTGGATCCGCCACCGACGCAGGCGACGACCGCGTCGGGCAGTCGACCGGTGAGGGCCCGGATCTGGGCGCGCGCCTCGAGGCCGATGATGCGCTGGAAGTCACGGACCATCGCCGGGAAGGGGTGCGGTCCGGCGGCGGTGCCGAAGCAGTAGTAGGTGTTGTCGGCGTTGGTGACCCAGTCGCGCATCGCCTCGTTGATGGCGTCCTTGAGGGTGCGCGAGCCGGTCTTGGCGGCGACGACCTCGGCGCCGAGCAGTCGCATGCGGGCGACGTTGAGGGCCTGGCGCTTCGTGTCGACCTCGCCCATGTAGACGCGGCAGTCGAGACCGAGCAGCGCGCACGCGGTGGCGGTGGCGACGCCGTGCTGGCCGGCGCCGGTCTCGGCGATCACGCGGGTCTTGCCCATGCGCTTGGCGAGCAGCACCTGCCCCAGCACGTTGTTGATCTTGTGGGAGCCGGTGTGGTTGAGGTCCTCGCGCTTGAGGAAGATGCGGGCGCCGCCGGCGTGCTCGCTCAGGCGGGTGGCTTCGTAGACCGGGGAGGGGCGACCGGTGTAGTCACGCTGCAGACGGTCGAGTTCGGCGAGGAAGCCGGGGTCGACGCGCTCCTTCTCGTAGGCGGCGGTGACCTCCTCGATCACCGCCATGAGCGCCTCGGGCACATAGCGGCCACCGAAGACTCCGAAGTGCCCACGGGTGTCGGGTTCGTGCGCGGTCGGGGTGGCGAGGGCCTCGCTCATCGAGGGAAGCCCTCGCCCCTTGGCGGAAAGTGCGGAATCGTCTGCAGTCACTCTGTCAGTCTGCCGCACGGGGCGACGCGGATCACGCCCGGGTCCGCGTCGCCCGTGATGCCCGATCCACGGGGGGTGACGCTCAGCGAGCGGGCTTGGGGCACGACGGATGCGTGCCCACCGTCACCAGCTCGGCGACGGCCTGGCGCGGATCGCCGCTGGTCACCAGACCCTCACCGACGAGCACGGCGTCGGCACCGGCGCCCGCGTAGGCGAGCAGGTCGGCCGGGCCGCGCACACCGGACTCGGCGATCTTGAGGACGTTGCTCGGCAGCCCGGGGGCGATGCGCGAGAAGGTGGTCTTGTCGACCTCGAGCGTCTTGAGGTTGCGGGCGTTGATGCCGATGACGGTCGCGCCGGCCTCGAGGGCGCGGTCGGCCTCCTCCTCGGTGTGAGCCTCGACGAGCGCCGTCATGCCGAGCGACTCGACCCGGTCGATCAGGGCGGTCAGCACGGTCTGCTCGAGGGCGGCCACGATGAGCAGCACGATGTCGGCGCCGTGGGCGCGGGCCTCGTGGATCTGGTAGGGACCCACGATGAAATCCTTGCGCAGCACCGGGATCCGCACGGCGCGGCGCACCGCGTCGAGGTCGGCGAGGCTGCCGTGGAAGCGGCGTTCCTCGGTGAGCACGCTGATCGCACGCGCTCCCCCGGCTTCGTAGGCCTTGGCGAGCTCGGCCGGATCCGGGATGTCGGCGAGCGCCCCCTTGGAGGGGCTGGCGCGCTTGACCTCGGCGATGACGGCGATGCCGGGCTCGCGCAGGGCGGCCTTGGCGTCGATCGGCGGGGGCGCACTCGCAGCTGCTGCCTTGACGGAGGCGAAGTCGACGGCCGCCTCACGGGCGGCGACATCGGCTCGTACTCCCTCGAGAATCGAGTCGAGAACTGTCATCGTGGCTCGAGTCCTTTCCCACCCTGGCTCAAATCCGATGTGATTAACCTCATCGGATTGATCCGAGCCTAGTGGTCGCGGTTACGAGGGTCGTCGCCGGGTACCCGATTCACCCGGCTCGCCCTCGTCGTCCCCGTTTTCCGCAGGATCGTGCGGGTCGACGGTGGGGTCCTCCCCCGCGTCGAGCGCATCCCACAGGACCCGCTCGGTGACGGGTTCGTCCGAGTCGTCGCGCCGTGTCGCGGCCTCGCGGCGGGCGGCAGGGGCGTCGTAGCGCGACGAGAGCCCGGCCTTCTCCCGCGGGGTCCGCCAGACCGCGACGGCCGCCACGAGAGCGACCAGCGTCCCCAGCAACGCCAGCAGGGCGGGCGCGGCGGAGACGTCGACGGCGGTGACCTCCGCGCGGTCGGGCAGTTCGGCGATGCGCGCCACCGACTCGGGGTCCGCGCCGGAGGCCAGCAGCTGCACGGCGGGGATCCCGGCGGCCACCGCAACGGCGGCCACCGCGACCGCCACGACCCGCAGCGCGATCCCCCGCACCGCGAAGACCGCCGCGACGGCAGCGAGCAGCGCGAGCGCGAGCGGCGTCAGGGCCGCGGCCCACTGCCCGCCGACGAGGGCGAGTACGCGGTCGACGCCGAGGCCGTCGGAGGAGACGGCCTCGACCCAGGTCATGCGGCTCGATCCCCACAGCATCGCCGCGGCGACCACGAGCAGTCCCGCGGCCACGACGGTGGGCCGGCGACCCGCCCGGGCATCGCCGGGGACGGGCTGCGGTTCGGTGGTCACCGTGCGTCACCGCCGTAGTTGGACAACGTCGACGCGGCGGCGACCGCCGCGAGCGCGGACATCGCCTTGTTGCGGGCCTCGGTGTCCTCGGCGTCCGGATCGGAGTCGGCGACGATGCCGGCGCCGGCCTGCACGTAGGCGACACCGCCCTTGATCAGGGCGGAGCGGATCGCGATGGCGGTGTCGGCGTCGCCGGCGAAGTCGAGATAGCCGACGATGCCGCCGTAGATCCCGCGCCGGGTGGGTTCGAGTTCCTCGATCAGTTCCATCGCGCGGACCTTGGGGGCACCCGAGAGGGTGCCGGCGGGGAAGCACGCGGTGACGGCGTCGAGGGCGTTCCTGCCCTCGGCCAGCCGGCCGGTGACCGTGGAGACGAGGTGCATGACGTGGCTGTACCGCTCGATGTGCCGGTAGTCGTGCACCTCGACGGTGCCCGGGGTGCACACGCGGCCGAGGTCGTTGCGGCCGAGGTCGACGAGCATGAGGTGCTCGGCGTTCTCCTTCTCGTCGTTGACGAGGTCCTTCTCGAGCAGGAGGTCCTCCTCCTCGTCGGCGCCGCGCCACCGCGTCCCGGCGATCGGGTGGGTGGTGGCGACCCCGTCGGACACCGTCACGAGAGCCTCGGGGCTCGAGCCGACGATGGAGAACGCGGTCTCCCCGTCGGGGCCCGGGATGTGCAGCAGGTACATGTAGGGGCTCGGGTTGGAGGCGCGCAGCATCCGGTAGACGTCGATCGGCTCGGCGGGGCAGTCGATCTCGAAACGCTGCGAGAGCACCACCTGGAAGGCCTCGCCCGCCTCGATGTCGCCGATGAGCTTGCGGACGTCGGTGCAGAAGGACTCGGTGGTGCGCTGACGGCGGTAGGCGGGCTCGGGCCGGGAGAACGTGGCGACCGTGGCGGGGGCCGGGGCCGCCAGGGCGGCGGTCATCCGGTCGAGCCGGGCGACGGCGTCGTCGTAGGCCTCGTCGACGCGCTCGTCGGAGCCGTCCCAGTTCACCGCGTTGGCGATGAGCCAGATGGTGCCCTCGTGGTGGTCGACGGCCGCGATGTCGGTTGTCAGGAGCATGACCAGTTCGGGGATCTGCAGGTCGTCCTCGGCGATCACCGGCAGCTTCTCGAGGTGCCGGACGATGTCGTAGCCGAGATAGCCGACCATGCCGCTGGTGAGCGGCGGCAGGCCGTGGATGCGGTCGGTGTGCAGCAGGTCCAGGGTCTCGCGCAGGACGTCGACGGGGTTGCCGCCGGTGGGGGCACCCGCCGGGACGGTGCCGTACCAGGCGGCCTCACCGTCGACGACGGTCAGCGCCGCGGGGCTGCCGGCGCCCACGAACGACCAGCGCGACCACGAGCGGCCGTTCTCGGCCGATTCGAGCAGGAAGGTGCCGGGCCGGTTCGCCCCGAGCTTGCGGTAGGCCGACAGCGGGGTCTCGGCGTCGGCGAGCACCTTGCGGGTCACGGGGACCACGCGGTGCTCGGCGGCCAGCTGCCGGAACTGCTCGCGGGTGGTGGTCGTATCGGACCAACCACCACCGGGGGTCGGGTCGGTGGTGGCTGCGGGAATGGTGGTGGGCTCGCCGGACATGCGCACCATCATCCCAGGGACGGCGCCGGACGGTGCACGGGGCGGTCAGGCGACCTGGAAGGACCGTTTGGCCAGGCCCATCCAGAAGCCGTCGACGACCTGATCGATGCCGCGTCCGGGCTCGTCGGCGGCACCGAGGGTGACGAACAGCGGCGCGAAGTGCTCGACGGTGGGGTGCGCGTAGGGCATGCCGGGGGCGCGGTGCCGGAAGTCGAGCAGGGCGTCGACGTCGCCGCGCGCGAGCTGTTCGGCGGTCCAGTGGTCGAACTCGGCGGACCAGCCGGGCGCGGGCGCCTCGGGACGCGGGTCGCGCAGGAACGGCAGCCCGTGGGTGGTGAAACCGGAGCCGATGACGAGCACGCCCTGCTCGCGCAGCGGACGCAGGCGACGGCCCAGGTGCAGCAGACGTTCCGGGTCCAGGCTCGGCAGGGAGATCTGCAGGACGGGAATGTCGGCGTCGGGATACATCACGGTCAGGGGCACGTAGGCGCCGTGGTCGAGTCCGCGATGGGGCTGCTGCACGACGCGTTCGTCGTCGGGCATCAGCGCGGCGACCTGCCGGGCGAGATCGGGCGCGCCGGGGCTCGGGTAGGTCACCTCGTAGAAGCGGCGCGGGAACCCGCCGAAGTCGTAGACGAGCGGGGTGCCGGTGGTGGTGGAGCCGATGGTCAGCGGCGCGGATTCCCAGTGCGCGGAGACCACGAGGATCGCGGTGGGCCGCGGCAGGTCGGCCGCCCAGCGCTGCAGCTGCGACACCCACAGCTCGCTGTCGACGAGGGGCGGCGCGCCGTGGCTGAGGAACAGGGCGGGTACGGTACTCAATGTGACTCCCTAGGTTGAAGCTTCAACTATAATAGGCCACAATCCCGGAGCCATCCATTCCATTCCCCGGCACGGACCCGAGCGAGGACCAGCATGAGCAACGACGACCCGCGGTGGCTCGATCCGATCCAGCAGACGGCCTGGCGTTCACTGGTCTCCGTCGTCACCCGGTTGCCCGCCGCCCTGGACACCCAGATGCAGCACGATTCGGACATGACGCACTTCGAGTACTTCGTGCTCGCGTTGCTGTCGGAGGCACCCGAGCGCCGGGTGCAGCTCAGCGCGCTGGCGGCGGAGGCCAACGCGTCGCTGTCCCGGCTGTCGCACGTGGTCACCCGGCTGGGCCGGCGCGGCTGGGTGGAGCGGGAGCCGATCCCCGGCAGCCGCGGCTCGTACGCGGTGCTCACCGACGCCGGCTACGCGAAGGTCGTCGAGACCGCCCCGAGCCACGTCGAGGCGGTGCGGCGCCTGGTCTTCGACGGCCTCGACGACGAGCAGGTCCGGGAACTGGCCCGGCTCGGGGCGGCGCTGGTCGAGCAGATGGACAAGGCCATCGCGGGTGGGATCGGGCGGGCCTGAGACACCGCCGGGATCGGGCGGGCCTGAGACACCGCCGGGACCGGGCGGGCCTGAGACGGCTCAGCCGAGGGGTGTGCCGCCCACACCCCAGTTCTCGCGGGGCACCTCGGTGATCGTCACCCACACCGACGACGGGTTCTTGCCGGCCGCTTCGGCGTAGGCGGCGGTCACGGCGGCGATGACGTTCGCCTTCTGTTCGTCGGTCAGGCCGGGCGTCTGGCTGATCTGGATGAGTGGCATGCAGGCATTGAGGTTTTCTCACCAGAGAGTCACCGACGACAGCAAAGACATCCGAACGGTGTGGCGTGAAAAGAGGACGTGGGGTCCTGCCTGGTAGGGATTGTTTCGAGCAAGAAGCAACCCGGAGCAGGACCCCACGTGATTACCTATCGTGCCACGCTCGACGTGCCCGAGCACACCCTGACCTTCGTCGCCCGTATCCTCGCTGCCCACCGCCGCAGGACCGATCGCCGGCCGTGGCAGCGGGCCGCGACCGTCTACGTCCAGGCTCTGATGGTGCTGCGGTGGTTCCGCGACGGCACCGACGTCGCCACCCTGGCGCGCGATGCCCGCATCTCGCAGGCCACCGCCTACCGGTATCTCCACGAAGGTATCGACGTGATCGCTGCGCACGCCCCGGACCTGCACGACGTGCTCGAACGTGGGATCGAGTCCGGCTGGGAGCATGTCTGTCTCGACGGCACCCTCATCGCCTCGACTCGCTGCCGGGAGCGTTCCGAGTCCGGGCACGACGTGTGGTACTCGGGTAAACATCGCCGCCACGGCGGCAACGTCCAGGTCCTGACCGATCCGACCGGCTACCCGATCTGGGTGTCCGAGGTTGCCCCCGGTTCGGTGCACGACCTCACCGCTGCTCGTCGGGGCGGGATCCTCGGCGCCCTCTACCACGCTGCCGCCGGCGGGATGCCCACCCTCGCCGACAAGGGGTACACCGGTGCCGGGATCGGCGTCCACGTCCCGACGAAAGGCCGTGATCTCGATATCGGCACTCGTTGCCGCAACACGCTGCTGTCTGCGATGCGTGCTCCGGCCGAACGCGCGAACGCGCTGCTGAAGACCCGGTGGAAGGCGCTGCAGCGAATCAGTCTATGTCCGTGGAGGATCGGCTCGATCGCTGCTGCGGCTCTCGTTCTTCTTCACCTGCAAGCACCGGCCTGGTGAGAAAACCTCATTGTCGCAGCCGTCACGGCGCGCTCCGCACCTCGGTACTGCGGAGCGCCGGGCGTGTGGGGGCTATTCGGCGATCGGCTGTGCTTCGAGCAGCACGTCGGTGTCGAAGCAGGTGTGGGTGCCGGTGTGGCAGGCCGCCCCCACCTGGTCGACGACCAGCAGCACGGTGTCGCCGTCGCAGTCCAGCCGCACCTCGTGGACGTGCTGGGTGTGGCCGGACGTCTCGCCCTTGACCCAGTACTGCTGCCGGGACCGCGAGAAGTAGGTGGCCTTGCGGGTGGCGAGGGTGCGGGCGAGGGCCTCGTCGTCCATCCAGGCCATCATCAGCACCGCCCCGGTGGAGCGTTCCTGGACGACGGCGGCGAACAGGCCGTCGGCGTTGCGCTTGAGCCGCGCAGCGATCGCGGGATCGAGGATGTCGCTCATCGGACCGTGATCCCTTCTGCGCGCATGGCGTCCTTGACCTGCGCGATGGTGAGTTCCCGGAAGTGGAAGACGCTGGCGGCGAGCACCGCGTCGGCGCCGGCGTGCACGGCGGGCGCGAAGTGCTCGGCGGCACCGGCACCGCCGGAGGCGATGACGGGCACGCTCACGGCCTTGCGGACGGCCTCGATCATCTTCAGGTCGAAGCCGTTCTTGGTGCCGTCGGCGTCCATGGAGTTGAGCAGGATCTCCCCCACGCCGAGTTCCTCACCGCGACGCGCCCATTCGACGGCGTCGATGCCGGTGCCACGACGGCCGCCGTGGGTGGTGACCTCCCAGCCGCTGGAGGTGGGTTCCTGGTCGGCCGGCACGGTGCGGGCGTCGACGGACAGCACGATGCACTGCGAACCGAACCGTTCCGCCATCTCCTTGAGCACCTCGGGCCGGGCGATGGCCGCGGTGTTGACGGAGACCTTGTCGGCCCCGGCGCGCAGCAGGCGGTCGACGTCCTCGACGGTGCGGACGCCACCACCGACGGTGAGGGGGATGAAGACCTGTTCGGCGGTGCGGGTGACGACGTCGAGCATGGTGCTGCGGTCGCCGCTCGAGGCGGTCACGTCGAGGAAGGTCAGTTCGTCGGCGCCCTGCTCGTTGTAGAGGGCGGCGAGTTCGACGGGGTCGCCCGCGTCGCGGAGGTTCTCGAAGTTGACACCCTTGACCACCCGCCCGGCGTCGACGTCGAGGCACGGGATGACCCGCACGGCCAGTGTCATGTTCGATCTCCTTCGGAACCCAACTGTTGCGCCACGGACTGCTCCGTCGCCGATTGCACTATCTCCAGTATCTCGCCGTGCACTCCGGGTGCCGCGGCGACCACCGATCCGGAGCCGATGCGCCAGGGCCGGCCCGCGAAGTCGGTGGCGATGCCCCCGGCCGCACGGACCAGCGCGACACCGGCGGCGTTGTCCCAGGGGTGGTGGCCGAACACCACGGCGCCGCCGAGGGCACCGACAGCGGTGTAGGCGAGGTCGGCGCCGGTCGAGCCGTGCATGCGTAGCCGCGCGACACGCCGGCTCAGTTCGGTGATGACCGCCAGCCGGCGGGTGCCGGGGACGCGGCCGCGACTGTCGATGTCGAAGCTGCCGACGCCGATCATGACGTCCTCGAGGCGCGCGGGTCTCAGCGGCTCGGCGGGTTCACCGTCGACGAGCAGCGGACCGTCGGCGACGGCGGCGAACCGCTGCCGGGCCAGCGGCAGCCAGGTGAGCCCCGCCACGGGTTCGCCGTGGTCGACGAGGGCGAGCAGGATGCCCGCCATGGGCAGTCCGGCGGAGTAGTTGACGGTGCCGTCGACCGGGTCGAGCAGCCAGATGGTGCCCTCGTCCGCCGCCGGGCCCCCGAACTCCTCGCCGTGCACCGCGATCCCGGTGCGGTCGGTGAGCATCCCACCGATGCGGCGTTCGAGTTCGAGGTCGATGTCGGTGGCGAAGTCGTTCGGGCCCTTGTCCACGGAGCGGGGTGCCCCGTGGCCGGCGACGAAACGATCCGCGACCTCGTCGAGCACGTCGCTCGCGACGGCGAGCAGACGGTGCAGGTCCGCGGAGTCGGTCATCGCTCAGCCGGAGACGGCGGCGAGCGCCTCGGGGAGGGTGAAACGGCCGGCGTAGAGCGCCTTGCCGACGATCGCTCCCTCGACGCCCTCGTCGACGAGGGTCGCGATGGCACGCAGGTCGTCGACGGTCGAGACGCCGCCGGAGGCGACCACCGGGGAGTCCGTCGCCGCGCACACCTCGCGCAGCAGGTCGAGGTTCGGCCCGGTGAGGGTGCCGTCCTTGCTGACGTCGGTGACGACGTAGCGCGCGCAGCCGTCGCGCTCGAGTCGTTCGAGGACCTCCCACAGGTCGCCGCCGTCGGAGACCCAGCCGCGGCCGCGCAGCCGCCACTGGCCGTCGAGGAGTTTGACGTCGAGGCCGACGGCGATGCGGTCGCCGAACTCGCCGATGACCTTGCGGCACCATTCGGGGTTCTCGATCGCGGCGGTGCCGAGGTTGACGCGGGCGCACCCGGTGGCCAGGGCGGCGGCGAGGGTCTCGTCGTCGCGGATACCGCCCGACAGTTCGACCTTCACGTCGAGTTCACCGATGACCTCGGTGAGGAGGGCACGGTTGTCGCCGCGGCCGAACGCCGCGTCGAGGTCGACCATGTGCACCCATTCGGCGCCGGCGTTCTGCCATTCGAGGGCGGCGTCGCGGGGCGAGCCGTATCCGGTCTCGCTTCCCGCCTCTCCCTGAACGAGGCGAACTGCTTCACCGTTGACGACGTCGACTGCGGGCAAAAGGACCAGGCTCACTGCGTACACATTAGTGCCTGCACCTGTGACGACGCCAAACGCCGCACCCTCCGCCCTCCTCGGCGCCTCAGCGGCCCGCGGGAGCGAGCCGCCCCTCCGGGGAGAACAGGGCGTCGGAGATGGCGTCGCAGAGACGGTGGAACTCGGGTGTGCGCTTGACCTCGGGCAGCCGGGGGCGCGGCAGGTCGATCTCGAAGTCCGCGCGGATGCGGCCGGGCCGCGCCGACATCAGCAGCACCCGGTCGGCGAGGAAGACGGCCTCCTCGATGGAGTGCGTGATGAGCAGGGTGGTCGTGGCGCGGCGGGTCCAGATCTCCTGCAGCAGGCCGTTGAGGTTCTGCCGGGTCATGTCGTCGAGGGCGCCGAACGGCTCGTCGAGCAGCAGGATGTCCGGTTCCGAGACGAGCGCGCGGGCGATCGAGGCGCGCTGGCGCATGCCGCCCGAGAGGTGCGCGGGGCGGGCGTCGGCGAAGTCGCCGAGCCCGACGAGCCGGACGAGTTCGGCGACCAGGCCGGGATCGGACCGGCCGGCCGCGGCGAGCGGCAGGGCGACGTTCGCGGCGACGGACCGCCAGGGCAGCAGCGCCGGGTCCTGGAATGCGATGCCCACGCCGTGGCGGCGGCGCACGACGTCGGGGTCCTCCCCCGCCACCTTCACGCTGCCGGTGGTGGGGGCGTCGAGGCCGGCGAGCATCCGCAGCAGGGTGGACTTGCCGCAGCCGGACGGGCCGACGATCGCGGTGAACGAGCCCGCGGGGGCGTCGAAGGACACGTCGGTGAGGGCTTCGACGCGGCCGCCGCGGCCGTCGAAGAACTTGTGGACCGCCGAGACGGAGATGCCCGGGGTGCTCTGCATGTCAATCTCCCATCCGTGCCAGCACCCAGGACTCCAGGGCGGTCACGATCGTGTAGGCGGCGATCATCGTCAGGGTGCACGCCACGACCGCCGCCCACAGCTGGTCGTAGGCGAAGGTGGTGGTCGAGCGCAGCATCAGATAGCCGAGGCCGGTGCCGGTGGCGAGCCATTCGACGAGCAGCGCACCGACGACCGCGGCGGGCACGGCGATCCGCGCTGCGGCGAGCAGGGCCGGCAGCGCGGCGGGGACCTGGGCGCACAGGAAGGTGCGGGTCGCGCTCGCGCCGCTCGCCCGGAAGACGTCGGTGACGCTGCTCGGCACCGCGCGCACGGCGGCGAGGGTCATGACGAGCGTCGGGAAGAAAGTGACGGCACCGCAGATGGCGGCGGCGGTGAACAGCCCGCGCCCGAAGACGATCATGAAGATCGGGGTGAACACGCCGAGGGGCACCGACTGCAGCACGATCGCCGGGGGCATCGCGACGTATTCGAGGGCCGGGACGCGCACCAGCAGCGCGACGAGCAGCAGCGCCGCTGCGGTACCGGCGAGATAGCCGACCGCCGCGAACGACAGGGTCTGCCCGAGCGCGTCGAACACCACCTCGCGGTGCTCGGCGGCGCGATCGCCGGTGAACAGGAACTGTGCGACGTCGAGGGGGGTCTTGGCCACCATCGGGCTCGGCTGCAGCAGTTCGACGGCGGCCCACCACACGGCGAGGGTCACCGTCACCGCGGCGACGAGCCCGCCGACGGCGGCGAGGATCCGGCGCGGCCCGGACATCGGCCGGCTCACCGGACCGAAGGTGACCGAGCCGGTGGACACGGTGGACGCCCACGGGGAGGTCAGCCTGTTGACCACGGCGGGGACGGCGTAGGCGATACCGGCCACGGCGGTGGCGGCGAGGGCCAGCGCCCAGGTCAGGGGCACGTCGAGTTGCTGCTGGGCGGTCATCATGGCGGGGCCGAGTCCCTCGGAACCCCCGAGATATTCGCCGATGATGGCGCCGAGCACCGCGGCGGGGCCGGCGATGCGCAGGCTCGCGAGCAGGCTGGGCAGCCCGGCGCGGATGCGGGCGAAGCGCAGTTCGGCGCCGAGACCGCCGCCGGTGGCACGGACGACGTCGAGCACGGTCGGGCTCACGGCGCGCAGGCCCACGACCGTGCCCACGACGGTGGTGAGCACGACGCCGAGCGCCGAGATCACGATCTTCGGGGCGTCGCCGTCGAGGAGCACGTAGAGCACCGGCCCGATCGCGAGGGCCGGCAAGAACGACACGACGGCGGCCAGCCGCAGCACGGTCACTTCGAGGCGCGGCACGACGAGCACGAACACCCCGAGCGTCACCGCGACGGCGTTGCCGATCAGCCAGCCGAGCGCCGCGACCCGCGTGGTGTCGAGGGTGTTGGCGAGGACGAGGTCCCGGTCGGTGACGAGGGCGGCGAGCACCGCGAGCGGGGTCGGGATCAGGGCGGGGCGGGCCACGGCGAGCAAGGTCCACACGAGCAGCAGGCCCGCGAAGCCCCCGATTCCGGACACGACCCGGCGGTCGAGCCGGAAGCGGGGACCGCGCCGGGCCGGGGGCACGCCGGTGGGGCGCGCCGGGGTCACCGGACCGGCGACGGCGGTGCTCATCCGTCGACCGCGACGTCGGCGAGCGCCGTCGCGAGGTCGGGTCGTGCCTCGTAGACCTCGGCCAGCACCGACAGGTCGAACAGTTCGTCGGCGGAGATGTCGAGGCCGGAGGCGGCGAGGGTCGCGAGGTTCTGGGCGACGAGCTCGTCGGTGACGGTCATCAATCCGGAGCTGCGGGTGGCGTCGGTGACGATCAGGCCGTTCTGGATGCGGGCGATCTCGGTCTGGACGGCGAGGTCGAGACCGAGATCGGGGGCGTAGGTGTCGATGGTGATCTCCGCGGCCCGCTCGGGGTTCTTCACCGCGACGATCCAGCCCTCGATCTCGGCGGTGAGGGCCTTGACGAGGTCGGCGCGCCGGTCGCCGTCGAGGTTCGACTCGTCGGCGACGTACACCTGGGCGACGAGCGGGTAGCCGTTGTCGGCGAGCAGCAGGGTCTCGACGTCGTAGCCGGCGGCGGCGAGGGTGACGGGTTCGTTGGTGACGAAGGAGAACCAGCCGTCGACCTCGCCCTGGGTCAGCGGCGAGGGGTCGAACTGGACGGGGACGGTGGTCACCGACGCGGGGTCGATGCCGGCGCCCTCGAGGAAGGCCGTCCACACGGTCTCGTTGACGGCCTGCACGCCGATGGTGCGGCCGACGAGATCCTGCGGGGTGCGGATCGGGGCGCTCGCCAACGACGTCACGGCGTAGGGATTCTTCTGGTAGAGCGCCCCGATGATCTTCACCGCCGCTCCCCCGTTGAGTCGCGCGGTGGCGACCTGGTCGGGGGTGGAGGCGACCCCGAGCAGGGCTTTGCCCACCCCGACGTCGAGCGGCGTCGGGGTGGCGGTCGGCCCGCCCTCGAGCAGTTCTACCGTGTCGATGCCCTGGGCGGCGTAGAAGCCGTCGGCGATCGCGAGGTAGGTGCCGGCGAAGGACACCGAGTGGGTGTAGGACAGCCGGAACGCGACCGATCCCGCGCCGCCGGAAGCGGTGCCATCGTCACCGTCGTCGGAGCAGGCGGTGAGCAGCGCGGATCCGCTGCCGAGCAGGATCAGTCCGCCGAGGGAGCGGGCAAGGAACGCGCGTCGGGGCATGGTCGTCACGTGGATGGACTCCTCGGGAGGACCGCCGGCGGGGGAACCGGCGGTGGGACAGGGGGTGGGGCGGGGACGGTTCAGGCGGTGAGGCCGATGACCTTGTATTCGAGGTATTCGCCGGAGTGCACCGGGTCGTGGACCGGCGGGTGGTCGGCGTCGGTGCACGAGGGCAGGCATTCGATGATCGCGGACCAGTTGGGGGTGTGGAAGAACGGCATGGAGATGCGTTCGCGGTCCCACTTCTCCGGCGGCGGGGGCAGGATGCGGTGGTGGGTGGAGACCCAGCGGTTGTTGGTCCAGATGGCCATGAGGTCACCGATGTTCACGACGAACGAGTTCTCGATGAACGGCACGTCGACCCATTCGCCGGTGGAGCGGTCGACGACCTGCAGGCCGCCCTCCTCGTCCTGGTAGAGGATCGTGAGGGTGCCGGAGTCGGTGTGCGGGAACTTGCGGAACTGCCCTTCCACCGGGGGTGTGGTGATGGGCGGGTAGTAGTTCGCGCAGAGGTTGGTGAGGTGGTTGTCGAACAGGCCGTCGAAGAAGTGCTCGTCGAGTTCGAGGCCGAGGGCGAAGAACCGCATGACCTCGAGCGCGAGGTGTTCGAGTTCGCCGTAGTACTCCAGCCAGGCCGGACGGAAGTCCTCGAGGCCGGGCAGGTCGGGCCAGCGGTTGGGACGGGTCCACACCTCGGCGCCCTCGGCGAGTTCGGTGGTGTCGGCGACGCCGGGTTCGCCGGCGCGGTTCATGGTGAACAGCTCGCACAGGTCCGGCGGCGAGTCGAGGCCGGTGGCGAGGCCGTCGGCGCTGGCGCCGTCGCGACCCTTGGTGCTGACGCGGCCCTCGTGGAACAGGCGCAGGCCTCGCAGGGTCACGTCGCCGGGCGGGGCGACAAGGTGGCGTCGCTGTTCGAGTGGGACGTGGAAGAAGCGGCGGGTGGCGTCGAGGACCCGGTCGATGAGGGCGCGGTCGATGCCGTGGCCGGAGAGCACGAAGAATCCGGAGGTGCGGCAGGCCTTGTCGAGCGCCCGCCCGACCGCGGCACGGGCGGCGGGATCGCCGGTGAGGGCGAGGGTGAGGTCGATCTGGGGGATGTAGCCGTCGAGGAGGACCGGGGAGTCCACGACGGTGGTGGGAGTGCTGCTGGGGTTCGTCACGGTTTCATCGTTGGGCACGCCGATGACGAATATTGTTGCGTAGATTAACTACATGTTACCGGTTTGTCCGGTTTCGTTCCGTCTGCGTAAAGCCGCAGTTCGCGCGCCGGATCGAGGTTCGCCCCCGCTGCAGCAGGGGTGAAACCCGGTCGGGCGCGTCAGGATTCGGAACGGTCGTCCTTGCCGGGACCGAACGCCCGGCGGACCGAGCGCGTCGACACGACCCCCATCACCGCGACGGCCGCGACGATACCGACCAGCGCGACGACCAGCCCGAGCACCGGGCCCGGCCGCAGCGCGACGACCACGACGGCGGTGACGACCAGGACCGAGGAGGCCGCACCGACGGAGATCAGGGCGTGGCGGCCGAGGGAGAACTCCCCGCCCGGCCGGCCGCGCCCCGTCTTGCTCACAACGAGCGGACCCAGTTCTCCAGCAGCTGCGCACCCGCGTCGCCGGACTTCTCCGGATGGAACTGGGTGGCCGACAGCGGGCCGTTCTCGACGGCGGCGACGAACCTGTCGCCGTGCTCGGCCCAGGTCACCTTCGGCGGGTCGAGACGCTCGGGGTCGGCGAGCTCCCACGTGCGGGCGGCGTAGGAGTGGACGAAGTAGAAGCGGGTGCCGGGGTCCATGCCCGCGAACAGCACCGAGTCGGCCGGGGCCTCGACGGTGTTCCAGCCCATGTGCGGCAGCACCGGGGCGTCGAGGCGCTCGACGGTGCCGGGCCACTCCCCGCAGCCCTCGGTCTCGATGCCGTGCTCGACACCGCGCTCGAACAGGATCTGCATGCCGACGCAGATACCGAGCACCGGGCGGCCACCGGCGAGGCGGGTGCCGATGATCTTGTGGCCGCCGACGGCGAGCAGGCCCTTCATGCACGCGTCGAAGGCACCGACGCCGGGAACGACGAGTCCGTCCGCGGCGAGCGCGACCTTCGGATCCGAGGTGACCTCGACCTGCACGCCGGTGCGGGCGACGGCCCGGGTGGCGGAGTGGAGATTGCCCGAGCCGTAGTCGAGGACGGCGACCGTGGTTGCGCTCATGATCTCGATTCTAGGGGGTGGGGCGGGGGCGCTCCGACGGCCCGGTCAGTCGGGCGAGCAGCGGCAGGATCGGCACCAGCACCGCCGCGACGGTGAACGCCGCCGGATAACCGGCCGCGGCGGCCACCGCACCGAGCGCGAACGATCCCGCGCCGGTACCGGCGTCGAAACCGATGTTCCAGGCCGCGCTCGCCGACCCGGTGTTGCCGGCCCCGGCCCGCCGGAACGCGACGAGCAGCGCCTCGTTCTGCACGATGCCGAAACCGACGCCGAAGCACACCGCCGCACCGACCAGCGCGACGGTGCCGCCGCGGTCGTCGGCGACGAGAGCGAAGGGCACCATCGCCAGCGCCGCCAGCGCGAGACCGACCGGCAGCATCCGGCCCGCCCCGATCCGGTCGGCGACCGCACCGGCGCCGTACCGGCCGACGAGCGTGGAGGCGCTGAGCACGGCGAGGGCCGCGGCGACCGGCAGGTCCTCGACCGCGATGCGCAGCAGCGAAGTGAGCCCGCCGTAGGCGATGGCCCCGGCACCGACCGCGACCATCGGGAACAGCAGCACCAGCGGCGGCACCCTCCGCACGGCCTTCTCCTGCCGGGCGGCGAGCCGCGGCAGGCGCACCGCGGCGAGCAGACCGGCCGACGAGATCACCGCGCCGAGCACGAACACCGGGGTGGTGGAGAGCCGGTCGACAATCGCCAGACCCGCGGGCAGCCCCACGGTCTGGGAGGCGGCGATCGCGATGCCGAGCATGCCGGTCGCGCGGCCGAGCAGCCGCGGTGGGGCCAGTTCCCCGACGAGCGCGGCAGCGGCGACTGTGATCATCCCGAAGCCGATCCCGCGCAGCGCGGAGATCCCCAGCACCGACGCCGGGGCCATGGACACCAGGAACAGCAGCGAGGGCGGCCCGAGGAACAGGCAGCCCGCGACGAGGGTCGCCCGGTGCCCGAAGGACCGCAGCAGCCGCGGCATCGCCAGCTGGGTGAGCACGGTGGTGAGCATGAACACCGCCGTCACCGACCCGGCGAGGGTGTCGCTGCCCCCGGCCTCGGCGATCGCCCACGGCACCACCGGCAGCAGCAGCGAGAAGCCGCCGAAGGCCGCCGCGGACGTCGACCACGCCGGAATCAGGCCGCGGACGGTGAACAGTCCCGCTCGGTCCGCCACGTCAGAGCAACCGGAGGATGCCGGCGACACCGGCCAGCAGGGTCAGCGCCAGCAGCACCCCCGCGAACAGGGTGTTGCGTGCCTTCCACATCGACCAGGTTCCTCCGGCCGCGAGGCCTGCGAGGATGAAGCACAGATAGGTCAGCACCACATCCATGGACTAGAGGCTGCCCTTCGTCGACGGCACCCCGCTGACCCGCGGGTCGGGTTCGACGGCCTCGCGCAGCGCGCGGGCGACCGCCTTGAACTCGGCCTCGGTGATGTGGTGCGGGTCGCGGCCGTAGAGCACCCGCACGTGCAGCGCGATGCGGGCGTGGAAGGCGAACGACTCGAAGACGTGCTTGTTGATCACCGTCGAGTAGGGCACGCCGGGATAGCCGCCGATGACCGAGTGGACCATGTGGTCGGGCTCGCCGGTGAACACGCAGTAGGGGCGGCCGGAGACGTCGACCGAGGCGTGCGCGAGGGTCTCGTCCATCGGGATGAAGCAGTCGCCGAAGCGGCGGATGCCGCGCTTGTCGCCGAGCGCCTGCCCGAAGGCCTGGCCGAGCACGATGGCGGTGTCCTCGACGGTGTGGTGGGCGTCGATCTCGACGTCGCCCTGCGCCTGGACGGTCAGGTCGAAGCAGCCGTGCTGGCCGAGCGCGGTGAGCATGTGGTCGTAGAACGGGATGCCCGTGGAGATCTCGGTGCGGCCCGTGCCGTCGAGGTTCACCTCGACGGTGATGCTCGACTCCTTGGTGGTGCGTTCGACGCGCGCGATGCGGTCGCTCATGCGGATGCCTCGATTTCCGTGGCGGCGAGTTTCTCGCTCACTCGCAGCAACTCGTCGTTCTCGTGGGACAGGCCGATCGTGGTGCGCAGGTAGCCGGGGATGCCGACGTCCCGGATGAGCACCCCCTCGTCGAGATACCGCTGCCAGGTGGCGGCGGCGTCGGCGAAGCGGCCGAACAGGATGAAGTTGGCGTCGGACGGGACCACCTCGTAGCCGAAGCGGGTGAGCTCGGCGGCGACCCGGTCACGTTCGGCGGCCAGTTCGGCGACCGAGCCGAGGGTCTCGTCGGCGTGCCGCAGCGCCGCGCGGGCGGCGGCCTGGGTGATGACCGACAGGTGGTAGGGCAGGCGCACGAGCAGCAGCGCGTCGATCATCGCCGGGGCGGCGGCGAGATAGCCGAGGCGACCGCCGGCGAAGGCGAAGGCCTTGCTCATGGTGCGCGAGACGATGATCTTCGCCGGGTACTCGTCGATGAGCGTCAGGGCGCTCGGCTGCGAGGAGAACTCGACGTAGGCCTCGTCGACGATGACGATGCCGGGGGCGGCGTCGAGGATCGCGCGCAGCTGGTCCAGCGGGATGCTGTGGCCGGTCGGGTTGTTGGGGCTGGTGACGAACACGACGTCGGGTCGCCGGTCGCGGATGGCGGCCACCGAGGCGTCGACGTCGAGGGTGAAGTCGTCGCGGCGATAGGTGGGCAGCCACTCGGTCTGGGTGCCGTCGGCGATGATCGGGTGCATCGAGTAGGACGGCACGAAGCCCATGGCGCTGCGGCCCGGTCCGCCGAAGGCCTGCAGGATCTGCTGCAGGATCTCGTTGGATCCGTTTGCGGCCCACACGTTCTCGACGCCGATCCGCACACCGTGCTGCCGGGTGAGATAGGCGGCGAGGTCGGTGCGCAGCGCGACCGCGTCGCGGTCGGGATAACGGTGCAGCTCGGTGGCGGCCTCGCGCACCGCCTCGGCGACGTCGTCGACGAGCGCCCGCGTGGGCGGGTGCGGGTTCTCGTTGGTGTTGAGCTGCACGGGCACCGTCAGCTGCGGGGCGCCGTAGGGCGACTTGCCGCGCAGGTTCTCGCGCAGCGGCAGGTCGGCGAGGGTGATGCGGGAGCCGGGGATCTCGGTCACTTCAGGGCCTCGAATCGCAGACGGACGGCTTCGCCGTGGGCGGGCAGGTCCTCGGCGTCGGCGAGGGTGATGACGTGACCGGAGACGTCCTTCAGGGCGGCCTCGGTGTACTCGACGACGTGGATGCCGCGCAGGAAGGTCTGCACGCTCAGGCCCGAGGAGTGCCGGGCGCAGCCGGCGGTGGGCAGCACGTGGTTCGAGCCGGCGCAGTAGTCGCCGAGGGACACCGGCGCCCACGGCCCGACGAAGATCGCACCCGCCGAGCGGACGCGCGCGGCGACCTCGGAGGCGTTCTCGGTCTGGATCTCGAGGTGCTCGGCGGCGTAGGCGTTGACGACCTTCAGGCCCTGCTCGATGTCGTCGACGAGGACGATGCCGGACTGGCTGCCCGACAGTGCCGTGGCGACACGCTCGCGGTGCTTGGTGAGCTCGAGCTGCGCGGCGAGGGCGGTGTCGACGGCGTCGGCGAGCTCGGTGCTGGTGGTGACGAGCACCGAGGCGGCCATGACGTCGTGCTCGGCCTGGCTGATGAGATCGGCGGCGACGTGCACCGCGTCGGCGGTGTGGTCGGCGAGGATCGCGATCTCGGTGGGGCCGGCCTCGGCGTCGATGCCGACGACGGCGCGGCACAGCCGTTTGGCGGCGGTGACGTAGATGTTGCCGGGGCCGGTGATCATGTCGACGGGGGCGAGCTCAGCGCCGTCGGTGTCGGTGCCGCCGTAGGACAGCAGCGCGACCCCCTGGGCGCCACCGACGGCCCACACCTCGTCGACGCCGAGCAGCGCCGCGGCGGCGAGGATGGTCGGGTGCGGGAGGCCGCCGAAGTTCTTCTGCGGCGGGGAGGCGATGACGAGCGATTCGACGCCGGCGGCCTGGGCCGGGACGACGTTCATCACGACCGACGACGGGTAGACGGCGTTGCCGCCGGGCACGTACAGGCCGACGCGTTCGACCGGCACCCAGCGTTCGGTGACGGTGCCGCCGGGCACGACCTCGGTGGTGACGTCGGAGCGGCGCTGTGCGGCGTGCACGACGCGGGTGCGGGCGATGGCCTCCTCGAGAGCGGCGCGCACGGCCGGATCGAGTTCGGCGAGGGCCCGCTCGAGCTCGGCGGCGGGGACGCGCACGGCGGCGGGGCGGACACCGTCGAACTTCTCGCAGTAGTCCAGGGCCGCGTCGGCACCGCGGTCGCGGATGTCGTCGACGACGGGACGGACCTGATGGAGCACCGCGTCCACGTCCACTCCGCCGCGGGGCAGCGCGCCCCTCAGCTCCGCAGTGGTGGGAGTACGACCACGCAGGTCGGTGCGGGCAAGCATGAGGTGTCCTCTCTCGCAGAACAGGGATCGACGTCCATTATCCGCGACGACGGGGTGTGCCTCGGCGTGCACTCCCTTACACCGCTCCTCCGGGGCGCCGGTGGGCCCGGTTCACCCCCTTATGCTGTCGGCATGGACGAGGACGAGTCGCGCCCCACGACGCTGGGCGAACTGATCCGTCGTCAGCGCGAGTTGGCCGAACTGCCGATGCGGCAGCTCGCGGCGATGGTGGGTATCTCGAACCCGTACCTGTCGCAGATCGAGCGGAATCTGCGGGCGCCGAGCGAGCGGGTGCTGCATGCGATCGCGGAGCAATTGCACCTGTCCGCAGACACTCTCGCGGCGCACCTGTCCCCCGGCGAGGAGCGCGAGTCGGCGGTCGTGCGCGCGATCCGGGAGGACCCGGACCTGACCAATGCGCAGCGGCGGTCGCTCGAGGAGATGTACGAGGCGTTCCGCGAGGTGACGATCGCGCGCCGTCGACGTGGCGCAAGCCGTGATCCCGAGGACGAGTGACGATTCTCACACCTACCCTCGGCGTGTGAGACCCGGGAGTGCGCCCGGGCAGGTCAACACCCCATACACCCGGTACGTTACGAACCTGCAGGTCGCACGTACCTCGAAGTAAGGTGCGCGGCCCCGGGTGTGATGCAAGCCTCGGCTCCGGACCCATCCGCCCGTCTTCCGGAGTTGCTCGGTGCTCAACGATCTGCAGAAGAAACTCACCTCCACGCTCGACCCCATCGGCTGGGGTCCGGCCGTCGCCTCCGTCGCCGGTCGCGCCGCGAAGAACCCGCGGGGTGTCGCGGAGGCGACCACGGAGTACGCCCACCGCCTGGCGAACATCCCGGCGGCGGCGACCCGGGTGTGGAACGCGACCGACCCCCTGCCGCCGGTCCCGATCGACCCGAAGGACCGCCGGTTCGCCGACGCGGCCTGGAAGGAGAACCCGGCCTACTTCTCGCTGCTGCAGAGCTATCTGGCCACGCGGGAGTACGTCGAGGATCTGACCGAGGCCGGCTCGGGCGATCCGGTGCAGGACGGCAAGGCCCGGCAGTTCGCGAACCTGATGTTCGACGCACTGGCCCCGTCCAACTTCCTCATCAATCCCGGTGTGCTCGTGCGTGCGCTGGACACGGGCGGTGCGAGCCTGTTCCGGGGCGCGAAGTTCGCCCTCGAGGACCTGGTGCACCGCAAGGGGGTGCCACTCAAGGTCGACCGCGAGGCGTTCACGCTCGGCGAGAACATGGCCGCGACCCCCGGCAAGGTCGTCTTCCGCAACGACCTGATCGAGGTCATCCAGTACGCGCCGCAGACCGAGCAGGTGCACGAGATCCCGATCCTGGCGGCGCCGCCGTGGATCAACAAGTACTACATCCTCGATCTGGCGCCGCAACGCAGCCTGCTCGAGTGGGCGGTGCAGCACAACCGCACGGTGTTCACGATCTCGTACCGCAACCCGGACGAGTCGATGAGCGACATCACGATGGACGACTACTACCGGCAGGGCATCGCCACGGCGCTGGACGTCGTCGAGGAGATCACCGGCGCGTCGCGCATCGAGGTGCTGTCGATCTGCCTCGGCGGCGCGATGGCCGCGATGGCCGCCGCGCGCATGGGCAAGCTGGGCGACAAGCGCATCAGCGCGTTCACCATGCTCAACACGCTGCTGGACTACAGCGAGGTCGGGGAGCTGGCGCTGCTGACCGATCCGGCGACGCTCGACCGGGTCGAGTACCGGATGAGCCGGCAGGGCTTCCTGTCGGGCAGCGAGATGGCCGGCAGTTTCGACATGATCCGGGCGCGGGACCTGGTGTTCAACTACTGGGTGTCGCGGTGGATGAAGGGCGAGAAGCCGGCGGCGTTCGACATCCTCGCCTGGAACGAGGACAGCACCCGGATGCCGGCGAAGATGCACTCGCACTATCTGCGGTCGCTCTACGGCCGCAACGAGCTCGCGCGCGGGGTGTACGAGCTGGACGGCGAGGTGCTGGATCTGTCGGACATCACCTGCGACACCTACGTGGTGGGTGCGATCAACGACCACATCGTGCCGTGGACGTCGTCGTACAAGGCCACGAATCTGCTCGGCGGGTCGGTGCGGTACGTGCTCTCCAGCGGCGGGCACATCGCGGGGGCGGTGAACCCGCCGAACCCGAAGGCGTGGTTCGAGGCGGTCGGCGCGCCCGACGCCGACGAACCGCCGGCCCTGCCGGAGGAACCGAAGGCGTGGAGCGACAAGGCTTCCCGCGTCGCCGGGTCGTGGTGGGAGGACTGGACGGTGTGGTCGACGAAGCGTGCGGGGGCGCTCGTCGCCCCGCCGCGGATGGGCAGCGACGCCCATCCCCCGCTGGGTGACGCGCCGGGTACCTACGTCTTCTCCTGAGGTGTTGCCTGTTAGCAATCATCTTGCTAACCTGCTAACAGCGCCGTACGCGGTGCATCCGACATCGCAGTCCCGCTCACCGTCCACGAGCACCCGACGAAAGGCACCACCATGACCGCTCCGTCCAAGACCGCCAACGCCAAGGTCGCCGACGCCACCGCCAAGGCCACCGAGACCGCGTCGAAGGTCGCCGCCGACGCCACCGCGGCCGCCCAGCAGTCCGCCGAGAAGCTCACCGCCGGTGCCGCCGCCGTCGCCGACAAGGCCGCCGCCGACTTCACCAAGGTCGTCGACGAGGCCACCGAGCGTTTCCAGGAGTTCAACGCGAAGTTCGTCGAGGCCGCCAAGCAGGGCGGCAACCTCGGCGTCGACACCTACGAGAAGGCCGTCACCAGCCTGCTCGACCTGCAGGAGAAGGCCGCCGAGGCCACCCCGATCGAGTGGCTCGCCGACTTCACCAAGGCGCAGGTGTCGTTCGCCCGCGAACTCACCACCACGGTCACGAGCACCGCTCGCGACCTGCTGAAGTAAGACTGCGTGTCGAGACCGACACCGGCCTGGATCGCCGCGGCCCCGATTCGTATCGGGACCGCGGCGATCGCCGGTTGGAGCGCCTATCTCACGGGCCTGATCCGGCGCGGGGCCGGCCCCTGCACCCTCGTCGAGGACGCGACCCGCTTCACCCGGGTGCTGACCTCCACCTCCCCACCCCGGTGGGCGACGGACTGGCCGGTCGTCGCGGAGTGGCCGCTCGGCCGCCTGCGCGACTGCGGCGTCCCCGAAGTCCACGGGGACGAGGCACACGGGGACGGGGTACACCGTGACGAGATCCCGACCCTGCTACTGCCACCGCATTCCGGCACCCACTCGTGCATCGTCGACCACTCGCCGGGACGCAGCCAGGTCGAGGCGCTGCGGGCCGGCGGCCTGACCCGGCTGCACTGTCTCGAATGGGCCCCGGCCACCCCGGAGACGAACCACTGCTCGATCGACGAGCACCTCGCAGTGGTCGACGCCGCGATCCGGCGGCTCGGCGGGCAGGTGCACCTGATCGGCGACAGCCAGGGCGGCTGGCTCGGCGCGATCCACGCGGCGCTGCACCCCGAGACGGTGCGGACGCTGACGGTGGCCGGGGCGCCGATCGACTTCCACGTCGATCAACCGGCCCTCGCGGCGCTCGCCGATCTGCCTGCCGGGGCGGGGGCGTCAGCGCTCGACGTCTGGTACGGCACCGCCCGGGCGCTGGGCCTGCCCGCCACCGATCCCGTCGGCGAGCTCGAACGCGCGATGACGCTGCTCGGCCACCTCGACGATCCCGAGGCGGTGAGACGGTGGGAGGCCGAGCACCGCTGGTTCTCGTGGCGGCAGGAGATCCCGGTCGCATTCCGGGAGTGGATCATGCGGCACCTGTTCGTCGGTAACGACCTCGTCGCGGGCCGACTGGTCGCCGAGGGGCGCAGGGTGGACCTGTCGGCGGTGCACTGTCCCGTGCATCTGATCGCGGGCCGGCACGATCCGGTCGCGACCCCGCGGCAGGTCGCCGCGCTCGCCGCGCACGTGGCGACCCCGCGGTCGGCGATCACCACCACCGTCGTCGACGACGGTCACATCGGCTTGTTCGTCGGCCGCCGCGCGCTCGCGCAGGTGTGGACGCCGCACGCGCGGCGCCTGCTGGACTCGTAGCCGCGCGGCCCGCGGACGGAAACACGGTGTAGACCGGTTGTTTCCGTCCGCGGCGGTCGCGCGGGATCAGGACGGGGTGTCGACACCGAGGCGGACGCACGCCGCCTTGTAGAGATCGACGACGGCGGTCCGCAGACCCGCCCGGTCGGTGACGGGTTCGATCCACGGGATCCGCACGGTGCGGTCGCGGCCGTCGATCTCGACGGTCCACTCCCCCGATTCGCTGTCGACACCGGTCATACGGGCCCGCGTGGCGCCGGGTTCGGCGAAGGCACGCACGATGAGCAGGCTGTCGTCGGCGTGGTCGTCGTTCATGTGGGCGGTCACCGCCGCCACGACGGCAGCATCGAAGTCGGTCACGGGCGCCGAGCCTAGCCGATCATCGGGGCGTCCCGGCCGAGTTCGTCCCAGCGCCGTCGGTGATGATCTGCCGCAACGCCTTTCGGCACTCACGGTAGACCTCCACCGGGTCGCGGTCGTGCCCGGCGAGGACGAGTTCACCCCAGCGGTCCCAGCTCGTGCGCCACACGGTGACGGCCAGTTCGGCGAGCAGACGCACCGTGGTGGCGTCCAGATGGCCGGCCTGCTCGGCCAGACGGGCCCGCAGCCGGTCGACGAGGGTCTTCTCCTGGGCGGCGGCGAGGGCCTGCAGTTCGGGGTGGACGGTGAGCAGGCGCGCGACGCGGCGGTGTTCGTGCAGTTCGGGGTCGGTGTCGCGACCGACGACCTTCTCCGTGGCCCGGGCGATCGCGTCGAGGATCTCCGCCGGGACCGACGCGGTGAGTTCGAGGTTCTCGATCATCTCGAGCAGGCGTCGCTGGCCGGGCAACGCGGCCTGCTCCTTGGAGGTGAAGTAGCGGAAGAAGGTACGCGAGGAGATGCCGACGCGGTCGGCGATCTGCGCGACGGTGGTCTCCCGAACCCCCTGTTCCTCGAACAGATCCATTGCGGCGCGGTGGATCTCGTAGCGGGTGTCGTCTCGGCGCCGCGTCCGCAGATCGCGGGGCGCATCGTCGTCGGACATGGGATCCCTCTTCTGCGATGTCGGACACACAGCTTCGATGTCAGCTTACGACAAGTTGTCACATTGTGACACCATCCCGGGGTCGCCCATCCAGATCCACGAGAAACAGGTGTTCATGACCGACCTTCGACATCGGGAGGACTTCCCCGGCCGGTGACGCAGCAGAAGAGAACACACCGTCCACCCGGCCCCTCACCAAGGTCTCCGGCATGGACCGCGCGTTCGTGCTCGGCGGCTGCATCGGACTCGTCGCGCTCGTGCTGGCACCGCTGGTGCGCCGCCTGGACGGGCGGTCGCTCGAACCCACGGACGTCCAGGAGTTCCCGTCAGTCCCTTTCGGCCTCGGTGTGCGGAGCGATCCGCACACCGAGTGCCGTTTCGAGGCTTTCGAGTTCGGCGTCGAGGTGGTCGAGCAGCTTCCCCAGATCCGGGACGGTGCGACCGCACGCGGTGAGCCCGAACGCGATCTCGTCGTCGGTGCTGGTGCACGTGATGTTGAGGGCCTGGCCGTCGACGGGTACCGACAGCGGGTACAGCGCGTCGACGCGGGCACCGTTCCAGAACAGCGGGGTGTCGGGTCCGGGCACGTTCGAGACGATGATGTTGAACGCCGGCCGGATCGGTGCGCGGTTGCCGGTGACCACCCCGACGGCGAGGGGCGCGATCCCCACGGCGCTGGCCGCGAGGCGGCCGAGGCTCGACATCGAGCCCATGGCGCGTTTGCCCTCCGCCATCGACTGCCGCACGCACGCGAGTCGTTCGACCGGATCCTGGCACTGTGTGCCGAGGGGGCACATGAGGATGCCGATGTCGTTGCCGCCGCCCTGTTTGTCCCGGCGCAGCGACACCGGGACCATCGCGACGAGCGACTCGTCGGGCAGCGCGTCGTGTTCGGCGAGGAACGCCCGCAACGCCCCGCCGGAGAGTTCGAGAACGACGTCGTTGACGGTGACGTCGGCGGCCTTTGCCACCAACCGCAGCCGTTCGAGCGGCCAGGAGCGGGCCGCGAAGCGACGCGAACCGGAGATCTGCCGGTTGAACATGGTGCGCGGGGCGCTCAGTGACACCGACCCGCCACGATTGTGCAGGGCCCGGTCGAGGGTGCCCACCAGCGCGGGCACGACCCCGGCGAGTTCCCCTGCGACGTGCACGGTCTCGGACACCGCCCCGGTGACGGCGCGGACGAGGGTGCCGGGGAACCCGATCGCCGCGCCGACGGTGGAGCGGGCCACCGGTGACGCGTCGGGCACCGCCCAGGGGGCGGGCATGTCGGTGCGCTCGGGGTCGGTGCTCAGCGCGCGGCGCAGCAGCCGCATCGCGCCGACGCCGTCGGTGAGCGCGTGGTGGATCTTCACGTACAGCGCGTACCGTCCGTCGGCGAGACCCTCGATCAGGTGCATCTCCCACAACGGCCGTGTGCGGTCGAGCAGCGAGGCGTGCAGCCGGGAGACGAGCTCCCACAGCTCGTCCATGGTGCCCGGCGACGGGAGCGCGTTGAAGCGCACGTGGTAGTCGATGGAGAAGCGCGGATCGTCCTCCCAGGCCCACTGACCGAGCGTCAGCAGCGACCGCACCGGGCGTTTGCACCAGAGCGGTCCCGGCGGTTCCTCCCGCGCGACGGCCTCGGCGAACATCGCCCGCGGATCGGACGCGTCGCGCCCCTCGGGGGGATGCAACAGCAGGAGCCCGCCCACGTGCATGGGATGGTCCCGCGACTCGCCCAGCAGGAACATCGAGTCGGTCGGCGACATAGGCAACCGCATCATGTGCACTTCCTCCCCCGTCGGACCGGCCCCACGATCGACGTCCCCTCCGGCGTGACCGGCCCGTACTGCGTCGATGTGTTCTGCGTCGATGTGTTCTCAGTTCTACCCCACACACGCGTCCGCAGGTGCCGACTCGTCCCGACCGGCACCGGGAGCCGTGCGCACTACATGTCGAGGCCGAGATCGAGGACGGTCACCGAGTGGGTGAGCGCGCCGACAGCGAGGTAGTCGACGCCGGTGCGGGCGTAGTCGGAGGCGACGTCCAGCGTCAGGCCACCGGAGGATTCGAGCCGGGTCTGCGGGGCGCGGGCGTTGCGGCGCTGCACCGCGATCTGGGTCTGCCACAGCGGGAAGTTGTCGAGCATGATCAGCTCGACGTTCTCGGCGAGCACCGCGTCGAACTGTTCGAGGTCGTCGACCTCCACCTCGCAGGCGATGCCCGGGGCGTGGGCGCGGACGGCGCGCAGTGCCGCCACGACCGAACCCGCCGCGGCGACGTGGTTGTCCTTGATGAGGGCCTCGTCACCGAGTCCCATGCGGTGGTTGACGCCGCCGCCGACGCGCACCGCGTACTTCTGCAGGCTGCGCAGGCCCGGGAGGGTCTTGCGGCTGTCGCGGATCTTCGCGTCGGTGCCCTCCACCGCGTCGACCCAGCGGGCCGTGGCGGTGGCGATGCCCGACAGGTGGCACAGCAGGTTGAGCATGGTGCGCTCGGCGGTGAGCAGACCGCGGGTGGGGGCCTCGACGGTGAGCACCGCGTCGCCCGGCTGCACGCGGTGCCCGTCCTGGACGCGGTCGAGCACCCGGTAGCCGTCGACGCCGATGACCTCGTCGAGAACGAGCAGCCCCACGTCGAGCCCCGCGACGGTGCCGGGCTGCCGCGAGACCACCGATGCCGTCGCGACCGCGTCGGCGGGTACGGTCGCCTCGGTGGTGACGTCCGGCCCGTACCGCAGGTCCTCGTCGAGCGCCTGCCGGACCAGCGCGCGGATCTCGTGGAGGTCGAGTCCGGTGGGCAGCACGGTGGTCATGTGGGGTTCGCTCCTGTCAGTTCCGGGGTGGTGAAGGTCAGGTCGCCGTCCTCGAGCCGCAGTTCGAGGCTGCGGGCCTGGGCGGGATCGGTGTCGCGGTGGTCGCTGCGGGTGTGGCAGCCCCGCGACTCGGTGCGACGCTGCGCGGCGAGCAGCAGCGCGCGGGCGGTGACGGTGAGCGCGGCGTCCTCGAGCCGCGGCCCGTCGACGTGCGGGGTGGCCCTGCCGGCGGCGGCGAGGTCGGTGAGACCGGCGGTGAGACCGGCGGCGTCGCGCACGACCAGCGCGTGGCGGGTCATGGTGCGCTGCAGCACCTCGCGCGGAACCGCGGTGAGGGACGGCATCGTGACGTCGCGGGTCTCGACCCGGGTGCCGGCGCGTTCGGTGACGGCGGCGAGCCCGGCCCGTTCGCCGAGCACGAGCCCTTCGAGCAGGCTGTTGGAGGCGAGTCGGTTGGCGCCGTGCAGGCCGGTGCGGGCCACCTCCCCCGCGGCGTAGAGGCCGGGGACGCGGGTGCGTCCGTGAACGTCGGTGACGACGCCGCCACACGAGTAGTGCGCGGCGGGTGCGACCGGCAGCAGATCATGAGCCGGGTCGAGTCCGGCCTCCGCGCACATCGCGGTGATCGTCGGGAAGCGGGCAGCGAAGCCGTCGAGGTGCCGCGCGTCGAGGTAGACGTGGTCCTCGTCGAGTGCGGTCAGCCGGTCGGCGATGGCGCGGGAGACCACGTCGCGGGGTGCGAGGTCGCCGAGCGGGTGTCTCCCTTCGGTGACGGACCGGCCACGCGAGTCGACCAGGCGGGCCCCTTCACCGCGGACCGCCTCGCTGATGAGCGGGCGGCGGCCCGTGCCCCCGGCGGCGAACAGCACCGTCGGGTGGAACTGCACGAATTCGAGATCGGCGACACCGGCGCCCGCGCCGAGGGCGAGGGCGATGCCGTCGGCGGTCGCGCCGGGCGGGTTGGTGGAGCATGCGTAGAGCTGCCCGAGACCGCCGGTGGCGAGCAGCACGGCCGGGGTGTGGACGACACCCAAGCCGCGCTCGTCGAGGACGAGCAGGCCGGTGACGCCGCGGTCGTCGGTGAGGATCCGGACCGCGGCGGTGCCGAACAGCACCGGCAGGCCGGCCGCGCCGAGGGCGCGCTGGACTTCGGCGCCGGTGGCGTCGCCGCCGGCATGGATGATGCGGCGGGTGCTGTGCCCGCCCTCGCGGGTGCGGGCGATGTCGCCGTCACCGGCGGTGTCGAAGACCGCGCCGAGGTCGCGCAGTGCGGCCACGGCGTCCGGGCCTGCGGCGACGATCGAGCGGACCGCGTCCGCATCGCACAGGCCGCCGCCGGCGGCGAGGGTGTCCTCGACGTGGGAGTCGACGCTGTCACCGACCGGTGCGACGACCGCGATGCCGCCCTGGGCGTACTGGGTGGCGGTGTCGGTGGGGCCGCCCTTGCTCACGGTGAGCACGCGGGCGCCGCGCCGGGAGGCGGCGCGGGCCGCGGTCAGGCCCGCGACCCCGCCGCCGACGACCACCAGGTCGGCGTGGTCCTCCCACACGACCGTGACCGGCGGCGTCGTCACTCGCCGCTGCCCGGGTTGCCGATGGCGATCATGCGCTGCACCGACAGGCGGGCCCGCTCGGCGACGGCCGCGTCGACGTGGACCTCGTCGCGCCCCTCCTGCAGGCAGCGCAGCAGCGCCGCGGGGGTGATCATCTTCATGTACGGGCAGGAGGCCCGGTCGTTGACCGGCTGGAAGTCGATGCCCGGGGCTGCCTTGCGGAGCTGGTGCAGCATGCCGACCTCGGTCGCGACGAGGACCTGCGTGGCGCCGGTCTCGCGGGCGGCGTCGATCATGCCGCCGGTCGAGAGGATCTTCACCTTGTCGTCGGGCACGAAGCCTTCACCGGCGAGGTAGAGCGCGGAGGTGGCGCAGCCGCACTCGGGGTGGACGAACAGGTCGGCGTCGGGGTGCGCCTTGGCCTGGGCAGCGAGCTCGTCGCCGTTGATGCCGGCGTGGACGTGGCACTCCCCGGCCCAGATGTGCATGTTCTCGCGGCCGGTCACGCGCTTGACGTGGGCGCCGAGGAACTGGTCGGGCAGGAACAGCACCTCGCGGTCGGGGTCGATGGAGGCCACGACGTCGACGGCGTTCGAGGAGGTGCAGCAGATGTCGGTCAGGCCCTTGACCTCGGCCGTCGTGTTGACGTACGAGACGACGACGGCGTCGGGGTGGTCGGCCTTCCATTCGCGCAGCTGGTCGGCGGTGATGGAGTCGGCCAGCGAGCAGCCGGCACGCTCGTCGGGGATGAGCACGGTCTTGTTCGGGCTCAGGATCTTGGCGGTCTCCGCCATGAAGTGCACACCGCAGAAGACGATGGTGTCCTCCTCGGCCTCGGCGGCGATGCGCGAGAGCGCGAGGGAGTCACCGACGTGGTCGGCGACGTCCTGGATGGCGGGCAGCTGGTAGTTGTGCGCCAGGAGGGTGGCGTTGCGTTCCCGGGCCAGCCGACGGACCTCTTCGGCCCACTCCGGCGTCGCCTCGACGCCCGTGTAGCCGCCGGGGCCGTCGACGATCGTGGCGGCTCCCGCCCACTCGGTCGTGGTCATGGCCTTGCTCCTTCGAGGGGTTCATCCCGGCGGGCTGCGCCGGAATTTCCGTGTTCGGGGTTTTCGACTTAGGATCGAAAACATGCCACATAGTAACACCCGTCACGAAGTGCTCATCGCCGTGTTCCAGGTTCGCCGCTTCGGGGACACCCAGGGAACCCCCGGCGGGGCACCCGAACTCGGGGTGTTGCTCTGGCAACGGGCTCTCGACCCCCAGGCCGGCACGTGGTCGCTTCCCGGCGGGGAGCTGCGTCACGACGAGGACCTCACCACCTCCGCGCGCCGCCAGCTCGCCGAGAAGGTCGACGTCCGGGAGGTCGCGCACCTCGAGCAGCTGTCGGTGTTCTCGGATCCGCACCGCGTGCCGGGCCCGCGCACCATCGCCTCGACCTATCTCGGTCTGATCCCGATCACCTCGGATCCCCAACTGCCCGCGGACACGCGCTGGCACCCTGTGTCGCACCTGCCGGAGATGTCCTTCGACCACCGGGTGATGGTGGAGAACGCCCACGCGCGGCTCGCCGCCAAGCTGTCCTACACGAACATCGCGTTCGGCCTGGCACCCGCCGAGTTCCCGATGTCGACGCTGCGCGACATCTACTGTGCAGCACTGGGTTACGAGGTCGATACGACGAACCTGCAGCGGGTCCTGGCCCGCCGGAACGTGCTCACCCGCACCGGGAACACCGCACCCTCCGGCAAGGCCGGGGGCCGGCCGCCCGCCCTGTTCCGCTTCACCGAGTCCCAGTTGCGGGTGACCGACGAGTTCGCCGCCCTTCGCCCGCCGGTGTAGGAGGCACGCGCCGGATATTCGGTATTTCTCACTTCTCCGTATATTCCGGATCTATTCTGCGCTCGGAATCTCCGGGGGCGCGATCCGGAATGGGAGCCGGCACCGGCACCACGGCACGGGTCGGCGCACCGGAAGGCGGGGTGATCCCGTTGAACACCGACGACCTCTGGGACGCAATCGATCTCCGGTGCGGCCGCACCGCGGATCTCCTGGAGGGCCTGACGAATCCGAGTGGCGCACCCGTCGCCGTGCGAGGGCCGGACCGTCCGCGACGTCGCCGCGCATCCGACCCTCCGTCATCCCGGGGGCATCAACCGGATGATCCGCGAGTCCGCCCGCGACCGCGCCGGCCTGCCGCCCGAACGCCTCGTCGCCGAGTTGCGCGCCACGGTCGGGTCGCGCCGGCACAACGTCGGCCTCACTCCCCTGGGGACACTGATCGACGTCCTCGTCCACGGACAGGACATCGCCGTACCGCTGCACCGGGAGCTGCCGAGGTCACCGGCCGAACCACTGGGCTCGCCGAGCTCGACGGGGACGGCGCCGCGGCACTACGCAGGCGGCTGGAACACCCCTGAGAGTGTCAGAAGGGACGGCCGAGGATGACCTCGATCAATCCCAGCGGCATGGTGAGGAAGGCGGCTCCGACGAAGAGGGCCGACCGCAGCGGATCCCCTGCCAGATAGCCCTCGGTCACCCACTGCACGATCTCCGCAGAACCCATGTCGCCTTCCCCCTGCTCGCCGTTGTGCGTACGAGGGGTTCATCGGCACCGGGACGACGGACGTTACGGGGCGACGACGTCACGACCCGGAAGCCGTTGCTCGTCAGCGGCGTTCGTCCGCCGACGAGTCGACCGTCCCGTGCCGCGAGCAGCGCGCCCACCAGCCGTCGGGGGTGATCTGCACGATCATGCGCCGCCCGCACTGCGCGCAGAAGCGCGGTGGTTCGAGCCCGAGTTCCGCTGCGGCGAAACGGGTTCGGACACCACCCTCGGCGAGCGGTTCGCCGGTGAAGGGATCGAACACGGACCGGCCCCCGTCAGATCGTCTCGCCGAGCGCCTTGATCGGCATCTTCAGCTCGCCCAGCAGGTCCAGGTCGGTTTCGGCGGGCCGGCCGAGCGTGGTGAGGTAGTTGCCGACGATGACGGCGTTGATACCGCCGAGGATGCCCTTGCGGGCACCGAGATCGCCGAGGGTGATCTCGCGGCCGCCGGCGAAGCGGAGGATGGTGCGCGGCAGCGCCAGCCGGAAGGCGGCGACGGCCTTGAGCGCCTCGGTCGCGGGCAGGACGTCGAGGTCCCCGAACGGCGTACCGGGGCGCGGGTTGAGGAAGTTCAGCGGCACCTCATCGGGTTCGAGGGCGGCGAGGTCGGCAGCGAATTCCGCGCGCTGCTCGACGGTTTCGCCCATACCGAGGATGCCGCCGCAGCACACCTCCATGCCGGCCTCGCGCACCATGCGCAGGGTCTCGAAACGTTCCTCCCAGGTGTGGGTGGTGACGACCTTCGGGAAGTAGGAGCGGGCGGTCTCGAGATTGTGGTTGTAGCGGTGCACGCCCATCCCGACGAGCCGGTCGACCTGATCCTGGGTGAGCATGCCGAGCGAGCACGCGATCTGGATGTCGACCTCGTTGCGGATCGCCTCGATACCGGCGGCGACCTGCGCGAGGAGCCGGTCGTCCGGCCCGCGCACGGCCGCGACGATGCAGAACTCGGTGGCGCCGGTCTTGGCGGTCTGCTTCGCGGCCTCCACCAGCGACGGGATGTCGAGACGCGCGGCGCGCACCGGGGAGGCGAACAGTCCGGACTGGGAGCAGAAGTGGCAGTCCTCGGGGCAGCCGCCGGTCTTGAGGCTGATGATCCCCTCGACCTCGACCTCGGGTCCGCACCACGCCATCCGCACCTCGTGGGCGACGGCGAGCAGTTCGTCGATGCGCTCGTCGGGCAGGTTCAGCACCTCGAGCGTCTGGTCGCGATCGAGACCGACTCCACGGCGGAGAACCTGGTCGCGGGCGATTTCGAGGATGTCGGTGCGGGCGGGCGCCTGGGTCACTGCCGTCTCCTGACGTGGCGGGAACTTGAACAGCGTTCACTTGAACGTCGTTCAGGTTAGGCCGCGGCGTCGGATACTGTCAAAGGCACGGGCCTCTCGGCCCGGCCATGCGGAAGACACGGGAGCGGAAGAACGGTGCACCTGCGACGCGGCGACGTCCTCGACGGCGCCATGGCGATCCTCGACGAGTACGGACTCGGCGACCTGACGATGCGCAAGCTCGCCTCCTCGCTCGGCGTCCAGCCCGGGGCGCTGTACTGGCACTTCCCCAACAAGCAGACCCTGCTCGGCGCGATGGCCGACCGGATCCTCGACGGCCTCGACGAACCGCCCACCAGCGACGCCTGGGACGAGGCCCTCACCGAACTCGCCCACCGCTTCCGCGGCGCACTGCTCGCCCACCGTGACGGCGCCGAACTCGTCGCCTCCACCTACGCCTCGCGACTGACCACCTCGCGCACCCGCGACGCCTTCGTCGCCGTCGCCGAACGGGCGGGCCTGTCCCGCGCGTACGCCGAACTGACCGGCTACACGCTGCTGCACTTCGTCCTCGGGCACACCGTCGACGAACAGTCCCGCGCGCAGCTCGCCGAACTCGGCGCCCTCACCCGCGCTCCCCTGTCCCCCGACGTCGCCACCGAACAGCCGGCCGGTTCGGACGAGGACCTGCTCGACGGCGATCCCGCCGTCCGCTTCGACTTCGGGCTGCAGTTGCTCGTCGACGGTGTCCGTGCCCGGTTGAGCGCCCGTGCGACGTCCTGACCGACCCGTTCCTGTCGGACCGCTCTCCTATCTTCGACGCTCGTGACCGCGCCCTGGACCCCTGCCCGCATCGCCGCCGTGGCCCCCGACCCGTCCTCGATGACGGCCGCGCGCGGTGTGGCCTCGGCGTGGCTCGAGACCGGTCGCGACGACACCGTGCTGTGGGGCCGCTGCCGCGGTCGCGGCACCGAGCCGTACCGCACCGCCGTCGACCCGGCCGGGCCCGCCTACACGTGCTCGTGCCCGAGCCGGAAGATCCCCTGCAAGCACGCGCTGTCGCTGCTCGTGCGGTGGTCGGAGGGCGCGGTCCCGGTCGCCGAGGCCCCCGCCTTCGTCACCGGATGGATCGCGTCCCGCAGCACCGCCGTACCGGTCGCCGAACCCGACGCCGCGCCGGTGAAGGCACCCGATCCGGAGGCCGCGCGGCGCCGCACCGAGCGCATCGCGGCGGGCCTCGAGGAGCTCGGCCGGTGGCTGACCGACCGGATCCGTCTCGGTCTCGGCGCCGTCGACCACGATCCCGCCGTCTACGACGCGATGGCCGCCCGCATGGTCGACGCCCAGGCGCCCGGGGTGGCTGCCGCGCTGCGGGCGCTGGCCGCGATCGTGGCCACCGAACCGGACTGGCCCGCGCGGCTGCTCACCGAGTACGCGCGGCTGCACCTGATGGTGGTCGCCTTCCGGGAGCGCGACGAGCTGCCCGCCGCACTGGCCCGATCGCTGGACACCCATCTCGGGATCAGCACCCGGGCCGAGGATGTACGGGCACAGGCACCCGTGCGCGACCGCTGGCAGGTGCTCGCGACCGCCGTCACCGAGGAGGGCCGGCTGTTCACCCGCCGGATCCGGTTGCGCGGCCGCACCACCGGCCGCTGGGCGACGGTGCTCGATTTCGCCCACGGCACAGCGCGTTTCACCACGCCGTCGCCGGACCCCGGCATCCTGCTCGACGCCGACCTGCACTTCTATCCCGGCGCGGCACCCGTCCGCGCCGTGATGGGGCGGCAGCACAGTGCTTCGGAACCGTTCACGACCCTGACCGGCACGGATCTCGACACCGCGCTGGACGAGTACGCGCGCATGCGCGGCGCCGATCCGTGGCTGCGCTCCTGGCCGGTGCTGCTCGACGCGGTGGTCCCCGTCGACGGTGAGAACGGCTGGTGCGTCATCGACGGGTCCGGGCGCGCTCTCCCCCTGGCGTCCGACGACAGCCGGTGGCGTCTGCTCGCACTCGCGGGCGGGTATCCGGTGACGTTGTGCGGCGAGTGGGACGGCATCCGGCTCACCCCCGTGTCGGTGTTCGCCCGCGGTGAGGTGGTGTGCCTGTGACCGTCCCCGAAGACCTGGTCACCGCAGCGCTTCTCGGCACCGCGCGGACCACACCCGATCTGCGTGCCCTGCACACCTCCGCCGCCGCGGACGGACTGCTCGGCGACGCGGCCACGCGGCTGCTCTCGGCGGCGGCGCTCGAGTCGGCGTTCCTCACCTCGGCGACCGTGCCGGTGGTGCGGGAGCGTCCCGTCCCCGCTCCCGAGGACGATCGTCCGGTACTTCCCGATGCGGCCGCCGAACGGCTGCGGGCGCTGCTCACCGTCCGTTCTCCGTTGCTCGACGAATGGTTCGATGCCGCAGCGGGTTTCCGGGCCGACCACCGGATCGTGGTGGATCTTCTCGACGCCGCTGCGGCCGATCCGGTCCACCGCGACCGGCTCGTGCGGCTCACCGGTGCCCGCGGCCGGTGGCTCGCGGCCCGCAACCGTGCGTGGACGGACCTGCTGCCACCCGACCCGGACGACGAAACGCCCTGGCGGGACGGCCCGCCGGCCGGTCGTCGCCGCTGGTTCGAGGCGGTACGCGCCCAGCGGCCCGAGCACGCGGCCGATCTGCTGGCGGTGGCGTGGAGTTCGCACACCGCGGCGCAGCGCGCCGAACTGCTCGAACTGCTCACCGACGGCCTCGGCCCCCACGACGAGGCGCTGCTCGAACGCGCCCTCGACGACCGCAGCCGGAAGGTGCGGGCGGTGGCCCTGGACCTGCTGTCCCGGCTTCCCGGCTCGGCGTTCGCGCACCGCATGGCCGAGCGGGTGGAGGCGTGGATCCGTCTCGACGGGTTCGCGCCCGTCGTCGCCGTGCCCGAGGCCCTGGATGCGAGCGCGCTCCGCGACGGTCTCGGCGAGCCCGCCCCGCGCGGCACCGATCCCCGCACGTTCCGGGCCGTCACGCTGATCTCGGCGGCGCCGCTGCAGGTGTGGGATCGCTACCGCGACGGCACGTCGCTGCCGCGTTTCGATCCCGACGACCCGCTCTGCGCCGCGCTGCTCGACGGCTGGAGCACGGCGACGGTCCGGCAACGCAACAGCGAGTGGGCGACCGCGCTGCTGCACCGATGCGGCAGCGTCGGCCAGGATCTCGCGCAGGTGCTGCCCCGCGAGGTCGTGCTCGACCGGCTGCGGGCGGCGCGACGGACGAGCCTGCTCGACCGCGTGCGCGGGGTGCAGCGGCCGGAGGTGCTCGACGAGGCCCTGCTCGCCGCGTTGCCCGCCCCCTGGCCGCGCGACGTGGCGGAGAAGGTGCTCACCGCCCTGTACTCCGATCCGGAAAGCACCCGGCTCGTCCACGAGGTGCTGGCCCTGCTCGCCCACCGCGCGCCGTTCGAGCTCGCCGACCTGCTGGCGGACGCCGCGAACCGCACCGACGATCTCGGCCGGGTGCACCTGTTCGCGAGCGCCGCCGACACCCTGATCCTGCGCCGCACCATCCACGAGGAGTTGAGTTGACCGAACCCGAGGCCACCGGAGCCGAGTTCCCCGCCGCGGAATCGACCCCCACGGAATCGGCCGCCACGGAATCGATCGCCACGGAATCGATCACCGGGGAGCCCACCGGCGCCGTGCCCGCTCCTGCGCTGCTGCGCCCGCACGCCGAGCAGCAGTACGCGCACGAACTCGCGGCGCTCGCCCGGCTCGACGACCGGCCCCGCCCGCCGTCGTGGGCGTTGTCCCCCTGGGCGGTGGTGACCTACCTGCTCGGCGGGGAGCTGTCCGACGGCACGGTGATCACTCCCAAGTACATCGGTCCGCGCCGCATCGTGGAGGTCGCGGTCGCCACCCTGGCCACCGACCGGGCCCTGCTCCTGCTGGGTGTGCCGGGTACGGCGAAGACCTGGGTGTCCGAGCATCTCGCCGCGGCGATCAGCGGGTCGTCGACCCTGCTCGTGCAGGGCACGGCGGGCACGAGCGAGGACGCCGTCCGGTACGGCTGGAACTATGCCCGGCTGCTCGCCGAGGGCCCGAGCCCGGCCGCGCTGGTGCCCTCCCCCGTCATGACCGCGATGCGGCGGGGCGCGGTGGCCCGCATCGAGGAACTCACCCGCATCCCCGCCGATGTGCAGGACGCGCTGATCACGGTGCTGTCCGAGAAGACCCTCCCGGTACCGGAACTCGGTATCGAGGTGCAGGCGGTGAAGGGTTTCAACGTCATCGCCACCGCCAACGACCGGGACCGCGGCGTCAACGACCTGTCCTCGGCGCTGCGGCGCCGTTTCAACACCGTCGTGCTGCCTCTGCCCGCCTCGGAGGAGGACGAGGTCGCCATCGTCACCCGCCGCGTCGAGCAGCTCGGTGCCGCACTCGAACTGCCGCCGGTGCCGGCGGCCGCCGAGGAGATCCGCCGGGTCGTCACGGTGTTCCGCGAGCTGCGCAACGGGGTCACGGTCGACGGCCGCACCCGGCTCAAGTCGCCGTCGGGCACCCTGTCGACGGCCGAGGCCATCTCGGTGGTCACCGGAGGGCTGGCGTTGTCCGCGCACTTCGGTGACGGGGTGTTGCGGCCGGAGGACGTCGCGGCCGGGATCGTCGGGTCGGTCGTCAAGGATCCGGTGGCCGACCGGGTGGTGTGGAACGAATATCTCGAGGCCGTGGTGCGCGAGCGCGGCGACTGGTCGGACTTCTACCGGGCGTGCCGGGAGATCGCGGGGTGACCGTGCCGTCGAGCAACGGTCCCGCCGAGATTCGGGTCTTCGGGATCCGGCACCACGGCCCGGGATCGGCGCGGGCCCTGCTGCGGGCGCTCTCGGCGTTCGAACCGGACACCGTGCTGATCGAGGGGCCCGCCGACGCCGACCCGGTGCTCGCCCTGGCGACCGGCGAGGACATGACCCCGCCGGTCGCGTTGATGGCCTACGCCCGCGACGAACCGGGCCGGGCGGCGTTCTGGCCGTTCGCCGCGTTCTCTCCCGAATGGCAGGCGCTGCGCTGGGCGTATCTGCACGACGCGGACGTGCGGTTCTGCGATCTGCCCGCGGCGATCACCCTCGCGGACGACCGGGATCCCGAGGCCGCCGGACGCGGCGACCTGCTCGGCGAACTCGCCCGCTCCGGCGGGTACGACGACTTCGAGCAGTGGTGGGACGCCGTCGTCGAACACTGCCGCGACACCGAGGACGTGCGGACGACCGGGACCGACGAGACCGCGGTGTTCGACGAGACCGCGCTGTTCGACGAGATCACCGAAGCCATGCGGGTTCTGCGCGAGGGCGTCGAACTCGACGCGTACACCGCGCGCCGCGAGGCGCACATGCGGCAGGTGCTGCGCGCGACCGTCAAGGCCGGAGCCCGCGCCATCGTCGTGGTGTGCGGGGCGATGCACGCCCCCGCACTGACCGGGAAGCTCGGGCCGGCCGCCCCGGATGCACGGCTGCTGCGGGGACTGCCCAAGGTGAAGACGAACCTGACCTGGGTGCCCTGGAGTCATTCCCGGCTGTCGCTGCGCTCCGGCTACGGTGCGGGCATCACCTCCCCCGGCTGGTACCACCATCTGTTCACCGAACCCGCCGACACCACGGCCCGCTGGTTCACGCGGGTCGCGCGGGTGCTGCGCAAGGAGGACCTGCCGGTCTCGAGCGCCCACGTCATCGAGGCCACCCGCCTCGCCGACACCCTCGCCGCCCTGCGCGGCCGCGGCGCCGCCGGTCTCGAGGAGGTCACCGAGGCGACCCGCGCGGTGTTGTGCGACGGCGACGACGTCCTGCTGGACCTGGTGATGCGCCGGCTCGTCGTCGGGGAGGCGCTCGGCGCGGTGCCCGAGGAGACCCCGACCGTCCCCCTCGACGCCGACCTGCAGCGGCAGGCTAAGTCGTTGCGGATCAAGCGGGCCGCGACCGCGAAGTCCGTGGACCTCGACCTGCGCCGCGACATCGACGTACGACGCTCGCATCTGCTGCACCGGTTGATGCTGCTCGATATCGACTGGGGCACACCGGCGGAGAGCGCGGTGCGTTCGACCGGCACCTTCCGCGAGTCGTGGACGCTGGTCTGGCGCCCCGAGCTGTCGGTGGCCGTCGTGGAGGCGGCCCGGTGGGGCACGACGGTCGAGGCCGCCGCGCACGCGACGGTGCTCGACCGCGCACGCCGCCCGGGCACGAGCCTCGGTGAGGTCACCGAACTGCTCGAGCGTGCCCTGCTCGCCGACCTGCGGCGGGCGGTCCCGGCTCTCGTCACGGCGGTCGACGCGGCCGCCGCCCTCGACCACGACGTGCTGCACCTGATGACGGCGCTGCCGACGCTGGTACGCACCGTCCGGTACGGCGACGTGCGCGGCACCGACCTGTCGTCGCTGGTGCACGTCGTCGACGCGCTGCTCGCCCGCACCTGCGCGGGCCTGCCCGCGGCGGTGACCGGACTCGACCGCGACGCCGCCGACACGCTGCGCACCGCGATCGACGAGGTGCACGTCGCGCTCGCCGTGCGCGAGGACCCCGAGGCCACCGGCCGGTGGCTCGACGTGCTGGCCGCCGTCAGCGAGCGGGAGGACGTCGACGGGCTGCTCACCGGCCGCACCACCCGGCTGCTGCGCGACGCGGGCCGCCTCGACGAGCCGCACACCGCGCTGCGTGTCGCGCGGGCACTGTCGGTGGGGAGCACGGTGACCGCGAAGGCCCGCTGGATCGAGGGTTTCCTCGGCGGCGGGGGGTTGCTGCTCGTGCACGACCGCAGCCTGCTGCGGCTGGTGGACGACTGGCTCCGCGGTCTGGGCGACGAGGACTTCCTCGACGTGCTGCCGGTGCTGCGCCGTACCTTCGGTTCGTTCGCGTTCGGGGAGCGGCGGCTGCTCGGCCGCGCGGTGCGCGGCGAGCGCACCCCCGCCCCGCGTGCCGAGTCCGGCCTGGCGGTCGACCGCGGCCGTCTCGCCGTCGCCGCGACCGCACGGATCCTGGGGGTGACCGCGTGACCACACCGTCCGACGATCAGGAACGGCTGCGCCGGTGGCGCCTCCTCCTCGGTGAGGCCGCCGAGGACTCCACGGGCGCCCTCCCCGCGGCGGACGACGCGGCGATGGACGCCGCGCTGGCGGCGCTGTACGACTCGGCGCCCGTCGACGGCGACGCACCGCGCAGCGCCGGGCTCGGGGCGTCGGCGCCGCGGGTGGCGCGCTGGCTCGGCGACATCCGCACCTACTTCCCCGCGTCGGTGGTGCAGGTGATGCAGCGCGACGCCGTGGACCGGCTCGGGCTGACCCGGCTGCTGCTCGAACCGGAACTGCTCGAGGCGGTGGAACCGGACGTGCACCTCGTCGGCACCCTGCTGAGCCTGAACCGGGTGATGCCGGAGACCACCCGGGCGACGGCCCGCGCGGTGGTGGAGAAGGTGGTCCGCGAGGTCGAGGAACGGCTCGCGCAGAACACCCGCGCCGCCGTGGCCGGAGCACTGAACCGGTCGGCGCGCACCGCGCGGCCGAAGCCGCGCGACATCGACTGGGACCGCACGATCCGCGCGAATCTCGCCCACTACCTGCCCGAGCACCGCACCGTGGTGCCGCAGAAGCTGGTCGGGTACGGACGCCGCTCCCAGGCGGTGCAGCGCGAGGTGGTGCTGGCCGTGGACCAGTCCGGCTCGATGGCATCGAGCGTGGTGTACGCGTCCGTGTTCGCGGCGGTCCTCGCGTCGATGCGGGCGCTGCGGACCTCACTGGTGGTGTTCGACACCGCTGTGGTGGATCTGACCGACAAGCTCACCGATCCGGTGGACGTGCTGTTCGGGACGCAGCTCGGCGGCGGCACCGACATCAACCGGGCGATCGCCTACAGCCGGTCGCTGATCACCCGACCCACGGACTCGTTGTTCGTGCTGATCTCGGACCTGTACGAGGGCGGGATCCGGCAGGAGATGCTCGCCCGGGTGCAGGAGATGCTCACCGCCGGTGCGCAGGTGGTGGTGCTGCTCGCGTTGTCCGACGACGGCGCACCGTCGTTCGACCGGGACAACGCCGCGGCCCTCGCGGCGCTGGGAGTGCCGGCGTTCGCGTGCACCCCGGACCGGTTTCCGGAGCTGCTCGCCGTCGCCCTCGAGCGCGGGGACGTCTCCCGCTGGGCTCAGGCCTGACCGGTCCCTGACCGGTCACGCGCGGCGTCCTCCCGCGCGTAGCGGGCGAGCAGTTCGGTCTCCGCCTCGTGCCGGGGGAAGAGGAGGTACACCAGGAGCGCGCCGAGCAGCACGATCCCGATGGCGGCGGCGTAGGCGCGGCTGTCGCCGTGGAGGAAGGCGTCGCGGGCCGCGGCGATGATCTGCTGCGCGTACTGGGGGTAGCGCTCGGCGATGTTCACCGCCCCCGCGAACGACTTCTCGAGGGCGGCCTCGGTCTTCTCGTTCACCGACGCGGCCTGAGGGGTCGCCGCGATCGTGCCCGCCAGGGAGGCGGTGTAGCCGGCGGTGAGGATGGCCCCGAGGATCGACTGCACGATCGCGCCGCCGAGATCGCGTTGCAGATCCGCGGTGCCCGATGCCATTCCGGCGCGGTCGATCGGCACCGATCCGGTGAGCGAACGCGAGGCAGGGGTGCCTGCGAGGCCCACCCCCGCGCCGAGGCACATGAATCCGAGCGCCACCACCGCGTAGGAGGCGTCGGCGTCCCACCACACGAAGGCGACGACGAGCCCGGCCACGATCGCCGTGTACCCGGCGAGCAGGGTGAACCGGGAGCCCCGTGTCTCGACGAGTTTCGCGGACTGCGGTGCGACGAGCACCATCACCAGCGCGGCGGGCAGTGCTGCCGAACCGGATTCCAGGGTCGAGTAGCCGAGCACGTTCTGCAGGTACTGCTGACTGACGTACATGGTGCCCATGAGGGTGCCGAACACGACGATGCCCGCGACGGCGGCGACCCAGAAGATGCGGCGCCGCCCCACCTGCAGGTCGAACAGCGGGTTGCCGGCCCGGTGTTGCCGGAGTACGAACAGGATCCCCGCGACGGCCGCGATCACCAGCGCGGACACGGCGACGGTCTGCATCCCGTCGGTCGGCAGGAAGTTGATGCCGAGCACGAGGGCGCCGACGAGGACCACGGACACGAGCCCGCCGAGATGGTCGACGGGCTCGGACGATTCGTTGACGTGGCTCGGCACGAACACCCATGTCATCGCCAGTGCGACCAGCGCGAGCGGCATGGTCACCAGGAAGACCGAGCCCCAGGAGAAGCCCTCGAGCAGGGCGCCGGCGACGAGCGGTCCCAGTGCGGTCAGGCCTCCGCCGATCGCCGACCACAGGGCGATGGCGTGGGTGCGGGCGGGCCCGGACCACAGGGCCGTGATGAGCGCGAGGGTGGTCGGGAAGGCGAGGCCCGCGGACACGCCGCCGAGGACCCGGGCGGCGAACAGCACCTCGAGGGTCGGCGCGAAGCCTGCCACCAGCGAGACGGGCACCGCCATCGCCATGCCGAGCAGGAGCATGGTCCTGCGGCCGTAGCGGTCGCCCACGGCACCGAGATAGAGCACGGAGGCGGCCAGGCCGAGCGAGTAGCCGACGGCGACCAGGTTCAGTCCGGTCTGGCCGGCGTCGAAGGCCTTGCCGATGTCGGGCAGGGCGACGTTCGCGACCGCCAGGTTCAGGTTCGCGACCGCCGCGACGAGGATCAGCGAGGCCAGGACCAGCGGGGCGCGGACGGGACGATCCTCGGCGGAGGTGCTCACGGGAGACATGGTGCGCGATGTGCGGGTGTCCGTGGACCCGAAACGGAAAGTTCGACTTCGCGCCACATTCCGGAAACACACTGCGCCGACACTGGGTGCACAGTGAGCCGAGTCACCGAGGGGGAATCGAGATGACCGAGATCGCATTCGTCACGGACTTCGTCACCGACGGCACCGGGGCGCGGCCGTACCGGGCCCGCCCGACCGGGTCACCGGCCGTGCCGCCGGTCGCGCTCGCACCCGTGGGGTCCCCGTTCGTGGCGTCGCCGCGACGCGGGGCGGGCCGGCGCCTCGTGGAGTCGACGATCGGCACCGCCTTCTCGTTGGCGGTCACCGCCGCGATGGTGACGGGACTGGCGGGGGCGGGCACGGCCTCCGCGGTGGCGGCCGCCGCCTCCGCACTGCGTTCACGCTGAACGACCCCCGGCTCCCGGCGAGCGGGTTAGGATCGCCTCACCTGCTGTCCGACGGAGCCGAGGTCCACTCATGAAGCGTCGCGCCGCCGCGCTGCTCGCCACCACTGCCGTCCTCCTGGCCGCCTGCGGATCGGACGACGGAGAGTCCGCGTCCGAGACCACGGGTGCCGAATCGGGGGCGTTTCCCGCCACGATCGAGACGATGTTCGGGCCCGTCACCGTGGAGGAACAATCCGAGCGGGTCGTCGCCCTGGGCTGGGGCGACGCGGAGACCGCCCTCGCGTTGGGAGTCGAGCCGGTCGGGGCGAGCGACTGGCTCGCGTTCGGCGGCGACGGAGTAGGGCCGTGGGTGGAGGACGGTTACAGCGAATCCCCGGAGATCATCGGCACCGTGGAGCCGTCCTTCGAGCAGATCGCGGCGCTGACGCCGGATCTGATCCTCGACACCGCCAGTTCCGGTGAGCAGGCCCGCTACGACACGCTCTCGGGGATTGCGACGACCATCGGCCCACCCGAGGGGGCGACCGCCTATCAAACCCCGCGCGACGCGCAGATCACGATGGTCGCGACCGCGCTCGGGGTGCCCGAGAAGGGCGAGGAACTCGTCACGGAGCTCGACGAGCAGTTCGCGCAGGCCGCGGCCGACCATCCCGAGTTCGCCGGCAAGACGGTCACGGTCGCGGCGTACACCTCGGACGGCTGGGGCGCCTACGTCTCGCGGGACGCGCGCGTGCAGTTCCTGCAGGATCTCGGCTTCGTCAACAATCCGGCGGTCGAGGCGATGGCGGGCGACAACTTCTTCGTGCCGGTCTCCGACGAGAACCTCGGGATGCTCGACTCCGACCTGCTGCTCGTCCTCCCGATCTACGTCGATTCGGCGGAGGTGACGGAGAATCCGCTCTTCCAGCAGCTTCCGGTCGTGCAGGACGGTCGGTACCTCGTGCTCGACAGCGGCTCCGACGTCGCGAACGCGATCTCGCTGAACTCGGCGCTGTCGATCCCGTTCGCGCTCGATCAGCTGGTGCCGCAGCTCGCCGAACGCGTCGACTGAGAGACCGTCCACCGGGACACCCCTGCCGGGACGGAGACGCAGCGCCGGGCCAGGGTGGTGAACGCCGCCCTGTCGAGGCGCCCCGCGCCCGCCGGGAGGCACCCGAGCAGCGGCACACCGGTGACCTCGGGCAGGTCGTCGAGATTGCATCGCTCGGCGAGATCCGGTTCCTCGGGCCAGGCTCCGACGATGACCCCGGCGCAGGCGACGTCGGCGGCGCGCAGCGCGGCGACGGTCAACGCGGAATGGTTGAGGGTGCCGAGCCCGGCGGCGGCGACGACCACGGCCGGGGCGGCGAGGGCGGCGGCGACGTCGACGAGGGTGAAGCCTTCGGCGCCCAGCCGCACGAGCACCCCGCCGGCCCCCTCGACGAGGGTCAGGTCGTGCTCGTCGTCGACGCGGCGGATCGCGTCGACGACGGCCTGCAGGTCGAGCAGCGGACGGCCGCTGCGCCGCGCGGCGGTGTCGGGGGCGAGCGGGTCGGGATAGCGGGCGAGTTCCACGAGGTCGACGTCCGGACCTGCGAGGCGCCGGATCTCGCGCAGGTCGCCGGGTGCATCGTCGGTCACCCCGGTCTGCGCCGGTTTGCACACCGCGACCCGCAGGCCGGCGGCGCGGGCGTCGGCGGCGAGCGCGGCGGTGGCGACGGTCTTGCCGACATCGGTGGAGGTGCCGGTGACGACGAGGACGCTCACGCGTGGGCTCCCGCAAGCACGTCGGTGAGCACCTCGTCGACGAGAGCCAGGTCGTCGCCGGTGAGGTTCGCCCGGGCGGTCAGCCGCAGCCGGGAGGTGCCGGCGGGCACCGACGGCGGCCGGAAGCAGCCGACGTGGACGCCGCGGTCGCGACACCGGCGGGAGGCGTCGAGGGCGACCTGCGGTTCACCGAGGACCACCGAGACCACTGCGGACGGCGGGGCGACGACCCCGGTGATGCGGGCGAGGTCGGCGGCGCGGTCGAGGACCGCCGCGGCACGTTCGGGTTCGGCGCGCAGCACCTTCAGGGCGCCGCGCGCCGCACCGACCGCCGCCGGCGCGAGCCCGGTGTCGAAGATGAAGGTGCGGGCGGTGTCGACGAGGTGTTCGCGGATCCGCCCGTCGGCGAGCACGACACCGCCCTGGGAGGCGAGCGACTTCGACAGGGTGGCGGTGACGATCAGGTCGGGCTCGCCGGCGAGGCCCACCTCGTGGACGAGTCCGCGGCCCCCCGCACCGCGGACTCCCACTCCGTGAGCCTCGTCGACGAGCAGGAACGCCCCGTGCGCGCGGCACACGCGGTGCAGTGCGCGCAGTGGGGCGAGGTCTCCGTCGGTGCTGAACACCGAGTCGGTGAGCACGAGCGCGCGCGGTTCGGTGCGCGCGGCGAGTGCGGCGGCGACGGCGTCGACCTCGTTGTGCGGGGTCACGACGACGCGGGCGCGGGAGAGCCGGCAGGCGTCGACGAGCGAGGCGTGGGAACCGGCGTCGGACACCACGAGCGCGTCGCGGCCGGACAGCGCGGTGACCGCGCCGAGGTTGGCGGCGTAGCCGCTGGAGAACACCAGTCCGCTCTCCGCACCGGTGAACTCGGCGAGTTCGCGTTCGAGCAGTTCGTGTTCGGTGGTGGTGCCGGTGACCAGCCGTGATCCGGTGGATCCGCCGCCCCAGCGGCGCAGCGCCGCGGTGGCGCCGGCGAGGACCTCGGGGTGGCGGATCAGGCCGAGGTAGTCGTTGGAGGCCAGGTCGACGATCGCCGAGCCGGAGGTGCGGGCGACCGGTTCGCGGTGCAGTCCTGCGGCGCGGCGCGCCGCGGCGGTGTCGTCGAGCCAGGCGAGGCCGGGGTGTGCGGTCATGACCCGAGACCATACTTGAACACCGTTCAAGGCGTCATCCCGGCACGGTCGCCCGCTGGGCTCGAGCGGTCCGGCAGACCCGGAGACGGGGGACGTCCCGGTGTGAGGAGCAGTCGGTGATCGAGGAGTTGCACGTGCGGTCGGCGGACGCGGCGGCGGTGGCCGAGAGCGATCCCGACCGGGCGCCGACGATCGCGATGACCGAGATCCTGCAGGTACCGGAGGAGAGTGTCGCCGGGCTGCGCCGCACCCCGATGTGGGCGCCCATGGCGGCACTGACCCCGACCTGGGTGCGGGAACTGCGCGTGATCGACACGCTCGGACCGGACGTGACGCGATACGCGCCGGTCACCGCCGAGACCCTCTTCCTGTTCGGTGGCCGCATCGCGCGGCACCACGTCGAGGCCACCGCGGCGCTGCGCGCCGTCCTGCCGGCCACGCGGCTCGTCGAGTTCCCCGGGCACGCGCACGTCGCGCACGTCACCGGCCCGAAGCAGGTGGCCGAGGCGATCGCCGGGTTCGCGACGACCGGCTGAGCCGGCGCAGGGGCACCGCCGACCGAGCGGATTCAGGAGGCCGGGGTGCGCACCCCGGCCTGCGCGCGGGCCGCGGCGAGCATCCCCGTGGTGATGGTGGCGACGTCGTCGGCGCTGCACACGTAGGGCGGCATCGCGTAGATCAGGTTGCGGAACGGGCGCAGCCACACCCCGGCGCCGACGGCGGCCGCGGTCGCCGTCCGCATGTCCACCGGTTCGGAGAGTTCGAGGACGCCGATGCCGCCGAGCACCCGCACGTCCGTCACCCCGGGCAGGTCGCAGGCGGGGGCGAGCCCGGTCTCCAGGCCCGTCTGCAGTGCCGCGACCTCGGCGCGCCAGTCCCGCGACAGCAGCAGTTCGATCGCCGCGACGGCGACCGCACACGCGAGGGGATTACCCATGAAGGTCGGGCCGTGCATGATGCCGCCACCCTCCCCCGCGCTGATCGCCTCGGCGATCGCCCGGGTGGTCAGCGTCGCGGCGAGGGTCATGTAGCCGCCGGTCAGGGCCTTGCCGACGCACATGACATCAGGTGACACCCCGGCGTGGTCGGCGGCGAACAGTTCGCCGGTGCGGCCGAAACCGGTGGCGATCTCGTCGAAGATCAGCACCAGGCCGTGCTCGTCGCACATCCGGCGCAGCTCCCGCAGGTAGCGTGGCTCGTGGAAGCGCATCCCGCCGGCGCCCTGCACGACCGGCTCCACGATGACGGCGGCGAGCTCGTCGACGTGCGCGACGAGGATCTCCTCGAAGGCGGCGACGTAGTCGGGGTCGAACGCCGCGGGCGGGGCGGGGGCGAAGACCTGACGGGCGAGGATGTCGGTCCACAGCGCGTGCATGCCGCCCTCGGGGTCGCACACGCTCATCGGGGCGAAGGTGTCGCCGTGATATCCGCCACGCCAGGTGAGCAGCCGGCGGCGCCGCGGACGACCGATCGCACGCTGGTACTGCACCGCCGTCTTCACCGCGACCTCCACCGACACCGAGCCCGAGTCGGCGAGGAAGACCGTGTCCAGCCCGGCGGGGGTGAGGTCGACGAGCAGTTCCGCGAGCCGCGCGGCGGGGGCGTGGGTGAGACCCCCGAACATGACGTGACTCATCTTCTCCAGCTGGTCGCGCACCGCCGTGTCCAGCACCGGATGCCGGTAGCCGTGCACGGCGGCCCACCACGAACTCATGCCGTCGACCAGCTCGCGTCCGTCGGCGAGCACCAGCCGGGTGCCGTGGGCTCGGTCGACCACCAGCGGTTCGGTGGCGGCCGGAAAGGCGCCGTAGGGATGCCACAGATGCTGCGCGTCGAGGCTGCGGATCCGGTCGGCCGGGAGTCCTGAGGTGCTCACGCCCCGACTGTAGGCGGTTGGCCTCCGCGGCTCGCGGCCGCGTAGTCTGCCCGGGTTGCCGTGACTCGAACTCACCGGTAACACCGTCGGGGGACGGCCCTGCCACGCCGCCCGACGCCACCGATTACGCACGACTGCCGGAGGGTATGCGCTTCCATGTCCGTCCACACCTCGGGACACGATCTCGGGAGTGCTGTACCGGCACCGGGCGCGAAGCCCGCCCGCCGCGCCGATCTCGACGGCGTGCGCGGTCTGGCCATCGCCCTGGTGGTGGTCTTCCACGTGTGGTTCGGCCGGGTCTCCGGCGGCGTCGACGTCTTCCTGGCGATGTCCGGCTTCTTCTTCGTCGGTACCCTGCTGCGCACAGCCGAGTCCGGTGCGGCCCTCGATCCGGTGCCGGTGGTGCGGAGGGTGGGCCGCCGCCTGCTGCCGCCGCTGGTGCTCGTGCTGACCGTCACCGTGCTCGCGACGACGGTGATCCTGCCGTCGACGCAGTGGTTCCGGGTGGCCGACGAGACCGGCGCGTCGCTGCTGTTCTTCCAGAACTGGCATCTGGCGCGGTCGGGCAGCGACTATCTCGCGGCCGATCCGATGGTCAGCCCCCTGCAGCATCTGTGGTCCATCGCGGTGCAGGGGCAGTTCTATCTCGCGGCGCTGGTGGTGGTGTTCGCCGTGGCCTGGCTGCTGCGCCGCCGGTCGCTGCCGGTCCGGCCGGTGCTCGCCGTGCTGCTGGCGGCGCTGACCGCGGCGTCGCTGACCTACGCGACGGTGTCCGAGCACCCGCAGTCGTGGCTGTACTACGACAGCGCCGCCCGCGCGTGGGAGCTGACCCTCGGCGGGTTGCTGGCGTGCGTGGTGCCGTGGCTGCGGCTGCCCCGCTGGGCGCGGATCGCGCTCGGTGTGGCCGCCCTCGCGGTGCTGCTGTCGTGCGGGTTCCTGCTCGACGGCAACGCCCTGTTCCCCGGCCCGTGGGCGCTGGTGCCGGTGGGTGCCGCGATGGCGCTGATCGTCGCGGGCGCCGCGCCGGGCGACACGACACCCGACACCCCGACCGCCCGGGTGTTGTCCTCGCGGCCGCTGCTGCGGCTCGGCGCGATCGCCTACGCCCTGTACCTGTGGCACTGGCCGATCCTCATCGGCTACCTCGTGGTGCGGCAGCACCCGTCGGCGGGACTCGTCGGCGGCCTCGGTGTCGTCGTCGTGTCGCTGCTGCTCGCGGAGGCCTCCACGCGGTGGCTCGAGGAACCGCTCCGCCGCACCGAGCCGCCGCGCTCGGCACGGACCGCGCTGGTGAGCGCGGTGGCCGTCACGGCGGTGGCGCTGTTCGCCGCGGCGAATCTGTGGGGCGTCCACATCGACCGGGCCTCGCAGGCCCTCGCACACACGGCGGAGCTGCCCGCGGACCTGTATCCGGGGGCGGCGGTGTTCGACCCGGCGGTCCAGGCCGACCCGCAACCGATCCAGCCGCCGCTGCAGGTCGCGCATCTGGACCTACCGCCCGCGACCCTGGACAACTGCATCGCCCAGCACACCAACCGTTCCCCGCTGACCTGCACCTACGGGGATCCGCTGGCGACCCGGCGGATGGTCCTCGTCGGGGGTTCGCACTCGGAGCACTGGCTCGCCGCGCTGGACGCCCTCGGCATCGAGCACAACTTCCGGCTCGACACCTACCTCAAGGTGGGCTGTCCGCTGTCCGATCCTCTCGCGCCGCTGGTGGAGGACTCCCCCACGGTCGAGTGCGATACCTGGTCGACGGCGGTGCTCGCCGAACTGCGCGCCGATCCGCCGGACTACGTGTTCACCACCTCGACCCGCACCAAGGACGAGGGTGAGGGACCGGGCGACTTCACCCCGTTCTGGTACGTCGACCTGTGGCAGACCCTCGCCGATCACGGCATCCCGGTGATCGCGATCCGCGACAACCCGTGGTTGTTCCGCGACGGCGTGGCCTATCGGGCGGCCGACTGCCTCGCCGGGGGCGGCACCGCCGAGTCGTGCGGGGTGCCGCGCGAGGAGGCCCTCGACCCGGTCGACCCGGCGATCGCGGCGTCGGCGCACCTGCCGTCGGTGTCGCTGATCGACATGTCCGACCTGTTCTGCCGGCAGGATCTGTGCCGCGCGGTGGAGGGCAACATCCTGATCTACCGGGACGAGAACCACCTCACGACCACCTATGTGCGGACGATGACGCCCGAGCTCGGCGAGCGGCTCGGCCCGCTCACGGGATGGTGGTGACGCACTCACCCCGAGCGAACGCTCCGAGAAGGCTAGTGTGGCGACATGGAGCCCACCACCGACGCGAGCACCACCGAGGATCTGCCCGAAGTCATCGAAGTGTGGCCGGGTTCCCCGTATCCACTCGGGGCCACCTACGACGGTGCGGGCACGAACTTCGCCCTGTTCTCCGAGATCGCAGAGAAGGTCGAACTGTGCCTGATCTCCCGGGACGGAACGGAGACCCGGATCCCGCTCGAGGAGGTCGACGGATACGTCTGGCACGCCTATCTGCCCACCGTCTCCCCCGGCCAGCGCTACGGCTACCGGGTGCACGGACCCTACGACCCCGCCAACGGCCACCGGTGCGATCCGAGCAAACTGCTGCTCGACCCGTACGGCAAGGCGTTCGACGGTACCTTCGACGGCGACTCCTCGCTGTTCTCCTATCCGCTGCCCGGCACCTCCGAGAAGGGGGCCGGCGAGGATGCCGGTGAGGCGGACGAGGCGCAGCATCCCGCGGTCTCGGGGGCCGATCTGCCCGGCCTCGATTCCCTCGGCCACACCATGACCACCGTCGTCATCAACCCCTTCTTCGACTGGGCGACGGACCGGCACCCGCGCCGGCCCTACAACGAGACGGTCATCTACGAGGCGCACGTCAAGGGTATGACGGCGACGCATCCCGACATCCCCGAGCACATGCGCGGCACCTATGCGGGTCTGGCGCACCCGGCGATCATCGACCACCTGCTCTCCCTGGGGGTCACCGCGATCGAGCTGATGCCGGTGCACCAGTTCATGCACGACCAGGTGCTCCTCGACAAGGGGCTGCGCAACTACTGGGGGTACAACACCTTCGGGTTCTTCGCCCCGCACGCCGAGTACTCGTCGTCGAACAAGCCGAGCGCGGTGGTCGCAGAGTTCAAGGCGATGGTGCGCGCCTTCCACGAGGCGGGCATCGAGGTGATCCTCGACGTGGTCTACAACCACACCGCCGAGGGCAACCATCTCGGCCCGACCATCTGCTTCCGAGGAATCGACAACGCCGCCTACTACCGCCTCGTCGACGACGACAAGGCGTACTACATGGACTACACGGGCACCGGCAACAGTCTCAACGCCCGCCACCCGCACACCCTGCAGCTGATCATGGACTCGCTGCGCTACTGGGTCACCGAGATGCACGTGGACGGCTTCCGGTTCGATCTCGCCTCCACCCTGGCGCGGGAGCTGCACGACGTGGACCGGCTGTCGGCGTTCTTCGATCTGGTCCAGCAGGATCCGGTCGTCTCGCAGGTCAAGCTGATCGCCGAGCCGTGGGATGTCGGGGAGGGCGGCTACCAGGTGGGCAACTTCCCCGGGCAGTGGACGGAGTGGAACGGCAAGTACCGCGACACGGTCCGCGACTACTGGCGGGGCGAGCCGGCCACCCTCGGGGAGTTCGCGTCGCGGCTGACGGGTTCGTCGGATCTGTACGAGGACACCGGGCGCCGGCCGGGCGCGTCGATCAACTTCGTCACCGCCCACGACGGGTTCACCCTCGCGGACCTGGTGTCCTACAACGAGAAACACAACGACGCCAACGGGGAGGACAACCGCGACGGCGAGTCGCACAACCGGTCGTGGAACTGCGGGGTGGAAGGCCCCACCGACGATCCGGAGGTGCTCGCGCTGCGCGGGCGCCAGCAGCGCAACATGCTGGCGACGCTGATCCTGTCGCAGGGCACCCCGATGCTCGCGCACGGCGACGAGCTGGGGCGCACCCAGCAGGGCAACAACAACGTATACTGCCAGGACAACGAACTGTCGTGGGTGGACTGGTCGCTCGCAGAGACGAATGCGGACCTGGTGGCGTTCACCCGCAACGTGATCGTTTTGCGGGCCGAGCATCCGGCGTTCCGGCGCCGCCGCTTCTTCGAGGGCCGGCCGATCCGCAGCGGCGACCAGTCCCGCGACATCGCGTGGCGCACCCCGAGCGGCGACGAGATGATGCCCGAGGACTGGGACAGCGGGTTCGGCAAGTCGCTCGCGGTGTTCCTCAACGGCGAGGGCATCCCCGAACCCGACCAGCGCGGGCAGCGCGTCGTCGACGACTCGTTCCTGATGTGTTTCAACGCCCATCACGAACCCATCGACTTCGTCACCCCGGACGGCCCCCACGCCGAGGAGTGGACGGTGGCGCTCGACACCGATGTACCCGACGGACTGCGAGAGGAGACCGTCACCGCGGGTAAGCCCGTCCGGGTGCAGGCGCGCTCGGTACTGGTGCTGCGGAGGACCCGATGACGGATGCGCGTGTGAGGAGCGCCGGAGCGGGGAACACGGGTGCGGTGCTGTCCACCTACCGCCTCCAGCTGCGCGGCGACGCGTGCACCTTCGACGACGCCGTCACCCTGCTCGACTATCTCGACGCGCTCGGGGTCTCCCACCTGTATCTCTCCCCCGTACTGACGGCGACCGCCGGCTCCACACACGGTTACGACGTGGTCGATCCCACCACGGTCTCCGATGCACTCGGTGGCCGTGACGGGCTGGAAAGGCTGGCGCGGGAAGCGCGTTCGCGCGGGATGGGGTTGGTGGTCGACATCGTCCCCAACCACGTGGGCGTCGCCGATCCGCGACAGAACGCGTGGTGGTGGGACGTGCTGAAGCACGGCCGCGACTCGCATCACGCGTCGTTCTTCGATCTCGACCTCGCCGACGACAACGGCGCGGACGGCCGGATCGCGTTGCCGGTCCTCGGATCCGAGGAGGACGTGCGGGAGCTGACCGTCGACCGGTCCGGTGACGAGCCGATGCTCGCCTACTACGACAAGCGCTTCCCCGTCGCGCCCGGCACCGACGAGGGCACCGGGGAGGAGGTACACGCCCGGCAGTCCTACCGGCTGGTGGCGTGGAACTCGGGGCTGATCGGTTACCGCCGGTTCTTCACCGTCGACGATCTCGCCGCGGTGCGGGTGGAGGACCCGGCGGTGTTCGACGCGACGCACGAGCAGGTCGGATCGTGGATCACCGACGGGCTGGTGGACGGGATCCGCGTCGATCATCCCGACGGGCTGGCCGACCCGGCCGGTTATCTCGCGCGGTTGCGGGAGCTGATGGGGGCGGATCGGTGGCTGGTGATCGAGAAGATCCTCGGCGACGGCGAACCGCTGGACGCGACCCTGCCCGTGGACGGGACCACCGGGTACGACGCGCTCGCCGAACTGTCGGCGGTGTTCGTCGACCCCGACGGCGAGGCCGAGCTCAACGCCCTGTCGCGGATCGTCGCGGGGGTGGACGGGGACGCGGCGTGGCTCGAGGTCCGCGAACGCGAACTCAAGCGCTGGGTGCTCGAGAACGGTCTGGCACCGGAGGTGCGGCGGCTGGTGCGGGCGCTCCGCCGCGACACCGGCGCCACCGACTGTTCCGACGAGGAGCTGCGGGAGGCGGTGATCGGGGTGGCGGCGCGGCTGCCGGTCTACCGCGCCGACTATGCGCCGTTGAGCACGCTGACACCGCGGGTCGCCGGGGATCTGGCCCGGTCGATCCCGTCCCTGTCCCCCGCGCTGACCGTCTTCGCGCGGGCGATGGCGGTACGGGGTGAGGCAGCGGTGCGGTTCGGGCAGGTGTGCGGTGCGGCGACGGCGAAGGCGGTGGAGGACTGTCTGTTCTACCGTGCGGCGCGGTTGATCTCGCTGCAGGAGGTCGGTGGGAATCCGGGGCGGTTCGCGATCTCCCCGGCCGAGTTCCATCTGGCGTGGACGCAGCGGGCCCGGCACTGGCCCCGCACGATGACGACCCTGTCCACCCACGACACCAAGCGCAGCGAGGACGTGCGGGCGCGCATCGGAGTGCTCTCGCAGGTGCCCGAGGAATGGACCCGGCGCCTCGACGGATGGAACTCCGCGGAGCCCGCCCCGGATCCCGCGATCGGGTTGTTCCTGTGGCAGACCCTGGTCGGGGTGTGGCCGCTCGATGGTGCCGTGACCGGCGAACTCCGTGAACGGCTGCACGCCTACGCACGGAAGGCGTTGCGGGAGAACGGGACCCGGACAACCTGGACCGAGGTGGACGAGGAGTTCGAGAAAGCGGTCGCGCGGTGGATCGACGCGGTGTGCGACGGCCCGGTCGGTGTCGAGCTCACCGAGTTCGTCCGCGTCCTCGAGCCGCACACCTCCGCGGTGTCGCTGGGGCAGAAACTGCTGCAGTTGCTCGGCCCCGGCATCCCGGACGTCTACCAGGGCACCGAGTTGTGGGACGACTCCCTCGTCGACCCGGACAACCGGCGGCCGGTGGACTTCGAGGCCCGGCGCCGTCTGCTCGACGATCCCGAGGCGGCCCCGGCGAAGTTCACGGTGGTGCGCTCCGCGCTGCGGTTGCGACGGGAGCGGCCGGCGAGTTTCGTCGGTGGCGCCTACGTGCCGATCCTCGCGTCGGGTCCGGCCGCCGAGCATCTGCTGGCGTTCGGCCGGGGGCCGACGCCGGACGATCCGGACGTGCTCGCGCTGGCGTCGCGGCGCACGGTTGCATTGTCGCGCACCGGGTGGCGGGACACCGTGGTGGATCTACCCGAGGGTCGGTGGTCGGAGGCGCTGACCGGCCGCACCTTCAGCGGGCGGGTCCGGTTGGCGGAGTTGCTGTCTCCGCTGCCGGTCGCGGCGCTGGTGCGGGAGGACCGGGCGCGGTAGGCCGGACTCAGTCCTCGAGGCCCTCTTCCGCGTCGAGCCGCCGTTCGGTGCGGCGCCGGTTCCACACCACGAACACCGCGAAGATCACGAGGACGGTCGCCGCGCCGGCGATGCGGCCGGCCCAGGTGGCGGGGTCGTTGTCGACACCGTCGCCGTAGCGCAGCTGCACGAAGATCCCGGCGATACCGACGAGATAGAGGGCCGCGCCGGCGACGGCACGGGGCCGCCACACGTTCGCGGTGAGGTACAGGTCGACGTCGCGTTGCCGCGCATACAGCTGGGTGACGACCGAGACGACGAACCAGGCGATCAGGATGCCCAGGGCCGTCCACGCGCCCGGCCGGCCGGCGATCCAGGGCAGGACGGCGGCGGCGACGAGCGCGATCCATTGGGACAGCTGGAATCCCACGGCCGACGCCTCGTTCCACACGTCGCGCTGACGTTCGTCGCGGTAGAAGTCGTCGTCGAGATCGCCGACGAACCGGGCGGCCTTGTAGAACGCGGTCATGGGGAATCCTCCTCGCCGAGCGGGAACAGGGCCTCGACGGTGGTGTCGAGGGTGCGGGCCAACCGCAGGGCGAGGTACACGCTCGGCGCGTAGTCACCCTTCTCGGTGGAGACGATGCTCTGCCGGCTGACACCGACAGCGTCTCCGAGAGCGGCCTGCGTGAGACCGGCCTGTCGCCTGAACTCACGCACTCTGTTGTGTCGCGGAACTCCGGTCACGGAAAAAAGTAAAGTCGACTTGTCATTTTATGTCAAGAGGACTTGTCATTCCGCTGCGGGGTGCGGACCCGGGGTGCCGTCGGCCGAGGATGGGTCAGACGGGATCCTTCCGCCACAACAACGCGTGCAGGCATTCGACGGCCTCGGCCGGGGATTCGACGTCGAGCACCCCACCGGCGGGCATGCGCCAGCCGCCGATGGAGATCACCGGGACCCCGGTGCGGACCGCGAGCGCGATCTCGCTCATCGTGCCCCAGCTCCCGCCCACCGCGATCAGGGCGTCGCTGCTGCGCACGATCAGCGCGTTGCGCATCTCCCCGAGCCCGGTGGGCACGGCGATCGTCAGGTACGGGTTGCCGTCGGCCCGGTCCTCACCGGGCAGGAACCCGAGGGTGGTGCCCCCGGCCTCGATCGCCCCGCGGCAGGCCGCCGCCATGACCCCGCCGAGACCACCGGTGACCACGACCGCCCGGCGGCCGGCGAGGAGCCCTCCGACCTGACGGGCGATCCGTCGCTGTTCGGGCGTGGCCTCACCCGGCCCCACGACCCCGACATAGCGCTGCGCGTTCATGATCGGCATTCTCCACCAGAAATGCCCCGCAAGCGTGAGGTCCGCGAACATCTTTCGCGCCCTCCCCCGCGTCCCTCACCCTCGGCCTCCCGTAGACAATGGGCGCATGAGCAGACGCAGCGCCGCACCCCCTCCTTCCTCGCCCTGCCCGTGCGGTCGCGGGGTTCCGTTCGGGGAGTGCTGCGGCCCGCTGCTGGACGGGCAGAGCGCCCCGACGACCGAGCGTCTGATGCGCTCGCGGTACACCGCCTTCGCCGTCGGCGACACCGCCCACCTGCTGCGCACCTGGCATCCGTCCACGCGACCCCGGTCCCTCGAACTGGATCCGGAACAGCGCTGGACGGGCCTCGAGGTGCTGCACAGCACCGGAGGCGGTTTCCTCCACACCAGCGGCACGGTCGAGTTCCGGGCGCACTGGACCGAGAACGGCATCCCCGGGTCGATGCTCGAGCACAGCCGGTTCGTCCGCGAGAACGGCGACTGGCTCTATCTCGACGACCGCGCCGAGGACTGACCGGCCCCACCCTCACCACCGCGCAGCAGCGTGGTGCGCAGCGTGCGGGCGAGCCATTGGCGGTACTGGTCGACGTCCCATCCGCAGTCGCGCCGCAGCAGGGCGTGCACCTGCGGGGAACTGAGGGTGAACAGCACGTCGGCGGCGTGCTCGACGGTGACGTCCTCCCGCAGCCAGCCGGCGTGCCCGAAACCCTCGGCGAGGGTGCGGGCGTTCTCGGCGGTCGCGCGGGCGTCGTCGGCGGCGAAGCGCCGCATGTCCGGATCCGCGCCGGACGACTCGACGGAGGTCATGAGCAGACCGCCGGCGCGTTCGAGCATCGCGGCGCCGTAGCCGACCACCTGCTCGACGACGAGGTCGACATCGCTGACGGGCTCCTCGGAGTGCCCCGATCCGGACCCACCGGCGGGCTGCCGGTCGTCCTCCCCGGCGACCGCGTGATCGAGGGCCTCGCGGAAGATCTCCGCCTTCCCGCCGGGGAACGCGCTGAAGACGGTGCGGACGGCGACACCGGCCTCCTCGGCGATGTGCCTGACGGTGGTGCTGACGTAGCCCTCGCGGACGAACAGCCGGGCCGCGGCGTCCCGGATGGTGGTGCGGGTCCGGCGCGCGGCCTCCTCCCGGAGCGGTGAAGTGTAGCGGCGACGTGCGCGTTCGGGCTTCGGGTTCACTCCTCCAGTATCGAGTGCAGTACCGCTGCATCAAAATCGCCGGTACCGTTGCGCTACTTCCGGTCCGCAACCGCTGCGCCACACCGGGGCACACGGCATGCTGGTGACGTGCACACCTTCGAGGTCTGGGCCCCGCGCCCGTCGAACGTCCGCCTGTTCGCCGACGGCACGTTGCATCCCATGCAGCGCGACGAGAACGGCTGGTGGCGCGCCGCGATCGACGCCGGTCCGGGCACCCGCTACGGCTTCGTGCTCGACGACGACACCGACACGGTGCTGCCCGATCCCCGCTCCCCCCGCCAGCCCGACGGCGTGCACGAGCCGTCCTGCCTGCACGAGGTCGACGCCTCCGCGTGGACCGACCACGGTTGGACGGGACGGCAACTCGCGGGCAGCATCGTCTACGAACTGCACGTGGGCACCTTCACCCCGGAGGGCACCCTCGACTCGGCCATCGCCCGGCTCGACGAACTCGTCGATCTCGGCGTCGGTTTCGTCGAACTGATGCCCCTCAACGCGTTCAACGGCACGCACGGCTGGGGTTACGACGGGGTGCTGTGGTACGCGGTGCACGAACCCTACGGCGGCCCCGACGCGCTGCAACGGTTCGTCGACGCGGCGCACGCGCGTGGCCTCGGCGTGGTCCTCGACGTCGTCTACAACCATCTGGGCCCGTCCGGCAACCATCTCGGGCGGTTCGGCCCCTATCTCGCTGCGGCGCCGGGGGTCTGGGGCGACAACGTCAATCTCGACGGCCCGGGTTCCGGTGAGGTGCGCCGCTACGTCCTCGACAACGCGCTGCGGTGGTTCCGCGAATTCCACATCGACGCCCTGCGCCTCGACGCGGTGCACGCCCTCGTCGACCACACCGCCACCCACATCCTCGAGGAACTCGCCGTCGAAACGTTCCGGCTCTCCGCGCATCTCGGGCGCCCGCTGACGCTGATCGCCGAATCCGACCTGAACGACCCGCGCATCGTCACACCGCGCTCCGGTGGCGGGTACGGGCTGGACGCGCAGTGGGCCGACGACGTGCACCACGCGATCCACGCTGCGGTCTCCGGGGAGCGGCAGGGCTACTACGGGGACTTCGGATCGCTCGAATGTCTCGCCTACACGCTCGGGCACGGCTTCTTCCACGCCGGCACGTACTCGACCTTCCGCGGTCGCGTGCACGGCCGCCCGCTGGACGTACGGCGCACGCCCGCAAGCTCTCTCGTGACGTACACGTGCACGCACGATCAGGTCGGCAACCGCGCCCTCGGCGACCGGCCGAGCGCGTATCTCACCCCGGGACAGCTCGCGGTCAAGGCCGCGCTCGTCCTCACCTCCCCCTACACACCGATGTTGTTCATGGGCGAGGAGTGGGGTGCGAGCACCCCCTTCCGGTACTTCACCTCGCATCCCGAGCCGGAACTCGCCGCGGCGGTCGTCGAGGGACGCCGGCGCGAATTCGCCGAGCACGGCTGGGATGCCGAGGACGTCCCCGACCCGCAGGATCCGGAGACCTTCCTCGGATCGAAGCTGCGCTGGGACGAGCGCGACGAGGAGGGACACGCCCGGCTGCTGGCCTGCTACCGCGACCTGATCGCGCTGCGCCGCGACCGGTGCGAGCTCACCGACCCCTGGATCGAGCACGTGCACGTGACCTACGACGAGGACGAGCGGTGGATCGTCGTACACCGCGGCGACCTGCGGGTGGCCTGCAATCTCGGCCCCGAGACGGTCACCGTGCCGGTGGGTGGACGGCCGCTGCTGTGGTGGGACGAGCCGGTGGTCAACCACACCGGGTCGGCCGTCGACGTCCCGGGGCACTCGTTCGTGGTGCTCGAGGCCCCGGAGGCGTCAGCGTGAGGCACCGGAGCGGTCAGGTCAGGTAGCGGTAGGCCGGCGATCCCGGCTCGAGCCGCTGCGAGTCGATCGGTGAGACCTCCATCCGGTGCAGCAGCGCCGGAAGATCCTCGGCGGAGCCGAGTTCGATGCCCACCAGCGCGGCGCCGGTCTCGCGGTTGTTGCGCTTGACGTACTCGAACAGGGTGATGTCGTCGTCCGGGCCGAGCACCTCGTCGAGGAAACGCCGCAGTGCGCCCGGCTCCTGCGGGAAGTCCACGAGGAAGTAGTGCTTGAGGCCGCGGTGGACGAGCGACCGCTCGATGATCTCGCCGTAGCGGGAGACGTCGTTGTTGCCGCCGGAGACGATGCACACCACGTTCGCCCCCGGCTGTACCGTCACCTCGTCGAGCGCGGCGACGGACAGTGCACCGGCGGGCTCGGCGATGATGCCCTCGTTCTGGTACAGGTCGAGCATCGTGGTGCACAGCGCACCCTCGTCGATCTGGGTCATGCCGAAGGGGGCACGGCCGAGGCCCTCGCGGCGCAACGTCGCGACCAGCGGCAGGCTCGAATGGGTGACGACGTCGACACCGAGCTGCGACACCACGGCGTAGGGCACGTCGCCGATACGTTTGACGGCGGCGCCGTCGACGAACGGCTCGACCTCGGGCAGGGTCACCGGTCCCCCGGCGACCAGCGCGGCGGTCATCGACGCGGCACCTGCGGGTTCGACGCCGACGAGCGAGGTGCGCGGCGAACGCTCGCGCAGATAGGCGGCGATGCCGGCGAGGAGACCGCCGCCGCCGACGGGGACGAGCAGCACGTCGAGGTCGCCGTCGAGCTGTTCGAGGATCTCTCGGGCGATGGTGCCCTGGCCGGCGGCGGTGCGGGAGTCGTCGAAGGGCGGGATCATCGTCGCGCCGGTGCGGGCGACATCGGCTGCCGCGGCCGCGGCAGCGGCGTCGAAGGTGTCGCCGACGCCGATCAGCTCGACCCGGTCGCCGCCGTGGGCGCGGATGCGGTCACGCTTCTGCTTGGGGGTGCGGGTGGGCACGTAGATGCGGCCGTCGATCCCCATGGTGCGGCACGCGTAGGCAACGCCCTGGGCGTGGTTGCCGGCGCTGGCGGTGACCACACCGGCGGCGCGTTCGGCCTCGCCGAGCTGGGCCATGGCGTTGTAGGCGCCGCGGAGCTTGAAGGAGCGGACGCGGGTGAGGTCCTCACGCTTGAGGTAGACGTTCGCCCCGGTGAGGGCGGACAGGCGCGGGCACAGTTCGAGCGGAGTCGGGGCGACCGCCTCGGAAATTCGCTCGGCAGCCACATCGATGTCGGCCGCGCAGGGCACGGCGGTGACGGGTGTGGATTCTGCGGTTCGCGAAGTGGAGGTCACCCGTCAATGCTGCCACTTCCCCGCATCGCGGGACACGGCGGGACCCGCATTCGCGGGGCGGCAGGTGGTTCCGGCGCCGCGCAGCATCCCGTCGGGCGCTTCCTCTCCGGAGCCACGGCCCCCGCGCTACGCCTCCTCGATCCGTTCGAGCACGAAGACCGGGATCTCGCGGTCGGTCTTCTTCTGGTAGTCGGCGTAGGGCGGGAAGGCGGCGACCGCGCGTTCCCACCACAGTGCCTTCTCCTCGCCGTGGACCTCGCGGGCCCGCATGTCCCACACCTCGGTGCGGTCGCGCAGTTCGACCTGGGGATTCGCGACGACGTTGTGGTACCAGACGGGATTCTTCGGGGCGCCGCCCAGCGAGGCGACGGCCGCGTAGGCGCCGTCGTGCTCGACCCGCATGAGCGGGATCTTGCGCAGCTTGCCGGTCTTCGCGCCGCGCGTCGTCAGGATGACGACGGGCCGGCCCTCGAGGGTCGTGCCGCGGGTGCCGCCGGAGGATTCGTACTCCTCGACCTGCGCGGCGCTCCACTCCATCGGGCTGGGTTCGTACTGTCCGTCCAGAGGCATACCGACCAGTGAACACCGTCCGGTGATCACTTTCACTCCCGACCGAAAGTTCGGTGGCCCGAACTCACCGATACGTCTATCCTGAAGGAAGATTTTCCCCGGTCGGCCGAGCGCAGGAGGTGTACCCGAATGTCCGTCCTCGACACCCGCATGCGGTCCGTGACCACCGACGGGGTGGACATCGCCGGCACGATCTGGCCGCTGTACAAGCTCGAGGCCCTCGCCGTCGGGTTCCTCACCCTGCTCGCGCTCCTCGTCATCACCGGCACCGCGCAGACCGCCGTGCTCGGCGCCGCAGCGGTGACCGTCGTGGTGTGGTGGGCCCGCCGGATCCGGCGGTACGGGCTCCGCTCCTGACGCAGCACCCTCCACCGCCCGACCTCACGTGAACGAGGCGGCCCGGCTCCGGGCACGCCGTTCGACCCGCGCGGCGCCGGCCGAGGCCCTCGCGCCACGCGGCGGACCGGTCAGCCGGCGAGGCAGCCCGGCCCGAGCAGCGCCTTCAGATCACCCATGAGCGCCGAGGACGGTTCGACGCGCAGGCTGTCGTCGAGCTTGAGGACGGTGACCTTGCTGCCCGTGATGAGCCGCACGTGCACGTCGGCCGTGCCCGGATGGCGGGTGAGCACGTTCTTGAGGGCACCGACCTTGTCGGGGGTGCACAACCGCGTGGGCATGGACACCGAGACCGGCTTGACGGTGCCGATCTGCGACAGATCCGGAACGGCGAGATCGTTGGCGATCAGCGAGATCCGGTCGTCGCGGATGGACACGCGTGCCTTGACCAGCACCACCGAGTCCTCCACCACGTCCATGCCGTAGACGGCGTAGGACTGCGGGAAGAACAGCACCTCGATGCCACCCGTGAGGTCCTCGAGCTGAGCCGACGCCCAAGCCAGGCCGTTCTTGTTGATGCGGCGGTTCACCGAGGCGAGGATGCCGCCCACGGTGACCTGTGTGCCGTCCTTGATCCCGCCTTCGAGGATGGCCGGGATCTGGGTGTCGGCCTGCGCGGCGAGGACGTGCTCGACACCGTTGAGCGGGTGCCCGGAGACGTACAGGCCGAGCATCTCCCGTTCGAGCGCCAGGCGGTGCTTGGTGTCCCATTCCTCGTCGGGGATGCGGACGTTGAACACGGAGGTGACCGACTCGTCGGCGTCGGCGCCGCCGAAGAGGTCGAACTGGCCGATGGCCTCGGCCTTCTTCGTGCTCATCACTGCGTCGATGGCGTCGGCGTGCACGAGCATCAGACCCTTGCGGGGATGCCCGAGCGAGTCGAACGCGCCTGCCTTGATGAGGGATTCGGTGACCTTCTTGGAGCAGGCCACCGTGTCGATCTTGTTGAGGTAGTCGGAGAAGTCGGTGTAGCGGCCCTTCTCCTCGCGTGCCTTGATGATCGACGCGACGACGTTGGCGCCGACGTTGCGGACGGCACCGAGACCGAAGCGGATCTCCTCGCCGACGGCGTTGAAGTCGACCTGCGACTCGTTGACGTCCGGGGGCAGCACGGTGATGCCCATCTTGCGGCAGTCGGACAGGTAGACCGCGGCCTTGTCCTTGTCGTCGCCGACGGAGGTGAGCAGACCGGCCATGTACTCGGCGGGGTAGTTCGCCTTGAGGTAGGCGGTCCAGAACGAGACGAGGCCGTAGCCAGCGGCGTGCGACTTGTTGAACGCGTAGCCGGCGAAGGGCAGAACGGTGTCCCACAGCGCGGTGATCGCCGCCTGCGAGAAGCCGTTGTCCTTCATGCCCTGCGCGAAGCCGTCGTAGGCCTCGTCGAGGATCTCCTTCTTCTTCTTACCCATCGCGCGGCGCAGCAGGTCTGCCTGTCCGAGCGAGTAACCGGCCACCTTCTGAGCGATCTGCATGATCTGCTCCTGGTAGACGATCAGGCCGTAGGTGTCGGCGAGGATGTCCTTGAGCGGTTCCTCGAGCTCGGGGTGGATCGGCTTGACCTCTTGCCGCCCGTTCTTGCGGTCGGCGTAGTCGTTGTGGGCGTTCATGCCCATCGGACCCGGCCGGTACAGCGCGAGCACGGCGACGATGTCCTCGAAGCCGGTGGGCTGCATGCGGCGCAGCAGGTCGCGCATGGCGCTGCCGTCGAGCTGGAAGACGCCGAGCGTGTCGCCGCGCGCGAGCAGTTCGTAGGTCGCCGGGTCGTCGAGCGGCAGGGTGTCGAGATCGAGGTCGATACCCCGGTTGGCCTTGATGTTCTCGATGGCGTCGCCGATGACCGTGAGGTTGCGCAACCCCAGGAAGTCCATCTTCAGCAGGCCGATGGCCTCGCAGGAGGGGTAGTCCCAGCCGGTGATGATGGCGCCGTCCTGGGCGCGCTTCCACAGCGGGATCGCGTCCATGAGCGGCTCGGACGACATGATCACTGCGCAGGCGTGCACGCCGGCGTTGCGGATCAGGCCCTCGAGGCCGAGCGCGGTGTCGTAGATCTTCTTGACGTCCGGGTTGGACTCGATCAGCTGACGGACCTCGGCGGCCTCCTTGTACCGCTCGTGGCTCGGGTCGGTGATGCCCGACACCGATATGTCCTTGGCCATGATCGGCGGCGGCAGTGCCTTGGTGATCTGGTCGGCGATGGCGAAACCGGGCTGGCCGAACTGGACGCGGGCGGCGTCCTTGATGGCGGCCTTGGTCTTGATGGTGCCGAAGGTGATGACCTGCGCGACCTTGTCGCTGCCCCACCGTTCGGTGGCGTAGCGCACCATCTCACCGCGGCGACGATCGTCGAAGTCGATATCGATATCGGGCATCGACACGCGCTCGGGGTTGAGGAATCGCTCGAACAGCAGGCCGTGCGGGATCGGGTCGATGTTCGTGATGCCCATCGCGTAGGCGACGAGCGAACCGGCCGCCGAACCACGGCCCGGGCCGACGCGGATGCCGACCTCGCGGGCGTGGTTGATGAGGTCGCCGACGACGAGGAAGTAGGCGGGGAAGCCCATCTGGTTGATGACGCCGATCTCGTACTCGGCGCGCTCGACGTACTCGCGGGGCGGGCCGCCGGGGAAGCGCCGGTCGAGGCCGCGCATGACCTCCTTGTGCAGCCAGCTCGCCTGCGTCTCCCCCTCCGGGACGGGGAAGATCGGCATCCGGTCGCGGTGGGTCCACACCTCGTCGTAGGACTCGACACGCTCGGCGATGAGCAGGGTGTTGTCGCACGCCCCCGGTACCTCGCGGTCCCACTGCTCGCGCATCTCCTCGGCCGACTTGAGGTAGTAGCCGTCGCCGTCGAATTTGAAGCGGGTGGGGTCCGAGAGCGTCTTGCCGGTCTGGATGCACAGCAGCGCCTCGTGGTTCGCGGCGGCGTCCTTGGTGACGTAGTGGCAGTCGTTGGTGACCAGCGGCGGGATCCCGAGCTTGCGGCCGATCTCGAGCAGGCCCTCGCGCACCCGCCGTTCGATGGACAGGCCGTGGTCCATGAGCTCGAGGAAGAAGTTGTCCTTGCCCCAGATCTCCTGCCACTTCGCGGCGGCCTCGAGCGCCTCGCGGTCGTGGCCCAGGCGCAGCCGGGTCTGGATCTCGCCCGACGGGCAGCCGGTGGTGGCGATGATCCCCTCGTGGTACTGGGCGATGAGTTCCTCGTCCATGCGGGCCCACTTGCCGAGCTGGCCCTCGATGGACGCGAGCGACGACAGCTTGAACAGGTTCCGCAGGCCGGTGGCGTTCTCCGCCACCATCGTCATGTGGGTGTAGGCGCCGGAACCGGAGACGTCGTCGGACTTCTGGCTGGGGTCGCCCCACTGGACGCGTTTGGTGGAGAACCGTGACTCGGGGGCGACGTACGCCTCGATGCCGATGATCGGCTTGATGCCGAACTTCTTGGCGACGTTGTAGAACTCGCTGGCGCCGTACATGTTCCCGTGGTCGGTCATGCCGACGGCCGTCATCCCCAGACGTTCGGCCTCCTTGAACAACGGTCCGACCTTGGCCGCACCGTCGAGCATCGAGTACTCGGTGTGGGTGTGCAGATGAACGAACGAGTCAGCCACGCGTGCCTCTCCCGGGATGTTGTGGGCAGAGACGAGTCTAAGCCGCGCCGGTGTCCGAAGTGACCGGGGCACGCCCGCGACGCGACCTCAGCAACACGTCCGTGCTGTAGACGGCGAGGGCGATCCAGATGAGCACGAATCCGATCCACCGGGAGGCCGGCATGTCCTCGCCGAGCACCCACACACCCCACACCATCTGCAGGCTCGGGGTCAGGTACTGCAGCATCCCGAGGGTCGCGAGGGGCACGCGTTGCGCGGCGGCACCGAACAGCAGCAGCGGGACGGCGGTGACAGCGCCCGCCGCGACGAGCAGCAGGGTGTGGTTCGTGCCGTGTCCGAGGAAGGTGCCGGTGCCCGTAGCGGCGAGGAAGATCACGTAGGCGAGGGCGAAGGGCGCCGCCACCACCCCCTCCCCGGCCAGGGAGGTGCGCGGGTCCAGCGGCACGATCTTCTTGAGCACCCCGTAGGACGCGAAGGACAGTGCGAGGGTGAGGGCGATGAACGGCGGCCGGCCGTAGTCGACGGTGATGACCACCACTGCGCAGACCGCCAGCGTCAGCGCCAGGATCTGCGCCCGGCTCAGGCGTTCCCGGAAGAACAGCACCCCGAACACGACGCTCACGAGCGGATTGACGAAGTAGCCGAGCGCCGTCTCGACGACGCGGCCGGAGACGACACCGAAGATGTAGGTGCCCCAGTTGACGGCGATCGCCGCGGACGCCGCGGCGACGAGTCCCCAGGTGCGGGCCGACAGGGTGCGCAGGCTGTCCAGACGCCCGGTGACACCGAGCAGGACGACCATGAGCACGAGGGTCCACAGCACCCGGTGCGCAAGGATCTCGACGGAACCCGAGGGGTCGAGGAGCCCGAAATAGGCGGGGAACAGACCCCACAATCCGTAGGCCCCGAGCCCGCACATCACGCCGGTGCGCACGACGGTCCGGTTCGGCGAGTCACTCACCGCACCACCCTACGACCCGGCCGGCAGCCCTCCCGCAGCGGCCGGACGGGTCACGGCTCGCCGTCGTCGCGGCCGGGGACGACCGTGTCGACGTGGGTGGGCAGCAGGGGGTTGACCGAGAACCGGCCGGCGACCGCATCGGCCGGCAGCGCCTCCACCGCGCGCACCGCCGGGGCGTCCGCGATGCCGCGCAACCGGTCGGCGGAGCCGCGCACCACCGCGCCGACGACGCAGTCGCATCCGCCGGCGAGCCGGTCGGCCGAGGTCGCGGCGACGCGGGCGGCGCGCTCGGTGCCCTGTTCGATCAGCCGCAGCCGGCCCGCCGCGACCGCCGGGGCGCGGCGCAGCGCCTCCGCGTCGGCCGGGACCTCGACGGGCACCAGCGGGGTCTGCACGCGGTCGATCGGGACCCGGAACAGCACCTGCCCCACCCGCACCTCCTCGGACAGGCCGACGATCGTGTCGATGCCGACGGGCTCGGTGAACGACACCAGCGCCCAGTGCTCGCCGGTCCCGGTCCCCGCCGCGGTGAGGCTGTCGGCGGCGCGGGCGAGATAGTCGGCGACGACCTCCCCGTTGTCGGGGCCGAGGGCGTCGGTGCCCACCGCCGCGGGACGCGTCGGGGCGAACCATCCGGCGAGGAGCACGGCGAACACGAGAGCGGCGGTGGCCACCCAGGGCAGGGCACGGCGCATCGGTCAGCCGTCGCGCAGGACGGCGAGCGCGTGCTCGAGGTCCGGCGGGTACTTGCTGGTGATCTCGACCCAGTGGCCGCGGGTCGGGTGCGAGAACCCGAGCGAGCAGGCATGCAGCCACTGCCGTTCCAGGCCGAGCTTGGCGGCCAGGCGCGGATCGGCGCCGTAGGTGAGGTCGCCGCAGCAGGGATGCCGCAGCGCCGAGAAGTGCACGCGGATCTGGTGGGTGCGGCCGGTCTCGAGGTGGATGTCGAGCAGGCTCGCGGCCTGGAACGCCTCGATGGTGTCGTAGTGCGTGACGCTGGGCTTGCCGTCGGCGGTGACGGTGAACTTCCAGTCGCTGCTGCGGTGCCGGCCGATCGGGGCGTCGATGGTGCCGCTGCTCGGATCCGGGTGGCCCTGAACCAGGGCGTGGTAGCGCTTCTCGATGGTGCGTTCCTTGAATGCCCGCTTGAGCACCGTGTAGGCACGTTCGGAGGTCGCGACGACCATGACGCCGGAGGTTCCCACGTCGAGGCGGTGCACGATGCCCTGCCGCTCGTGGGCACCCGAGGTGGAGATGCGGTAGCCGGCGGCGGCGAGCCCGCCGATGACCGTCGGGCCGGTCCAGCCGACGCTCGCGTGGGCGGCGACACCGACCGGCTTGTCGACGGCGACGATGTCGTCGTCGGCATAGAGGATCTCCATGCCCTCGACGGGCTTGGCCTCGATGGTCAGCGGCCGGGGCGGCTCGGGCAGCACGACCTCGAGCCACGAGCCGGCGGAGAGCCGGTCGGACTTGCCGACGGGCGCGCCGTCGACGACGACGGAGCCCTCCTCGGTGAGCGTGGCGACCACGGTCCGGGACAGACCGAGCAGGCGCGCGAGGCCCGCGTCCACACGCATCCCGTCGAGCCCGTCGGGTACGGGCATCGCCCGGGTTTCCCTCACTGGCGTGATTCCTTTCTCGTTTCGGGTGACGGCGTGCGCCGGCTGTCGCCGTCCTTCGCGGCGCCGCCGCCGGGTTCGATGCCGAAGATCGTCAGGGCGACCAGCAGGACCGCTCCGCACACGATCGCCGAGTCGGCGACGTTGAAGACCGGCCACCAGCCGACCGACACGAAGTCCACGACGTGGCCCTGCAGCGGTCCCGGTGACCGGAACAGCCGGTCGGTGAGGTTGCCGAGCGCACCGCCGAGCACGAGGGCCAGGCCGAGTGCCCACCAGCCCGAGGTCAGGGTCCGGCCGATGCGGATCACCCCGATCACCACGCCGACCGCGACGAGGGTCAGCAGCCAGGTCATGCCGGTGGCCATCGAGAACGCAGCGCCCGGATTGCGCACCAGGGTCAGAGTGACCGTGTCGCCGACGATCGAGATCGGGTCGGCGGGGTCGATGTAGTGGACGGCGAGCAGTTTCGTCACCAGGTCGGCGACGTAGACGACGACCGCGACGAGGAGAAGCGTCCCCAGTCTGCGGCGGCCGACGGGGGTCGCCGAGGGCTCGGTCGGACCGGCGGGAACCGGCGCCGCTGGGTCGCCGTCCGGCCGGGATGCTTCGTTCGTCACCGTTCCATCATCCCCTACCGGGGACGACCTCGACGGTTCCCCCTCCTGTCGTGGCTACCCTGGGTGTCGTGCCTGCGCTGTCCAGAATCGCCCGGCCGGGGCCGTGTGCCCTCGCCGCCGTCCTGTCCCTCACCGCTCTCGTCACCGGTTGCGGTGCCTCCTCGGACGGTGCTCCCGCCGTCACCGCGGCGACCTCCACGGAGGTGACGGTGCCCGTGTCGGCCGTGACCACGACGGTGCTCGACCCCGGTGCCGAGCCCCGCGCCGCGGTGCGGATCACCCCGCAGGAGGGTGTGGAGCAGCGGGTCGTGCTGACCACCCGCTCCGAGGTGTTCCAGCGGGTCGGCGACGAGCCGGAACAGGACTTCTCCACCCCCGAGCTGACCTTGCCGCTGGCGGCGACGGTCACCGCCGCCGTGTCCGGCGACTCCCCCAGCACCGTCGTGGACATCACACTGTCCGGGGCGAGTTCCCCCGACGAGACGCTCGACCGGGCCCTGACCGAGACGGACGGTTCCGGGATCGGGTTGACGATCGGGCCGGACGGCGCGGTGAGCGCGCTGCGGCTCGCGCCGGCGCAGGACGCGGCGAACATCGCGCGGTCGGCGATCGAGCAGGCGTTCTACCAGGCCGTCTACCGCATGGTGTCGTTCCCCGGCGAGGAGATCGGGGTGGGCGCGGTGTGGGAGAGCCACCAGCAGGTGATGAGCGCCGGGATCACCCTCGACCAGGTGGGCACCGCGACGCTCGTGGAGCGCGACGGCGACCGGCTCGTCGTCGACGTGACGGTCGAGCAGACGCCCCGCGGCGCGATCTGGGTACTGCCCAACGGGCAGGGCGAACTCGACATCGAGCAGTACACGATGACGGGTCGCGGCACGATGACCGTCGACCCGGCGAGGCCGCTGCCGGTGGGCGGTGAGCTGATCGTGCGGGGTGAGCAGGTCTACGTCGACCCGGTGGGGGCGACGCGCCTGTCGCAGTCGCAGGTCGACCAGGTCGCCTGGTCCGCTCCCGAGGAGTGACGGGAACCCGAATGCCGGAAAGCCGGTGGCCGGCGCGGAATTCCGCGCCGGCCACCGGCTTTCCGGACGAGGACCGGTATCAGGCGCAGGCCGGGGACTGCAGCTGCGCGACGTTCACGACGATCGAGCAGGCGTAGTCCTTCGAGACCTTCCAGGTGCCGTCCTCGGCGACGAAGTCGACCGTGCCGAAGGAGGGCTGATCGCTGCCCTGGAGGAGCATCTCGACACCGGCGGTGATGGTGCCGTTCTCGTTGTCGGTGACGTCGACGACGGTGACCTGGACGCCCGCGTCGTTGGCGGCCTGGGCGACCATGTTGATCAGCTCGGGATCCTCCTCGGCGCCCTGGACGAGGTCGGTCTTCTCGGCGGCCGGGACGTTCAGGTCGAAGGCGCGCGCGAGGTCGGCGTTGAGATCCTCGACGGTGGGCACCGGCGGGTAGTCCGCGGCCTGGGTGGCCGAGGTGGTGGTGCTGGTGGTGGTCTTCGCGGTGGTCGTGGTCGTGCTGTCTCCGTCGTCCGAGCTGCAGGCGGACATCGTGAGGGCGGCGGCGAGCGCCACGGTTGCGACGGTGATCTTGCGAAGCTTCAACTTCTCGTCCTTCTCGTTCGGTCGTGCACGACGAGTCGTGCTCGGTCATCCGGCAGCGGATCGCCCGCAAGAGTACCCGGCGGTGGTGAGAGAACCCTGAGGAGACCGGGAACACGTTTCAGTTCAGGCTGTCGAGCGGATCCGCGCCCTCGAGATCCGGATCGTTCTCGTCGAGCGTCCGTGCAGGTCCCGGCCCGGTGGTGCGCGTCTCGAAGCGGACGGTCACCACACCGTGACCGGCGCCCTGCACCCAGCCGTGCCCGTACTCGGGGTGTTTCACGTCGGTGCCCGGCCGCCACCGCGCGGCGGGATCGGGCGCCGCGTGGGCCGTCGGCGCGTCGTCCTCGGTGCTGTCGGTGACGCCCTCCGCCACCCGGTCGAGTTCGGGGAACAGGGTGTCCTGCGCGATCGTGGACAGCCCCGCATAGCCGACACCCACCAGCCGGATGGGTCCGACCTCCACCGGGTCGAGGGCCAGACGTTGCGCGGCCACGGTGAGGACCTGCAGGTCCTCGGTGGCGTAGGGCAGCGTCGACGATCGGGTCAGCACCGACATGTCGGCCTTGCGGAGCTTGACGACGACGGTGCGGGCCGCGCGCCCGTCGCTGCGCAGCCGGTTGTGGGCGGCCAGCGCCGATGCCGCGATGGCTCGGCGCAGTTCGGGCATCGCGACGATGTCGGTGGCGAAGGTGGTCTCGGCGCTGACCTGTTTCGCCTCGGCGCGTTCGACGACGGGACGGTCGTCGTGCCCGTTCGCGAGCCGGTGCAGGCCCGGGCCGACCGTCTGGCCGAGGATCGACGCGGCCTCGGCGACCGGCAGGGCCGCGAGGTCACCGATCGTCTCGATGCCGAGGCGGCGCAGGCGTTCCTCGGCGACCGGGCCGATCCCCCACAGCTTCCGGACCGGCAGCCCGTGCAGCAACGCGAGTTCGTCCTCGGGACGCACCACCAGCAGCCCGTCGGGTTTGGCCAGGCCGGAGCCGATCTTGGCGATCTGCTTGCCCGAGCCGGCGCCGATGGAGGCGATCAGGCCGGTGCGCTCGCGGACGTGTTCGCGCAGCTGCGTGCAGAACCGTTCGACCTCGTCGACGTCGGCGCCGGCGAGTTCCGCGGGTTCGGCGAACGCCTCGTCGAGCGAGAGCGTCTCGAGGACCGGCACCCGGGCGCGCAGCGTGTCGAACACCTGGGCGCTGAGTTCGCGGTAGACGACCCCGCGCGGGGGCAGCACCACGGCGGCCGCGCCGACGAGACGCCGGGCGCGGCTCATCGGCATCGCCGACCGCGCCCCGTACAGCCGGGCCTCGTAGCTGGCGCCCGCGACCACCCCGCGCGCGCCGAGCCCGCCGACGAGCACCGGCCGACCCCGTAGGGTCGGCCGGGTCAGCTGCTCGGCGGACGCGAAGAACGCGTCGAGGTCCAGGTGCAGGACCCAGCGGCGGTTCACGCCTTGGCGATGGACGCCCGGGTCCCTTCACCGAGTTCGATCGGATCGGACTCGACGGCGCCGAGTTCGAAGGTGGTCGCGAGGATCTCACCGGCGATCAGCTCGCGGTGGCGGTCCGCCCACTCGGCGCGGTCCTCGGGCACCTCGAAGCGCACCGTGATGCGGTCCGAGACGTCGAGGCCGAGATTGCGGCGCGCGTCCTGGAACTCGCGGATGCGGTCCTTGGCCCAGCCTTCGGCCTCGAGTTCCTCGGTGACGGTGGTGTCGAGGACGACCAGGCCGCTGCCGTTGGGCAGGGCCGCGGTGGACTCGGGCTCGGTGGCGACCAGGCGGCGGGTGTACTCCTCCGGGAGGAGGGCGATGCCGGCCGCGGTGACGGTGCCGTCCGCCGCCTCGGTCCAGTCACCCGACTTGACCGCCTTGATGACCGTCTGGACGTCCTTGCCGAGGCGCGGGCCGGCGGCACGGGCGTTGACGACCACCTCGAACCTGCCGTGGGCTTCGACGTCGTCGGTGGTGACGACCCGTTTGACGTTGACCTCGTCCTTGATGAGGTCGACGAACGGATCGAGGTGGCCGGAGCCCGGGGTGGCGACGGTGACCTGCGGCAGCGGCAGGCGCACGCGCAGCTTCTTCGCCTTGCGCAGCGACAGCACGGTCGAGCACACGCTGCGCACCTCGTCCATCGCGGCGACCAGAGCCGGATCGGACGGCAGGTCGCCGGCCTCGGGCCAGTCGGCCAGGTGCACCGACCGGCCGCCGGTCAGTCCGCGCCAGATCACCTCGGAGGCCATCGGCAGCAGCGGCGCCGCCAGGCGGGTGACCACCTCGAGCACGGTGTGCAGGGTGTCGATCGCGTCGGTGTCCTCGTCCCAGAAGCGGTTCCGGGAGCGGCGCACGTACCAGTTGGTCAGCGCGTCGCAGAAGGTCCGCAGCTCGTCGCAGGCACCGGCGATGTCGACGGTCCCGAGCGCCTCGGTGATGACGTCGCGGGTCTGCGCAAGCTTGGCGAGGATGTAACGGTCGAGCACGTGCGGCGAGTCGGTGCGCCAGGTGCCCGGCTGCGAGGCGTACAACTGCAGGAAGCTCCACGCGTTCCACAGCGGCAGCAGCGCCTGCCGCACGCCCTCGCGGATGCCCTGCTCGGTGACGACGAGGTTGCCACCGCGCAGGATCGGCGAGGACATGAGGAACCACCGCATGGCGTCGGAGCCGTCGCGGGCGAACACCTCGTTGACGTCCGGGTAGTTGCCCTTCGACTTGCTCATCTTCAGACCGTCGTCGCCGAGGACGATGCCGTGCGCGGCGACGCACTTGAAGGCGGGCCGATCGAACAGGGCGGTGGCCAGCACGTGCAGGGTGTAGAACCAGCCGCGGGTCTGCCCGTTGTACTCGACGATGAAGTCGCCCGGGTAGTGCGTGTCGAACCACTCGCGGTTCTCGAACGGGTAGTGCACCTGCGCGAACGGCATCGAGCCCGACTCGAACCAGCAGTCGAGCACCTCGGGGACGCGGCGCATCGTCGACTTGCCGGTCGGGTCGTCGGGGTTCGGCCGGGTCAGCTCGTCGATCATCGGCCGGTGCAGGTCGGTCGGGCGCACACCGAAGTCGCGCTCGAGCTCGTCGATCGAGCCGTAGACGTCGACGCGCGGGTACTCGGGGTTGTCCGACACCCACACCGGGATGGGGCTGCCCCAGTAGCGGTTCCGGCTGATGTTCCAGTCGCGGGCGCCTTCGAGCCACTTGCCGAACTGGCCGTCGCGGATGTGCTCGGGCACCCAGGTGATCTGCTTGTTCAGCTCGACCATGCGGTCGCGGAAACGGGTGACGGCCACGAACCAGGACGGCACCGCCATGTAGATCAGCGGCTGGCCCGACCGCCACGAGTGCGGGTAGGAGTGCTCGATGGTCTCGTGCCGCAGCAGCTTCCCGGCGGCCTTGAGGTCCTTGATGATGACCGGGTTGGCGTCGAAGACCTGCAGGCCCTCGTAGGGCGGCACCATCGAGGTGAACTTGCCGCCCGGATCGAGCGGCTGCACCAGCTCGATGCCGTTGCGCTCGCAGTACTCCATGTCCTCTTCACCGAAAGCCGGTGCCATGTGGACGATTCCGGTACCGGACTCGGTGGTGACGTAGTCGGCGGCGATCACCTGGTGGGCGTTGTCGCGGCCCAGGAAGAAATCGAAGGGCGGTTCGTAGGCGAGACCGACGAGATCCGCGCCGCGGTACCGGCCGACGACCTCCGGCGCGTCGCCGAGCTCGCGGGCGTAGTGGCCGACGCGGTCCTGGGCGAGCAGATAGGTCTTGCCGTCGGTGCCGCGCACGGCGACGTACTCGATCTCGGGGTGCACCGCGATCGCGAGGTTGGACGGCAGGGTCCAGGGCGTGGTGGTCCAGATCAGGGCGCACACGCCGTCGAGCTCGGAGCCGGGGGCGCGCAGCACCATGTCGACGGTGACCGCCGGGTCCTGACGCATCTTGTAGGCGTCGTCGAGGCGGGTCTCCTGGTTCGACAGCGGCGTCTGCTCGTACCAACTGTAGGGCAGCACACGGAAGCCCTGGTAGATCAGACCCTTGTCGTAGAGCGACTTGAAGGCCCACATGACCGACTCCATGAAGTCGAGGTCCAGGGTCTTGTAGTCGTTGTCGAAGTCGACCCAGCGGGCCTGACGGGTGACGTAGTCGCGCCACTCACCGGTGTAGCGCAGCACCGACTGCTTACAGTAGGCGTTGAACTCGGCCAGGCCCATCGAGTCGATCTCGGACTTGTCCTTGATACCGAGCTGCTTCTCCGCCTCGAGTTCGGCGGGCAGGCCGTGGCAGTCCCAGCCGAAACGGCGGTCCACCTTCTTGCCCAGCATGGTCTGGAAACGCGGGACGACGTCCTTGACGTAGCCGGTGAGCAGGTGGCCGTAGTGCGGCAGGCCGTTCGCGAAAGGCGGGCCGTCGTAGAAGACGAACTCCTCGGCGCCGTCACGGTTTCTCAGGGAGGCCTCGAAGGTGCCGTCGGCGGCCCACTGCTCGAGAACGCGCTCCTCCAGCGACGGGAAGTCGACACCCGAATCCCGCCCGAGCCCGTAGTCGACGCGGGGGTAGCCGCCGGCGCCCGCGGCGGAATCGGTCGTAGCGGCGGTGTGATCCGGCGCAGCTTGGTTCTCGGTCACAGCGTGGCTCCTCCGTGCCTGGATACGCTTCGTACGTGTCGGCACGGGGACGATCACCGTGCTCGTGCACGGTCACCGCGGTACCACCCCGCTTGCGCGCCCCGGATCGGGACGGCCACTCGTTCGGGCTGTGACGGGCCCACCCGTCCGGTTCTACTGAGCGACGCGGTGCGTCGCCGTTCTTCCGGAAGACTCCCCGGTGATGGCCGGATCACTGCCTTCCCCGCGAGGCGGGGTCGAGATCCGCTCCCGCCCGCTCGGGGCGCGGCGTCACTCGCTGTCGCTCATTCTAGAACGCGTCAGCGGTCGGACGAATTCCGGCCGTCCGACCGCCGACGCGATGCAGGTCGTGGATCGGTGGTGTCGCCGTCGGTGGGGGTGCGCCCACCGAGAGCGCTGGCGAGCAGCAGCACGCCACCGAGGGCGCACACCACGATGCAGCCCCAGGCCCAGAGGACCGAACCGGTCATCAACGCGATGACGAGGAGACCGAATCCGATCGCTGCGAGTACCAGCGTGACGACGAGCACGATGCCCCTCCTCTACCGAGGTACAGCACAGGCCGGGGGCCTACGATCAGCTGTTGCCCTTGGCGAACGACGTCGAACCGAAGGACGACGACGAGTTGGACTGGTTGAACGCTTCCTGGCCACCGTCGACGGGAACCGCCGAACCGCGCTGCTCGAGCTCCTCGAGCTGCGACTCCAGGTAGGACTTCAGGCGCACCCGGTACTCGCGTTCGAACGTCTTGAGCTGCTCGATACGACCCTCCAGCACCGTGCGCTGCTGGTTGATCGTGGCCATGATCTCGGTGTGCTTCTTCTCGGCGTCCGCCTGCAGCGCGTCGGCCTTCTCCTTGGCCTGGCGCAGCTGGGTCTCCGAACGGGTACGCGCGTCGGCGAGCATCGCGTCGGACTTCTGACGGGCGTCGGCGATCATCGCCTCGCTGCGGGTGCGGGCGTCCGAGACGAGCTGCTCGGAGTTCGTCCGCGCGTTGCGGACCAGTTCCTCGGCCTCGGCCTTGGCGTCGCCGGTGAGGCGGTCGGCCATCTCCTGGGCCAGGCCCAGCACCTTGGCGGCCTGCATGCTCGCATCGGTGGTCGGTGCCGCGACGGGCGCCGGGGCGGGAGCGGGCGCGGGGGCCGGTTCCGGCTTCGGGGTCTCCACGACCCGCGCGGGTTCCGGTTTCGACGGCGCGGGGGCCGGCGCCGCTGCGGTGGCGGTACCGCGGGCCTTCTTGGCCTCGGCGAGCTCCTGATCCAGCTCCGCCACCCGCTGACGCAGGTCGGCGTTCTCCTCGATGAGGTTCGCCAACTCCTGCTCGACGAGATCGAGGAAGGCGTCTACTTCGTCCTCGTTGTAGCCACGCTTCCCGATCGGAGGCTTGCTGAACGCGACATTGTGCACATCAGCTGGTGTCAGCGGCATGGAAGGATCCCTTCACGCGTCGAGTAAGCGGTCAAGCAGGCGTTCAGCGATATGGACAGTGCGTCACGCGTATCGAAACCCACTGTATATGGCACTCCATTGTGGCACACGGCAGTCTCCGGACGGCTCGACACGACGCCGCGCGGCGTGGTCACGCCGCGCCGCCGCGGGGCAGGAAGGCCATCAGGAAATACACGATGAACAGCAAGACCATGATGGACAGATCGAGCCGTACCCCGCCGAGGTTGAGCGGCGGAATCAACCGCCGCAGCAGCTTCACCGGCGGGTCGGTGACCGTGAAGATCGCCTCGAGCACGACGACGACGAAGCCGGTCGGTCTCCAGTCCCGCGCGAAGGTCCTGATGAACTCGACGATGATCCGCCCGATCAGCAGAAGCCAGAAGATGAACAGCAGGAACCACAGCACCTCGAATACGGCCACGTGCCCACAATGCCCGACGGAGACGACCCGATCAAAACCGAAACGCCCGGCCTGCAGTGATCTGCATCATGGCCGGGCGTGTCGGTGGGCGCGGAGGACAGCGGTCGGAGCACTCCCGCGGCGAGGACATGCCGACCCGCGCCGCGGACCGGGATTCGGTTGCGGCACGCGGATCCGGCGCTGCCCTGAGGGAAGGCCGTCGGTCGCTACTGCTGGTTGTAGAAACCGGTCTCGGCGATCCGGCGGCGCTCCTCGGCGGAGACGTCGATGTCGGCGGGCGACAGCAGGAACACCTTGGTGGCGACCTTGTCGAACGAGCCGCGCAGCGCGAACGCGAGTCCGGCCGCGAAGTCGACCAGACGCTTGGCGTCGGCGTTGCTCATCTCGACGAGATCCATGATGACCGGCGTGCCGTCGCGGAAACGTTCGCCGATGGTGCGGGCCTCGCTGTAGTCGCGGGGACGCAGCGTCGTGATCTTCGACAACGGACCTCCCTCGTCGAACAGCGGGCCACCACGGCGCGGTTCGGAGCGATCGATACGGCTCTCGGCGGCCAGGGACGCGCGGGCGGTACCCCGGGCGGAGACCGGCGTCGGGCGGGCACCGCGGGCGGTGATGGGCTCGACGCGGGCCGGGCGCGGTGCCGGCTCGTAGCCGTCGAACTCGTCGTGCTCGAACTCGCGGACCGGCTCGTCGCGGTGTGCCGGGGCGTACTCGTCGCGACGCGACGGTGCGTACCCCGAGTACGGCGCGTCGCCGTAGTCGCGGTCGCGCTCGCGGCGCCCGCTCTGCGGATCGTCGAGGTACTCGTCCTCGTAATCCTCGAGCGGCACCATCCCGAAGTACGCCTTGAACTTGTGGAGTGTGCTCATCGATCGCCTTTCCCTCGCGCGGCGGATGCCCTTCAGGCTAACGGCCTCGAGCCCAACACCGCCGTTCCGACACGCACGCAAGTCGAGCCCCAGCGCACCGCGTGTTCGAGATCACCGGACATCCCCGCGGACAGTTCGCGGGCCTCCGGATGGTCGCGCAGCAGCCGGGCGTGCCACTGCGCCAGTTGCTCGAAGGCGCGGTCGGGTTCCCAGCCGAGCGGCGGCACCCCCATCAGCCCGCCGAGTTCGAGGACCTCCGAGCCGGCCACCGTCTCGACGAGTTCGGGCAGATCCTCGATCACCACGCCGCCGCGGTCCCGGTCGCCGTCCAGGCTGACCTGCAGCAACACCCGCAGGGGGGTGGTCCGCTCCCCCGCTTCGAGCGCGGTGTGCACCCCCTTGTCGAGGGCCTGGGCGAGGCGGACGCTGTCGACGGAGTGCACGGTGTGCGCCCATCGGGCGACGGCGCGAGCCTTGTTGCGCTGCAACCGGCCGATCATGTGCCACTCGACGGGCTCGGTGACGGTCTCGTGGAACTCGGTGATCTTGGCGCTCGCCTCCTGCTCCCGCGACTCACCGAAACGGGTGCAGCCGAGTTCGTGCAGCAGCACCACGTCCGAGGCCGGGAAGAACTTGGTGACGGTCAGCAGCTCGACCTCGGAGGGTTCGCGTCCGGCGGCGCGGGCCGCGGCGTCGAGCCGCTCACGAACCGCGGCGAGCCGGTCGGCGAGTTCCTGCCGGCGCGCCGCGCGTGCGTCCGCGCTCACTTCCCGTCCTCCTCGCTCACGTCCTCGAGCCAGATCACCGAGGCGAGCCGGCCGGTCGGCGCACCACGACGGTGGCTGAACAGCGAGGGGTCCTCGATGGTGCAGCGCGGATCCTCCGTCACGGCCGTGACACCGTGCTCGGCGAGCTGCCGGCGCAGACCGGCCCGCAGGTCGAGCCCCGGCGTGCCGCGGACGGTGCGGGTCGCGCTGCCGGGCAGGTGCTTGTCGACGTCGTCGCGCATCGCGGCGGGCACCTCGTACTGCCGGCCGCTGGCGGCCGGGCCGAGCAGCGCCCCGATCCGTTCGGGGCGCGCCCCGAGATCACGCATCACGTCGAGCACGCGCGGCAGGATGCCGATACGCGCCCCGATCCGACCGGCGTGGACGGCCGCGATCACCCCGGCGGTCTCGTCGGACAGCAGGATCGACACGCAGTCGGCGCTGAGGGTCGCCAGGGCCAGCCCGACCTCGCGGGTGACCAGCGCGTCGGTGGCGGGCACCGGTTCGTCGACCGGGCCGTCGACGACGGTGACGTTGCGGCTGTGGATCTGCTCCATCCACACGAACCGCTCCGGCGGGATGCCGAGGGTGTCGGCGAGACGACGCCGGTTCGCGGCCACCGCGGCCGGATCGTCACCGACGTGGTCGCCGAGATTGAAACTGTCGTACGGGGGTGCCGACACGCCGCCGGATCGTGTGGTCACGACCCGGCGGGCGCGCAGCACGCGGTGCGGAGCGGTCAACGGCGCATGAAGATCGGCACGTCGACGTCGTCGTCACCGTCGTCGTCGATGTCCACGCTGCGCGGGGCAGCCGGCGCGGGCCCGGAGCCGGCGGGCGGCAGGCCACCGGTGTTGACGGGCGCGGGCTCGCGGACCGGGTTCGGGTCGACCTGCTCGCGGTGGTGCTGCGGGCGGCCGATCTCACCGGCGGTGCCGACACCGATGGTGGCGGGACGCGCGGCCGCCGGCTGCTGCGGCTGCCCCTGCGCGGGCTGCTGCGCGTGCTGGCCGTGCTGCCCGACCTCCACCGGACGGCGGGCGGGCGCACCACCCTCGAAGCCGGCGGCGATGACGGTCACGCGCACCTCGTCGCCGAGCGAATCGTCGATGACGGTGCCGAAGATGATGTTCGCGTCGATGTGCGCGGCCTCCTGCACGAGCGAGGCGGCCTCGTTGATCTCGAACAGGCCGAGATCGGAACCACCGGCGATCGACAGCAGCACCCCGCGCGCACCCTCCATGGACGCCTCGAGCAGCGGCGAGTTGATCGCCGCCTCGGCGGCCTTGATGGCGCGACCCTCACCGCGCGCCGACCCGATGCCCATCAACGCCGAGCCTGCGCCCGACATGACGCCCTTGACGTCGGCGAAGTCGACGTTGATCAGACCCGGGGTGGTGATGAGGTCGGTGATGCCCTGGACACCGTTGAGGAGCACCTCGTCGGCGGAGCGGAAGGCGTCCATGAGGCTGACGGCGGCGTCGCCGAGCTGGAGCAGCCGGTCGTTGGGGATGACGATGAGCGTGTCGCAGGACTCGCGCAGCGTCTGGATGCCGGCGTCGGCCTGGCTGCCGCGGCGCTTGCCCTCGAACGAGAACGGACGGGTGACCACACCGACGGTGAGCGCACCGAGCTTGCGGGCGATGCTCGCGACGACCGGGGCGCCACCGGTTCCGGTTCCACCACCCTCACCGGCGGTGACGAAGACCATGTCCGCGCCCTTGAGCACCTCTTCGATCTCGTCCTTGTGGTCCTCGGCGGCCTTGCGGCCGACCTCGGGGTCGGCGCCGGCGCCGAGCCCGCGCGTCAGCTCGCGACCGACATCGAGCTTGACGTCGGCGTCGGACATGAGCAGTGCCTGCGCGTCGGTGTTGACGGCAATGAACTCGACTCCCTTGAGTCCCTGCTCGATCATGCGGTTGACCGCGTTCACGCCGCCACCGCCGATACCGACGACCTTGATTACGGCGAGGTAGTTGTGCGGGGGCGTCATGTGCTCTCGCCTTCCTGAAGTTCCGGGTGGTGCTGGGTCTTGTGGGTCACGCTGGCTGTCGGTCACGTTCTCTGTGTCACGGCTACATCCTGGTACCGGGAACCTGCAAACCCTCAACCACAGCTTGAAGGTTATGTCAAGTACCGGCTGCGCGAAACGCTATGGCACCGGGACCGGGAATAGCCAGTGGACGCGCCGAACGAGAGACACGAATTTCACCGATCCTCTCATCGCACCGTCGGCAGGTCGGGACTGGCGACGTCGAATCGCTCACCGGGCCGGGTCAGCAGCGGTCCGATCACCGCCGCCTTGCGGTCGGAGCGGTCCACACCGCCCCACACCACGACACGCCCGTCGGCGAGGATCAGGGAGACCTCCGACTCGCCGGGCGCCTCGATCGTGGCGACCTGCACCCGCAACTCGGGCGGCAGCGCCTCGAGCACCTGCACGGCGGCGCGGGTCGCGGGGTCGCCGGTGCCCGGATTCGGTGTGACCAGCCGCGGGGTGAGCATCGGCGGGGGTTCGACGGCGAAGTCCACGCCCTCGGCGTCCACCGAGTGGGTGCCGTCGGGGGCCTCGAAGAAGACCGTCGCCACGCGTTCGGTGACCGTGACCCGCACCGTCGACGGGTACACCCGCTGGACCCGCGCGGACGCGGCCCGCGGGATCGCGGCGACCCGCTGCGCCGCAGCGGCCGTGTCGACCTGCAGCAGCGGCGTGCGCTCGGCCACCGCCAGGGCCTCGACCACCTCCTCGTGACCGATCAGTTCGTTGCCGACGACCTCGACGGTCCGCACCGACAGCAGCGGCGAGAACCAGGCCACGGCGATCGCCCCGAGCAGCGCCGCGACGACCGCGGCCCCGATCCAGACGGTGCGCATGTGCACCGACCGCCCGGACGGACGTCGGGCGGTGCTGCGCTCGCGGCGTTCCCGCACGCTCTCGGTGGTCGGTGTCACGAGCTCGCGGGCTCCGATCCCGTGCCGGTCGGGCGGGGGGCCTCGGCCGGACGGAACCGGCCGGGCTTGCTGTGCAGCGCGTCGAGGATCTGCCGGCCCAGCATCGTCACATCGCCGGCGCCCATGGTGATGACCACGTCGCCGGGGCGGCTCAGCCGCGCGACCTGCCGCGGCACGGCGGACAGATCGGGCTGGTAGTGCACGGGCTTGGTGACCGCGCGGGCCACGAGCGCGCCGCTGACACCGGGGATCGGCTCCTCGCGGGCGCCGTAGACGTCGAGCACCACGACCTCGTCGGCGAGGTCGAGGGCCTCCCCGAACTCGGTGGCGAAGGTCTCCGTACGCGAGTACAGGTGCGGCTGGAACACCACGATCACCCGGGGCCGTTCGGTGCCGGTCTCGGTGTAGCGCAGCGGTTCACCCGCGACGAGTTCCGCGGCCGCGGCGAGCACCGCACGCACCTCGGTCGGGTGGTGGGCGTAGTCGTCGAACACCCGCACGCCGTGCTCGCGGCCGGTGTACTGGAAGCGCCGGTGCACGCCACCGAACCCGGCGAGCCCCTCGAGGGCCTCGTCGACCTGGGCGCCGGCCTCCAGCGCGGCGAGCAGGGCCGCGAGGGCGTTGAGGGCCATGTGCCGGCCGGGCACCGACAACCGCACGGTGCGCGGGGAGTCCTCTCCCGCGAGCTGGAACTCGGCGACCCCGCCGACGTCCTTGGCCTCCCAACCGAGCAGCCGCACACCGACCGGGACACCACGGTGGGTGTCCTCGGTGCCGATGGTCGCGACGGTGCCGTAGCCCTGCACGCGCAGGTCGTCGCGGCCGAGCGCGACCACCCGTTCGGCGAGGGCCGCCGAACCGGGATCGTCGAGGCACACCACGAGCAGGCCGCCCGGCGCGATGCGGGCGACGAACTCGTCGAAGACGGCCGTGTAGGCCTCGGGGGTGCCGAAGAAGTCGAGGTGGTCGGCCTCGATGTTGGTCACCACCACGGTGTTCGGCTCGTACTGCAGCAACGAGCCGTCGCTCTCGTCCGCCTCGGCGACGAACACGTCGCCGCTGCCGTGGTGGGCGTTGGTGCCGGACTCGTTGAGTTCGCCGCCCACCGCGAAGGAGGGGTCGAACCCACAGTGCTGCAGGGCGACGACGAGCATCGAGGTCGTCGAGGTCTTGCCGTGGGTGCCGGCGACGAGGAAGGTGCGGTGTCCGCGCATCAGCGAGGCCAGGACGGCGGGGCGCAGCAGGATCGGGATGCCCCGCTCCCGGGCCGCCACGAGTTCGGGGTTGTCGTCGGGGATCGCGGCGAAGGTCGTCACCAGGGCGGTGGGGCCACCCTCGAGCAGGTCCAGCGCATCGGCGGAGTGACCGATGCGGACCTGCGCGCCGCGCGCCCGCAGCGCCAGCACTCCCCTGCTCTCCTTGGCGTCCGATCCCGAGACCTGGCCGCCGCGGGCCAGCAGGATCCGGGCGATGCCGGACATCCCGGCACCGCCGATACCGACCATGTGCACCCGCTCGAGTTCAGCGGGCAGTTGCGCACTCATCGTTCACTCCTGTTCGGTTCCACGCCGGCGACCTCCAGCACGATGCGCGCCATCTCGTCGGCGGCGCTGCGGTGGCCTGCGGCCGCCGCGTTGCGGCCCGTGCGGGCCAGACGTTCCTCGTCGCGGAGCAGCGCCACCACTTCGCGCGCGACGTAGTCGGGATCCAGGTCGGCGTCAGCGACGATGGTTCCGCCACCCGCGGCCACGACGGGGCGGGCGTTGAGTTCCTGTTCCCCGTTGCCGTGCGGCAGCGGGACGTAGAAGGCCGGCAGGCCCACCGCGGAGACCTCCGCGACGGTCATCGCGCCGGACCGGCACACCACGGCGTCGGCCGCCGAGTACGCCAGGTCCATGCGCTCGAGATAGGGCACGGTGACGTAGGGCGCCGTCGCATGGTCGGGATGGGCCGGGACGTCGACGGTGTTCTTGGGGCCGTGCGCGTGCAGCACGGCGATGCCGGCGTCCGCGAGGGCCTGCGATGCGCCCGCGACCGCCTCGTTGAGCGAGCGTGCCCCCTGGGAGCCGCCGAAGACGAGCAGGACGGGTCCCTCCTCGGGCAGCCCGAAGTGGCGGCGGGCCTCGGCGCGCAGTGCCGCCCGGTCCAGACCCGTGATGGACGAGCGCACCGGGATCCCGACGATCTGCGCGTCACCGCGGCGCACGATGCCCGAGCCGGGGACGGCGGCGAGCACCCGGTCGGCGCGCAGCGCACCGATCCTGTTGGCGATGCCGGCGCTGGCGTTGGCCTCGTGGATCACCACCGGGATCCGGCGGCGCCGCCGCAGGGGGCCGGAGGCCGCCGCGAGATAGGCCGGGAGCGCGACGTAGCCGCCGAAGCCGACGACCACGTCGGCCTCGACCCGGTCGAGGATCTCCCGGGTGCGGCGCACCGACGCGACCACGCGGCCGGGCAGTTTCAGCAGGTCCACCGTGGGTTTGCGGGGCAGCGGCACCGGTGGGATCAGTTCGAGGGGATAACCCCGCCGCGGCACCAGGGTGGTCTCGAGCCCCCGTTCGGTGCCCAACGCCGTGATCCGCGCGTCGGGCACGAGTTCCCTGACGGCGTCGGCCACCGCGAGTGCCGGTTCGATGTGCCCGGCGGTACCACCTCCGGCCACCACCACGGACAGTGCCGGCCGCTGACCACTCACCTAGGGTTCCCTCGCTCTCCGCCTCGTCCGTTCGCTCCGCGATTCGTGCGGTTCGTTCCGTTCCGGCCGCTCCGGCCGGGTTCGCGGGCCGGCTGGGCCCGCCGCGTCCGTCCGGTGCCCTGCCTGGGCTCCTGGGCCCGCGCCGCGGCGCCGCGGCCCCGCGCAGTCGGTTCCTGGCGTCCCCGCGCAGTCGGTTCCTGGCGTCCCCGCGCCGCGGGTTCCCGGCGTGCCCGGGTCGCCCCCGCCGTCGGCCGGGGCCGTCCGACCCGGTCGGACCGGGAGGCCCGTGCGCCGACGGTACGCCCTCCGACGCGACCGGGCGGACGGTAGGGCTCGGGGGTGCGCAGGCGCAGCAGCCGCGCGAACCGGCCGTCCTGACCGGCCTGGAGCGCCGCGATCGCCTCGGGTTCGTGCCGGGCCGCGTTGGCGATCAGGCCGAACATGAGCAGGGTCGTCGCCGTCGAGGTACCGCCCGCCGAGACCAGGGGCAGCTGCAGGCCCGTGACCGGGAGGATGCCGATGACGTAGCCGATGTTGATGAACGCCTGGCCGATGATCCAGGTGGTGGCGGTGGCGGTGAACAGCCGTAGGAAGGGGTCCACCGAGCGCATCGCGATCCTCAGGCCGACGTAGGCGAACAGCGCGAACAGGCCGATGACCGCGACGCAGCCGAGGAAGCCGAGTTCCTCGCCGATGATCGCGAAGATGAAGTCGTTGTGGGCGTTGGGCAGGTAGCTCCACTTGGCGCGGCTCTGTCCGAGCCCGCGGCCCCACAGACCGCCGTCGGCGAGGGAGAACTTCGCCTGCCGGGCCTGGTAGCCGGCGCCCTGCGGGTCCTCACCGGGATTGAAGAAGGCCCGCACACGCTGGGAGCGGTAACCGGCGGTCAGGGCCAGGGTGCCGGCGAGGATCGTGGCGACGCCGAGGGTTCCGAGATAGACCTTCAGGGGCAGGCCTGCGTACCACAGCAGCGCGAGCACGATGATCGCGAGCGAGACCGTGGTGCCGAGGTCGGGCTGCAGCACGATCAGGCCGGTGACGATCACCGCGGCGGGGATCAGCGGGACGAGCATCTCCATCAGGGTGGAGTTCTCGCCGCGCCGGGAGGCGAGCAGGTGCGCACCCCACACGGCGAGGGTGATCTTGGCGATCTCCGCGGGCTGCATGGAGATACCACCGATGACGAACCAGCCCCGGGTGCCCTGCGAGACGGTGCCGATGCCCGGGATGAGCACCAGCACGAGCATCACGACGGACACGGCGAAGGCCGGGAACGAGAACCTGCGCAGCAGCCGGATGGGGATCTGCAGCGCGACGTAGAAGATCACCATGCCCAGCGCCGCGAAGATCACCTGGGAGGTGAACAGCCCGTAGGCGGACCCGTCGGCGGCGACCGCACCGACGCTCGACGAGGACAGCACCATGACCAGACCGAGCACGGTGAGCAGCACGGCGATGGTCACGACGAGGTGGAACGACGCGAGGGGCCGCGCCATCCACGCGCCGAAACGGGCGCGCACGCCCGCCACCGGCGCGTCGGAGGACGTGCCCTTCGCGGTGCCGGTGCCCTTCGAGCTGCCGGCCCGTGTCGCTCCGGTGCGAGAGGTCGCCGCTGCCCGTGTGGTCACCGCGGTGTCCCGCCTCCGTGCGTGTCCGCACCGCGCAGTTCCTCGACCGCCTCGGCGAAGCTGCGGCCGCGTTCGGCGTACCCGGAGAACATGTCCAGCGAGGCCGCCGCCGGGGCGAGCAGCACCGTGTCCCCCGGCGACGCCAGCGCCGCGGCCTCCCGGACCACCAGGCGCATCGCGGCCGGGCCGTCCGCGCCCGGCGCCGCGACGCGCCGCGCGGACGTGTGCTCGGGAACCGCCGTGCCCGTCATCGCTTCCGTGCCCGTCATCGCTTCATCGTCGCGCGTGTCGACCAGCACGACGGGGACCTGCGGGGCGTGTCGTGCGAGAGCCTCCGCGATTTCCGGGGCGTCGCGGCCCAGCAGGACCGCCCCGGCCAGACGCGGCGCCACCTCGGTGACGAGCTCGTCGACGCGGGCGCCCTTGAGCTGGCCTCCGGCGATCCACACGACGCGGTCGCATGCGAGCAGCGAACTGCGGGCGGCGTGCGGGTTGGTGGCCTTGGAGTCGTCGACGTACCCGACGCCGTCGACCTCGCCGACGGGCGCGGCGCGGTGCGGGCCGACGCGGTGCCGGCGCAGCCCGTCGTGCACGGCGGCCTCCGGCACGTCGATGGCGCGGGCCAGTGCGGCGGCGGCGAGCGCGTCGGACAGTCCGGCGGGGCCGGGCGGGGTGACGTCGTCGACCCGGGCGAGGACGGCCGAGTCGGCGAAGGCACAGTCGACGAGCAGGTCGCCGTCGATACCGAGTTCACCTTCCTTCGGCAGGCCCAGGGTGAAGCCGACGGTGAACACCGCGCGGGAGCGATCCTTCAGCGAGCCGGCGATGGGGTCGTCGAGTCCGAGGACGCCGACGGCGCCGGTGAGCGCGCCGAGCTTGGCCTCGATGTAGTTCTCGATGCCGCCGTGCCAGTCGAGGTGGTCCTCGGCGATGTTGAGGACCACGCCCGCCTCGGGACGGACGGACGGCGCCCAGTGCAGCTGGAAGGACGACAGTTCGATGGCGAGGACGTCGGCGCGCGGCTCGTCGCGGCGCAGGGCGTCGAGCACCGGCAGGCCGATGTTGCCGCAGGCGACGCTGCTCAGCCCCGCGGATTCGAGGATGGTGTGCAGCATCGTGGTGGTCGTGGTCTTGCCGTTGGTGCCGGTGACCACGAGCCAGCGGCGGGCCGGACCGTAGATCTCGGCCCGGTCGATGCGCCAGGACAGTTCGATGTCGCCCCAGATCGGTACCGCCGCGCCCGCGGCGTGGGACAGCAGCGGCGCGGTCGGGGGGAAGCCCGGGCTGGTGACCACCAGCGCGAATGCGCGCACCGCGTCGGCGTCGTCGACGAGGGCGTCGAGGTGCACGGTCTCAGCGCCGAGGGCCGCGCACTCGGTGAGGGCCTGCTCGTTGCGGTCGGTGACGGTGACACGGGCGCCCAGGTCGGTCAGCGGTGCGATGGTCGCGCGGCCGGACACTCCCGCGCCGGCGACCAGCACCCGCCGTCCCCGGAGCCACCCCAGTTCGTCGGTCACGTGTCAGTCCCCGATCGCCGAGAGGTATTCGCTGTAGAACAGGGCCAGACCGATCGCCGAGGCGATCGCGCCGAGCAGCCAGAACCGGATGATCACCGTGGTCTCGGCCCAGCCGCCGAGTTCGAAGTGGTGGTGGAAGGGCGCCATCCGGAACACGCGGCGGCGGCTCGACCGGAACACCGCGACCTGGATGACCACCGAAGCGGCCTCCGCGACGAACAGTGCACCCATGACCACCATGAGCAGCTCGGTGCGGGTCGTGATGGACAGGCCGGCGAGCATGCCGCCGAGGGCGAGCGAACCGGTGTCGCCCATGAAGATCTTCGCCGGGGCGGCGTTCCACCACAGGAAGCCGATGCAGGCGGCGGCGCCCGCGGCACACAGCAGCGCCAGGTCGAGCGGGTCGCGCACGTCGTAGCAGCCGGCGGTGGGCTCGACCGCGCACGCGTTGCGGTACTGCCAGAACGTGATGATCACGTAGGCGCCGAGCACGAGGGCCATGGACCCGGCGGCGAGTCCGTCGAGGCCGTCAGTGAGGTTCACGGCGTTCGACCATGCGCTGACCAGCAGGTATACGAACAGGATGAACACGACCGAGCCCATCGACACGGTCGCGATGTCGCGCACGTAGGACAGGTCGGTGCTGGCCGGGGCGAGCCCGTCGGCGTTCTCGAACTGCAGCGCGAGGATGCCGAACGCCACGGCGACGACGAGCTGGCCGACGAGTTTCGCGGTCTTGTTCAGGCCGAGATTGCGCTGCTTGCGGATCTTGATGAAGTCGTCGAGGAAGCCGACGCCGCCGAGCGCGGTGGTCAGGCCGAGCACGAGCAGGCCGGAGGCGGTGGGGCCCTCGGCGTCGTAGCCCATGCCGATCAGGTGCGACCCCCAGTAGCCGGCCCACAGGCCGGCGAGGATCGCGACGCCGCCCATGGTGGGGGTGCCGCGCTTGGACTGGTGGCTCTGCGGTCCCTCGACGCGGATCTCCTGCCCGAAGCCCTGGCGGGAGAACGTCTTGATGAGAACCGGCGTGAGCAGGATCGAAACGGCGAGCGCGATGCCCGCGGCGAACAGGATCTGTCTCACCGGGCGTCCTCCGTCCTCACAGCGCTGTCGGTGTCGTCGTCGGGTGCGGATCCCGGTTCGGGATCGTCGGCCAGGAGGGCGTCGGCGACCGTCCACAGACCGACGGACTGCGATGCCTTCACCAGCACGATGTCGCCGGGCTGCAGCTCTTCCCGCAGGAGAGCGATCGCGGCGTCGGCGTCGGGGACGTGACTGGCCTCCTCACCCCAGGATCCTTCCATCACGGCCCCCTGGAACAGTCCCCGGACGGGCCTGGTGGCGCCCACGGCGATGATGCGGGTGACGTCGAGGCGCACGGCGAGGCGGCCGATGGCGTCGTGGGCGACGACGGAGTCCTCGCCGAGTTCGCCCATCTCCCCCAGCACCGCGAAGGTGCGGCGCGGGAAGCCGCCGGAACGGGCCATGGTCACCAGTGCCTTGACGGCGGCGCGCATGGAGTCGGGGTTGGCGTTGTAGGCGTCGTCGATGACGGTGACGCCGTCGGAGCGGGTGTGCACCGCCATGCGGTGGGCGGACACCGGCCCGGCGGTGGCCAGGGCGGCCGCGGCCTGTTCGGCGGTGGCGCCGCACTCGACGGCCACGGCGATCGCCGACAGGGCGTTGCCGACGTGGTGTTCGCCGTGCACGGCCAGGCGCACGGGCACCCGCTGTTCCTGTCCGTCGGAGCCGGGCAGCACGGCGGTGAAGCTCGCGCGGGCCTGCTCGTCGAGGTGGATGTCCTCGGCGCGGTAGGCGGCTCCGCTGCCGGTGCCGACGGTGACCACCCGGGCGGTGGTGCGCGAGGCCATCTTCGCGACGAGGGTGTCGTCGGCGTTGAGGATCGCGACGCCGCCGTCGGCGGCGCTCGGCAGGGCCTCGACGAGTTCGCCCTTGGTCTGCGCAATGACCTCCTGCGAACCGAACTCGCCGAGGTGGGCGGTGCCGACGTTGAGCACGACACCGATCCGCGGCGGGGCGATGCGGCCCAGGGCGGCGATGTGGCCGGGGCCGCGCGCCGACATCTCGAGGACGAGGAAGCGGGTCGAGTCGGTGGCGCGCAGCGCGGTCCACGGGTGGCCGAGCTCGTTGTTGAACGAGCCGGGCGGGGCGACGACCTCCCCGAGGGGCGCGAGCACCGCGGCGATCATGTCCTTGGTCGAGGTCTTGCCTGCCGAGCCGGTGACGCCGACGACGGTCAGCCCCGACTCGGTGAGGGTGTCCACCACCGAGCGGGCGAGCCTGCCGAGGGCGGCGAGCACCGCGGCGCCGGAGCCGTCGGAGTCGTGTTCGAGGGCGAGGGCGTTGGTCTCGGTGGGCGCGACCGGCGGCACCACGATCGCCGGGACCCCGACGGGCCGGGCGGCGAGCACCGCGACCGCCCCCGCCTCGACGGCGGCGGGAGCGTGGTCGTGCCCGTCGGAGCGGGCGCCGGGCAGCGCGAGGAACAGTCCGCCGGGACCGACCCGGCGCGAGTCGAACTCGACACTTCCGGTCACCTCGACCGTCGGATCGGCGACGTCGTGCAGGGTGCCCCCGACGACCTCCGCGATCCGAGCCAGTGTCATCGGGATCATGCATTGCCTCCGTGATGCGTGCCGCCCGCAGCAGGCGGATGGTGACCGTCGGGTCCTGCGGTTCGGCGCTTGTCGAGTGCTGCGGCGAGAACCTCGCGATCGTCGAAGGGGTGTTTCACCCCGTCGATCTCCTGCCCGGTCTCGTGGCCCTTGCCCGCGACGAGGACGACGTCCCCGGGCTGTGCCCAGGCCACGGCGGCCTCGATGGCGGCCGCGCGATCGCCGAGTTCGCGGATCTCGCCGCGGTCCCCGGCCGGGACGGACCAGGCGCCGTCGAGGACGGCGGCGCGGATCGCCGCGGGGTTCTCGGTGCGCGGGTTGTCGTCGGTCACGATCAGCAGTTCGGCGCCGCGGGCGGCGACCTCCCCCATGATCGGCCGCTTGGTGCGGTCGCGGTCGCCGCCGGCGCCGATCACCACGGCGATGCGGCCGGAGGTGGCAGCGCGGAGCGTCTCGAGGACGGCGCCGAGCGCGGCGGGCTTGTGCGCGTAGTCGACGACGGCGAGGAAGTCCTGGCCCCGGTCGACGCGCTCGACCCGTCCGGGGACGGCGACGTGCGCGATGCCGCGGATCGCGGCGTCGACGTCCGCGCCGACGGCCTCGCAGATCGCCACGGCGAGCGCGGCGTTGGTGACGTTGTAGCGGCCGGGCAGCCCGACGGTGCCCGGCCGGGCGACGCCGTCCGGCCCGGTCAGGGTGAAACGCTGGGTGCCGTCGGCCAGCGACTCGTCGGCGGTGACGGTCCAGTCGGCGGCGCGGCCGGTGGCGACGGTGCGCACCGCGTCCCGGTCGTCGCGACCGATGCGGGCGAGCTCGGCGGCGCGGACGCCCCATTCGTCGTCGACGCACACCACCGCGCGGCGGGCCCGCACCGCCGAGTCCGCCGCGAACAGGCGGGCCTTCGCGGAGAAGTAGTCGTCGAGATCCTTGTGGAAGTCGAGGTGGTCCTGGGAGAGGTTGGTGAACGCCCCGACGGCGAAGTCGGTGGCGGCGACCCGGCCGAGCGCCAGGGCATGGCTGGAGACCTCCATGACCACGGTGTCGACGCCGCGTTCGCGCATGACCGCGAACAGGGCGTGCAGCTGCGGGGCCTCCGGGGTGGTCAGCGAGCTGGGCAGGCGGGTGCCGCCGATGCGGGTCTCCACGGTGCCCACGAGACCGGTGGCGCGGCCGGCGGCGGCGAGGCCCGCCTCGACGAGATAGGCGGTGGTGGTCTTGCCGGAGGTGCCGGTGATGCCGATGACCTGCATGCTCCGGGAGGGATGGCCGTAGACGGTCGCGGAGGCGGTGCCGAGCACCGAACGCGGATCGGGGTGCACGAGCACCGGGACCGGTCGCGTGCTCGCCGCGGCCACGAGGTCGCGGCCGGCGGCGTCGGTGAGGACCGCGACGGCGCCGTGGTCGAGGGCCGTGGCGGCGAAGGACGCCCCGTGCGCGTGGGCGCCGGGCAGCGCCGCGAACAGGTCGCCCGGGCGGATGCCCTGCGCGCGCAGGTCGATTCCGGTCACCGCGAGGTCGCCCTGCGGGGACGGCTCGCCCCCCACGATCTCGATGTGCGCCCCGACGGCCACCGCGAGGTCGGAGAGCTGCGTCATCGGTGGATGTTCGGGTCTCCGCCCCTCCTCCGGAGGAGACGGATCCGGACTCGATGGCACAGGCACCAGATTCCTCTCACTTCGCTGCAGCCTCGTGCTGCAGGCTCGTCGAACGGTCCACGGGGTCTCGCCCCTTGTCCCCGGCCCCGGGAGCACGTCCCGGGCGGGTACCCGTCGTGTCACGTTACCGACGTGTCAGGTTACCGAGGGGAGCCGGGCACATCGTCAGTCGATCTGAAGGATCAACCTGCTCTCCGGCTCGGTCGACAACGGGACCGCGTCGCGCTGCAGCAGCCACGACGCGATGGTGCGGAACAACGGTGCCGCGGACTGCCCGCCGCTGCCGTCGGAACTGCGGGTCGGTGCGTCGAGCATGATCCCGACGACGTAGCGGGGATCGTCGGCGGGGGCGATCCCCGCGAAGGTGATCCAGTACTCCGAGTTCGAGTAGCACTTGCAGTTCGGATCGATCTGCTGGGCGGTGCCGGTCTTGCCGGAGATCTGGTAGCCCTCGATGGCGGCGCCGGTGCCGGTGCCGCGCTGGTTGCCCGTGTCGTCCTGGACGACGGAGCGGAACATGTCGCGGACGGTCGCGGCGGTCTGCGGGCTGATCACCCGGATCGGATCCGGGACGGCGGTCTCGGTGCGGGACCCGTCCGGCCCGATCGTGGCCCGCACGATCCGCGGCGGGATGCGTTCGCCGTCGTTGGCGATGGTCTGGTAGATCGCCGTCATCTGCAGCAGGGTCATCGACAGGCCCTGGCCGATCGGCAGGTTCGCGAAGGTGCCGCCCGACCACTGTTCGCGGCTGGGCAGCAGACCGGCGGACTCGCCGGGCAGGCCCACCTCGGTGCGCTGCCCGAGGCCGAACAGGTCCAGCATCTGGGCGAAGCGGTCCTCACCGATGCGCTGGGCGAGCATCAGGGTGCCGACGTTCGACGACTTCCCGAACACACCGGTGGTGGTGTAGGGCACGACGCCGTGGTCCCAGGCGTCCTTGACGGTCGCGCCGGCCATGGTGATGCTGCCGGGCACCTGCAGCACCTCGTCGGGGGTGGTCAGGCCGTCCTCGATGGCCGCCGCCGCGGTGATGATCTTGTTGACGGAGCCGGGTTCGAACGGTGAGCTGACGGCGAGATTGCCCATCTCCGCGTCCGGCGGGTTGTTGGCCACGCCGATCGACGGGTCGAAGGTGCCGTCGTTGGACATGGCGAGGACCTCGCCGGTCAGCGCGTCGAGCACCACGGCCGAGGCGCTCCTCGCCCCGGACAGGTCCTTGGCGCGCTGCACCTCCTGCTGCACGTGGTACTGCAGGTCGTTGTCGATGGTCAGCTCGACCGACGAGCCGTCGACGGCGGGTTGCCGGTCGCGCCAGCTGCCGGGGATCACGGCGCCGTCGGAGCCGCGGTCGTAGGTGGACGAGCCGTCGGTGCCGGCGAGGATCGCGTCCATCGACGCCTCGAGGCCGATCAGGCCGTGGCCGTCCCAGCCGGTCGCGCCGACGATGTTCGCCGCGAGGGAGCCGCCGGGATACAGGCGGATGTCCTGACGTTCGGTGCCGACCTTGTCGTATTCGTCGACGATCTCCGCGGCCACCCCGGGGTCGACGCCGCGCGCGAGGTACACGAACGTCTCGTCGCTCTCGAGCAGGTCGAGCAGATCCTCCTTGGGCGCCGCGGCGCCGAGCGCGTCGTGGATGGCGGTCGCGACGCCGTCGAGATACTCCGGGACCGTGGGCAGGGAGGGATCCTTCGCGCGTTCCTCCTCGAGTTCCTTGCGGACCCGCACCGGCTGGAATGTCAGTGCCTTCGCCTCCATCGTGTAGGCGAGGGGGTTGCCGTTGCGGTCGGCGATGGTGCCGCGCGTCGCGGGTTCGACGAGGCGGGTGGTGCGCTGGCTCGCGGCCTCCGCGGACAGGCTCGGTGCCTGCACGAGCTGGACCGACAGCAGCTGCAGCACGGCGAGGCCGAGCGCACCGAACATCACGGCCCGACCCACCCGGTTGCGGTAGGGGAACCCCGTCCTGTCGCGCTTGCCGGAGCGGGTGGTGGTGCGTGCACGGACGCCGCGCGGCGCGGGGGCGGGTCGCCTCCGCGGTGCGCGGCGGGGGTGGAGCGATCGGTCACCGAAGTCCGTCCTCGGGTTCCGGCGGCACGGTCTGTCCGGGGGCGATGCTGCGGGGCGCCTCGGGTTGCGGCAGTTCGCTCACGATCGTCGATTGTTCCGCGACCGGCGCCGCCGGTGCGGGAGCCGGGCCCTCCGGCGTGGCGCCGGGCTCCGGCGCCGGGGTCTGCCCCTCTTCGACGGTGGATGCGGCGCGCCGGCCGTCGTCGCCGACGGACCGCGGCCGCGGCTGTCCCTCCTGCACGTCCTCGCGGACGTCCTCGAGGGGGCGCGGGCTCTCCGCGCCGGGGCTGCCGGCCAGCGGGGTCTGGATCCGGGCGTCGGCGCGGGCCGGCGGATCGAGCGGCGCGGGCGGTGCGCCCTGGGCGGGCACGGGATCGCCCACGACCTGCACCGAGCCGTCCTCGGCGACGACAAGGCGGGCGACCTGACCGGCGGGGATCATGCCGAGCCGGGCCGCGGCGAGCGCGAGGGCCGGAGCGGAGTTGCCGGTTTCCACGTCGCGCTGCAGCACGGCGCGTTTCTGGGTGAGGCTCTCGTTGTAGGCGCGGGCCGCGCTGAGTTCGTAGGAGTCCTCCGTGGCGCGGGTGGTGAGCAGCAGCGTCACCGCCATGCCCACTCCCAGCAGCGCGATGATGGTGGCCACGAAGGGGATCCGGGTGCGCACCCGCCCGCCGCCGAGCCGGCGGCCCCGCGTCTCGGTCGGCGACAGGCCGAGCTGGGCGGCCCGCTGCGAACGGCGCTGGTAGGCACGTTGTGCTGCTGTCGATCGACCGGGCTGCCGACGCTGCGAAGGTGGCACCTTGACGGTCATCGGTTACCTCCTGGCGATTCGTTCTGCAGCACGCAGGCGGACGGGTGCCGAACGTGGATTGACCTCGATCTCGTGGTCGTCGGCCCGTTCCGCACCGCGGGTGAGGATCCGCAGCTCGGGGCCCATTCCGGGCAGTTCGACCGGGAGACCTTCGGGGCTGCGGGATTTCGCGCGCGGAGTGAGTTCCTGTTTGACGACCTTGTCCTCCAGCGACTGGTAGGACATGAACACGACGCGGCCGCCCACCGCGAGCGCGTCGAGGGCGTCGGGGATCGCCGCGCGCAGCGAGTCCAGCTCGGCGTTGACCTCCACGCGCAGGGCCTGGAAGGTGCGTTTGGCGGGATGCCCGCCGGTGCGGCGGGTGGCGGCGGGGATCGTGCGGTACAGCAGTTCGACCAGCTCACCGCTGGTGCGGAAGGGCTGCTTGGCGCGGGTGCGCACGATCTCCGAGGCGATCTTCCCGGCGAAGCGTTCCTCGCCGTAGGTACTCAGGATACGGGCGAGATCGCCGTGGCTGTAGGTGTTGAGCACGTCCGCGGCGGTGATGCCCGTGGTGGGGTCCATCCGCATGTCGAGCGGGGCGTCCTTGGAGTACGCGAAGCCGCGGTCGGCCTCGTCGAGCTGCATGGACGACACTCCGAGGTCGAACAGGACGGCGTGGACCGAGCCCACCCGGTCGAGGCCGATGCTCTCGAGGGCGTCGGCGATGCCGTCGTAGCGGGTGTGCACGAAGTCGGTGCGGCCGGCGAACCGGGCGAGACGACGCTGTGCGATGGCCAGCGCGTCGGGATCGCGGTCGAGACCGACGAGACGCAGACCGGGATAGGTCTCGAGGAAGTGTTCGGAGTGGCCGCCGAGGCCGAGGGTGGCGTCGACGTAGACCGCACCCTCGCCGCCGGGTCCGACGGCCTCGATCGCGGGCCCGAGGATCTCGACCGCGCGGTCGAGCATGACAGGGACATGACCGAACTCCTGCGAATCCTGCGGAGAGTCCGTACCGGTCTCCGCGGCCTCACCTGCGCCGGGGACCGAATCGTCCTCGCCGTCCACCATTGTCTCCTCCGGAATCCTGCTCGGGCCGCCTACGGTCTGGGGTGGTCGTCGGGGTGGACGCTGGTGTCGCCTCGTGCCGATCTCACGCTCCGGGTCGACGCGGGAGGGTCGATGCCGAAGGGGCGATACGGAAGACGGCGAATGCCTCGAGGTCTCTGTCCGACCCCGGTGGGACCTGACGCCGGGGAAGTGCGTCAGGGCCCTCCGGTCCGTACCTGGCGCTGGGGAAGTGCGTCAGGGCCGGTACATCGGACAGAGGCCTCGCGGCACTCGCCGCGCAGCCTCGACGGTGGTTACAAGATGTCGCGCAGTGCTTCGTCTCTCGCTTCCGAGAAGTCCTCCTCGTGTTCGGCGAGGTAGGTCTCCCACCTCTCCGCGTCCCAGATCTCGAGGTACTTGACCGAGCCGATCACCACGCAGTCCTTGGTCAGCCCGGCGTACCTGCGGTGCGCCGCGGTCAGAGTGATCCGGCCCTGAGCATCGGGACGCTGTTCCTCCGTCCCGGAGGCGAGACTGCGCAGGAACGCGCGCGCCTGCGGATTGCTCCGTGAAGCACTGGCGGCGCGTTCGGCGAGCGCGGCGAACTCGTCGCGAGGGAACACGGTGAGGCTGTGATCCTGCCCCTTCGTGATCATCAACCCTCCCGCCAGTTCGTCTCGGTATTTGGCCGGCAGCGTGAGCCGGCCTTTGTCGTCCAGCTTGGGAGTGTAGGTACCGAGGAACACTCTCGGCGCCTCCCCGCTGCCGGACGGATGCTTTCCGCGGCGTGACACCTCGCCCCGCCGTGCCCCACACTACCCCACTTTGCCCCACCGGAAACGGATTACCACGCCCGCCACGGGCGTGTTGTCGTCACATTTCCTGTTCAGCGGGGTGGAGCGGAGTGGGGACGCGGATCCCGCGGGGCGGGACACGGATTGGGCGAGAGTGCGCGGATCGGGTCCTGGGCGTCGTGCGGCACCCGGAGCGCACGGGAGGCGACGGGCCGTCGTGTGCCGGATCGACGGATGTGGGGCGGAGTGGGGAATCGATGTGGGGCGGGGTGGGAGGAACTCCGGAGACACGACGACGGCGCGACCCGGAAGGGTCGCGCCGTCGTCCGTCGATGCCTGTAGGGGCGGTCAGTCCTGCTCGAACCGCCGCCGGAATCGCTCCTCCATGCGGTTGGTGAAGCCACCCGAGGATTTCTTGCTGCCGCGGGAACCACGGCCGGGCTTCCCCGAACCGGACCCACCGGACGTGGCGCCGGGAATCGAGGGCTTGCGGCCCTCGATGATGAGCATCACGCCCGCCGCGAACATCACCAGGAACCCGAGCAGACTGATGATCGGGAAACCGCCGGGCTTCACCGGCAGGGCGACGCCTGCGATCAGCAGCGTCAGGCCCACTACGAACAGGGCGCCGGCCTGGAGCCGTCGCCGGTTCGACGCCATCCCCAACCGGCTTCCGCGCACGGTCGAGGCAAACTTGGGATCCTCAGCATAGAGCGCGCTCTCGATCTGATCGAGCATGCGCTGCTCGTGCTCGGAGAGTGGCACGGTACCTCCCCCGGCACTAAACGGTGGCCACCGGATCCGTGGGGCGAATCCGGTGGGGGGCCGTCGGTACGGCCGCCTGATTCAATAATACGAGCAGATGTCGCATCGGACCACAAACTCCACACGTGAGTTCGATCCCTAGGACCACGGACGACGTTCCCGACGTCCCCGGCCCCGGGAGCACTTGGTCACGGGCCCTTGGTCATGACATTTCGTCACGCCCCGGTCCCGACCTCCGCGGAGGTTCCGGTCTCGGCGTCGAGGAAGCCCTCCACGTCGTGGAGGAAGTGGCCCACCTCGTCGTAGAAGGCCCCGGCCTCGTCGGCGTCCACCGCCCGGCTCACCCCCGCCTCGACGGCGGCCCGGGTGGACGAACGGTCGGCGAAGAAGTCGGCCCACACCGCGAAGGAGTCGTCGGCGCGCGCCATGAGCGCCCAGGCGTTGCGGGTGGCGGGCCGGCGGGACACCGCCCGGCCGGTGCGCAGCTCCACCGCCGCGACGACGGCGCCCGCGCCGCGCAGCGCGGCGAGATAGGCGAGACGGAAACGTTCCCCCGGGCTGTCGGCGCCGGCCGCGTCGGAGAGCAGGTCGTCGGCCTTGCCCAGCAGCGTGGCGGCACGCGTCAACAGGCCCCGGCCCATGCAGGCAGCCGGGCCGAGCGCGGGTGACGTCCGGCGTGGTCCGCGGCTCGCAGTTCGACCGTTCGTCATACTCACGCACCTCCTAGCGTGGCCACATCCGCTTCAACGGTGCGGTATCCGGGGATGTTCCCGACGAAACGCCGTGCGGCGACCGTCACCTGCCCGGACGAGGGGCACCCCGGGGACGGCGGGAGCTCCCTGGACGATCCGGTGATGTCCGCTTCCCTCGAACATCACCGGATCACCAGTATCGAACATGCGTTCGACGTATTCAATATAGCTGGACCCACCGACAACCCGTCAAGAGAAGGCGGCCCACCATCTCGAACGAGCAACGAGAACCGACCATCTCCGCGACCGTCCACTCCCCTTCGCGAGCCACCCGAACGAGTCACGCATGAGCACCGATCCCCGTCGCGGCACCGCGATCGTCACCGAGCTCTCCTCCGCCGAGTTCCGTGCCCGGCTCCCCCAGCTTCTGGCCGTCTACGTCGCGGCGATGCGGTATCCCCGGGGCACCGAGTACCACCGGGCCCCGATGTGGTCCGAGCACTCGGCCCGCCCGGGCTGGCAGGCGTTCGCCGCCACGCTGCCGGAGGATCCCGACACGGTGGTCGGCATCGCCTACGGCTACCGCGGGGACACCCGGCAGTGGTGGAACCAGCAGGTGCGGGCGGGACTGCGGCACTCCGGGCGCACCACCGAGGAGATCGACCGCATCCTCGGCGACTACTTCGAGCTGACCGAACTGCACGTGCGGCCCGACATGCAGGGCCACCGCATCGGGGAACTGCTGCTGCAGTCCCTGCTCCGCGACCGACCGGAGGCGTCGGTGCTGCTGTCCACCCCGGAGGTCCCCGGCGAGGACAATCGGGCCTGGCGGCTGTACCGCCGCTTCGGGTTCCGCGACGTGGTGCGCCGGTTCGTCTTCACCGGGGACGCCCGCCCCTTCGCGGTCCTGGGCCGCCCTCTCCCGCTCGGCCCCGACCCGGCCGCCAGCAGCACGGACCCAACCGGCGGTGCCGGGGAGAGCGAGTTCCGATGACCCCCGTCCTCGACGCCGTCGTCGTCGGCTCCGGGCACAACGCCCTGGTGTCGGCCTGTTACCTGGCCCGTGCCGGCTGGTCGGTGGAGGTCCTCGAACGCGACGGCGTGCCCGGCGGGGCGGTCTCGACCGTCGAGCGGTTCCCCGGCTACGCCGTCGACCGGGGTTCCTCGGCGCACATCATGGTCCGGCACTCCGGGATCGTCGAGGACCTCGACCTCGCCGCCCACGGCCTGCGCTACATCGACTGCGATCCGTGGGCGTACGCCCCGCCCCCGGCCGGCAGCGACCGGCCCGGGATCGTGTTCCACCGCGATCTCGACCGCACCTGCGAGTCGATCGCCGCGGCCTGCGGGACCCGGGAGGCAGACGCCTACCGCCGCTTCGTCCGCGGGTGGGGTCCGCGCAGCGCGGCGGTGATGAAGTCATTCACCTCCCCGCCCACCGGCCGGCACCTGCTGTCGTCGTTCTGGGGGCTAGACGCGAAGGCCGGCGGCAGCGCCCTGTCCCGCGAGTTCCTCACCACCGGCGACAGCCTCCTCGACGGATACTTCGACGACGAACCGCTCAAGGCGGCGCTCGCCTGGTTCGGGGCGCAGTCCGGACCGCCGATGTCGGAGCCGGGCACCGCGCCGATGGTCGGTTTCGCCGCCCTCATGCACACGCTGCCGCCGGGCCGGGCGGTGGGCGGGAGCGGCGCCCTCACCCGCGCGCTGATCTCCCGACTGGAGTCCGACGGCGGGGTCCTGAGCTGCGGTGACGCCGCCGTCGAGATCCGCCGGTCCGGTGACATGTGGACGGTCCGCACCGAGAGCGGCCGGAGCATCCGGGCCCGCCGGGTGGTCGCCGGATGCCACGTGCTGACCACCCTCGATCTGCTCGAGCGGGGCGGTTTCGACGCCGACCGGATCTCCCGCTGGCGCCGCGGCGTGCGCGTGGGTCCCGGCATCGGCATGGTGCTGCGCCTGGGCACCGATGCGCTGCCCCGCTACCGCGGCGGCGACGACCCGGTGCTCACCGCGACGGGCCTGCAATTGCTCGTCGACGACCGGGCGCAGCTGCGGGCCGCGCACGGCGCCGCGATGGCGGGCGAGCTGCCGCCGCGGCCGGCGGTGCTCGCGATGAGCTTCTCGGCGCTCGACCCGACGATCGCCCCCGAGGGGGAACACCAGATCACCCTGTGGTCGCAGTGGCATCCCTACCGGTTGAGCGGCGGCCGGAGCTGGGACGACGTCGCCGGCGCCGAGACCGACCGGATCCTCGCCGAGATGGAGTCGGTTGCTCCCGGTTTCACCGCGAGCGTCCGGCACCGCTACGTCCAGACCCCGGCGAACATCGAGAGCGAACTCGGCCTGCTCGGCGGCAACGTCATGCACGTCGAGATGTCGCTCGACCAGATGTTCTTCTGGCGTCCGCTGCCCGAGCTGTCGGGCTACCGGGTTCCCGACGCCCCGGGCGTGTACCTCACGGGCGCGTCCACTCATCCGGGTGGCGGGGTGTCCGGGGCGAGCGGCCGCAACGCCGCGAACATCGCGCTGGCCGATGCCACCGGAGGGCTGGCCGGGCGGGTGCGCAGGTGGGTGTCGCGGTGACCACCCGCGCGCCGGCGCCACCCCGCTGGGCGACGTTCGTCCCGATCGTCCTGACCGGCGCCGCGATCCTGGCGCAGATCACCTATCCCCTCACCTCGGGCGGCACGCGGGACGCGGTGACGGTCGCCGTCGTCACCTTCCTCACCGCGGCCTGCCTCACCCACGCCGCGGTGCACCGCGGTCCCGGGTTCACGCTGGTGCTGTTCGCTGTCTCCGCCGGCGGCGGTTACCTGTCGGAGGTCGTCGGCACCACCACGGGTTTCCCCTACGGCTGCTACGTCTACGCGACGGACCGGCTCGGCCCGTCCGTCCTCGACGTGCCGCTGGTGGTGCCGCTGGCGTGGACGGCGGGACTGTATCCGGTCTGGTGCGTGGCCTCGCGCCTGTTCCGCAACGGGCCCGCCCGCATCGCGGCGGTCACCGTCGGGATGCTGGGCTGGGATCTCTACCTCGACCCGCAGATGGTCGCCGACGGCCAGTGGACCTGGTGCAACGCCGGGGGACTGCCGGGCATCGAGCACATCCCGCTGACCAACTACGCGGGCTGGCTGCTGGTCGCCGCGCTGATGGGCACGGTGCTGGTGCTCGTCGACGCCCGTTCCGGGCACGAGCGGCCGGTGCGCGACGCGGTGCCGGTGGCGTTGTTCCTGTGGACCTGGCTCGGCTCGGCCCTGGCCCACAGCGTCTTCCTCGACGCTCCCGAGCTGCGGTACTCGGCGGTCTACGGGTTCGTCGTCATGGGGGTGCTCGGGGTGCCGCTGCTGGTCTCGCTCGCCCGGTCGTGGCGCCGCAGCGGCCCGCGACTCGCCGCGCCCGGCACGGTGGACCGACGACCGTGAGCGCAACTGGCACCATGATGTCCGTGCACTCGCCCGTACTTTCCGTCCGTCGTATCGCCGCTCGCCGTATCGCCGCTCTCGCAGGACTCGTGCTGCTGGCCGTCCCCCTGCTCACCGGATGCCTGCGGGTGCAGGCCACGATGGGCATCTCGTCCGACGACCGGGTCTCCGGCCAGATCGTCGCCGCGACCATCCCCGCCGACGAGAACGATCCGGGCCCCGAGCTGCAGGCCCCCTCGGCGCTGGCCGGGAAGGTGCGGGTGCAGAAGTACGAGCAGGACGGCTACGTCGGCAGCCAGGTGTTCTTCAACGATCTGAGCTTCGGCGACGTGCAGCAGCTGGCGTCCATGTCGGACCAGAGCGCGGGCATGTTCCAGCTCAACCTGCAGCGCTCCGGCGACGTGGTGGCGCTCAACGGCCGCGTCGACCTCGAGTCCGCCCCGTCGCAGGGCACCGACGTGCAGTTCACCATCGCGTTCCCGGCGCGGGTCGCCACCACCAACGGCACCCGCGAGTCGGACTCGGTCGTCACCTGGAAGCTGCCGGCGGGCGAGGTGAGCACGCTGCGCGCCGAGGTGCGCTACGCCGATCCCAACACCCGCGGATTCACCGGCTGGGCGGGCATCATGGCCGGCGCCGCGCTCGGCGTCACCCTGATCATCGGCGGGTTGGCGTGGTTCAACCGCAATCCCGCCCCGCAGTGGCCTTCAGCAGGTGGGGGGCCTTCAGCAGGTGGGGGGCCGTCTGCGGGCGGGACGTCCTCGCAGCGCACCGGTTCCGGCGAGCGGGAGAGGTCCTGAACCTTCCCCGCCGGGCCGTCCGACGTCTCGTCGTCACCGGCGCCGGGATCGCCGGATACGGCGCAGCGGTCGCCGCGGCGAACCGGATCGCACTCCCCCGCCTGACTCCCGGGGCGGTGGTCGACGAGCCCGTGACGGTGGTCGTGCCGGCACGGGACGAGGCCGAACGCATCGGTGCGGTGGTCTCCGATCTCGCCGCGCAGCGCGGTCTGGCGCGGCTGCGGGTGCTCGTCCTCGACGACGACTCGTCCGACGGGACGGCGGAGGTCGCCCGCCGCGCCGCGGGGGCGGACGAGCGGATCACGGTGATCCGGCGCACCGATCCACCGCCACCCGGCTGGACCGGGAAGGCCGCGGCGTGCGCCGCCGCGATCGACCGGGCCGGGGCCGCGGCCGCCACCGGCACGGTGGTGTTCGTCGACGCCGACGTGCGCCTGGCCCCGGATGCCCTCGCCGCGGCGGTGACGCTGCTGCGCCGCGCGGACGCCGGACTGGTCTCGCCGTTCCCCTGCCAGGAGACCGGCTCCGTCCTGGAGCGGCTGGTGCAGCCGCTGCTGTTCTGGTCGTGGTTCGCGCTGCTGCCCGTCGCGGTGGCGCACCGTGCGCGCCGGCCGTCGATGGCGGTGGCGTGCGGGCAGTTCCTCGTCTTCGACGCCGCGGCCTACACGGCGATCGGCGGGCACGCGGCGGTGGCGGCGAGCCCGACGGAGGATCTCGATCTCGCCCGGGCACTGCGCCGCGCCGGTTTCCACACCCTGGCCGCGGCAGCAGGTCCGCTCGCGTCGTGCCGTATGTACGACGGGCCGAGGCCGCTGGTCGCCGGGTACACCCGGTGGTTGTGGTCGGCCTTCGGGTCCCCGGCGGGAGCGGCCGCGGTGGTCGCGCTGTACCTGCTGGCCTATCTGGTGCCGCCCTCGGCGGCGGTGCTCGCGCGCGGACCCGTGCGTCGCTGGGGGCTGGCCGGTACGGGAGCGGCGGTGGCGTCGCGGCTGCTCGCCCGCGCGACCGAACGGGGCCGCCCGGCCTGGTCCGATCTGCCCGCCGCGGGTACGCATCCGGCGTCGGTCCTGGCCTTCGCGTCGCTCACGGCGGAGTCCATCCGGGCCCGGCGTGCCGGTCGCACGGCGTGGAAGGACCGCCGCCTGCCCTGAGCGGACGAGCCTGTGAACGGGCGAGCGGGCCCGGTCAGGCCGGTTGCGGGGCTGCCGCCTCTACCTCGTAGCCGAGATTGGTGAGCACCTCGCTGGTCGCGCGCGCGAAGTTGAGGGTGATGAAGTGCAGGCAGGGAGCGCCCTCGGCGATCAGCCGTTCGCACATCTCCGTCGCGACCTCGATGCCCACCTCGCGCACCGCGGCCCGGTTCTCCTCGGGGCCGTCGCCCGCCGCGAGCCGCAACCGCTCCTCCAGGGCGGGCGGTAGCTGCGAGCCCGACAGTTCGAGGCTGCGCCGCGCCGAGCGCAGCGAGGTGATGGGCATGATCTCCGGGATGATCGGCTTCGCGCCCTGTTCGGCGTCGAAGGCGGCGACGCGGTCGCGCAGCCGCAGGTAGTGCTCGACGTCGAAGAACATCTGGGTGATCGAGTACTCGGCGCCGGCTCGCAGCTTCTGCACCAGATAGCGGGTGTCGTGCTCGAGATCCGGGGAGCGGTGATGGCCCTCCGGGAACGAGGCGACACCGACGTGGAAGTCGCCGAGCTCACGGACGAGCCGGACGAGTTCGTCGGCGTGTTCGAGGCCCTGCGGGTGCTTCTCCCACTCGCCGAGCGGGTTGCCGGGCGGGTCGCCGCGCAGGGCCAGGATGTTGGTGATGCCGCGGTCGGCGTAGGCGCCGACCATCGCGCGCAGCTCGTCGATGCTGTGTCCGACGGCCGTCAGGTGCGCGACCGGGAGCAGGGTGGTCTCCTCGGCGAGCTGCCCGGTGACGCGCACGGTGCGGTCGCGGGTGGATCCCCCGGCGCCGTAGGTCATGGACACGAACGCCGGGCGGAGACGTTCGAAGGTCCGCACGGCACGCCACAGGCGTCCCTCGGCCTCGGCGTCGCGAGGCGGGGAGAACTCGACGGAGAAGGGGGTGCGGCCCGAACGGGTGGAGCCGAGACGGTCCACGATCGACGGGGTCCGAGAGAGTCCCCCGTCCTCGGTTGCCCTGACGAAGTCGCTTGTCACCTGTTCAGCATAGGTGGCGGGCCCCGGAGGTCCACCACCGGCGACCTATGAGGTCCGCTACCCACGGGTCCGCGCGGCCAGCGGATAGGCTGGACGCCGTCCCCCTCGATCCCGCGTCGTGGGGAGGTCTCCACCCACCGATCAGGAGGTTCCGTCCTGTCCACCGGCGCCGATCCCCTTCGTACCGACCAGCTTCCCGACCGTGTGGAAGGCGCCCTCCGACAGTTCTTCGCCTCCCGCGCGGCCGTGATCGAGACGGTGGGCGGCGGGTACCGCGAGGCCGTCACCGCCCTGGAATCCTTCGTGCTGCGCGGCGGCAAGCGGGTGCGGCCGACCTTCGCGTGGACGGGCTGGCTCGGCGCCGGCGGCGATCCGGAGGGGCCCGACGCGGAAGCGGTGCTGCAGGCCTGTGCGTCGCTGGAGCTGGTGCAGGCCGGTGCGCTCGTGCACGACGACATCATCGACGCCTCCACCACCCGGCGCGGGTTCCCGACGATCCACGTCGAGTTCGGCGAGCTGCACCGGCGTTCCGGCTGGCGCGGCCGCCCCGAGCAGTTCGGGGAATCGGCGGCGATCCTGCTCGGTGATCTCGCACTGGTGTGGGCCGACGACATGCTGCACTCGGCGGGACTGGCCCCGGAGGTCGTCGCGCGGGTGACCCCGGTGTGGTCGGCGATGCGCACCGAGGTGCTCGGCGGGCAGTATCTCGACATCGCCGGGGAGGTCGCGGCCGACGAGTCGGTCGAGTCCGCGATGCGGGTGAACCGCTACAAGACGGCCGCCTACACCATCGAGCGGCCGCTGCACCTCGGTGCGGTGTTCGCCGGCGCCGACGACGACCTGATCGACGCCTACCGGCGGTTCGGCACGGGGATCGGCCTGGCCTTCCAGCTGCGCGACGACCTGCTCGGGGTGTTCGGCGACCCCGAGGTCACCGGCAAGCCGTCGGGCGACGACCTGCGTGCCGGCAAGCGCACCGTGCTCTACGCCCTTGCGCTCGCCGCCGCCGACGCGAGCGATCCGGCCGCGGCGGAGCTGCTGCGCACCTCGATCGGCACCGACCTGTCCGACGCCGAGGTCGAACGGATCCGCGCGGTGCTCGTCGAGCTCGGGGCGGTCGCCCGGGTGGAGGACCGCATCGACGCTCTCACCGCCGATGCCTTCGAGGCCCTCGACTCGTCCGGGGCCACCGAGGCGGGCAAGGAACTGCTGCGGGCGTCGGCGCTGGCCGCGACCCGGCGGGTGGCGTGACGGCGGTGCGCACGGTCCCCGGCGCCGAGCGGGTCGTGGTGGTCGGGGCCGGGCTGGCGGGTCTGGCGGCGGCGCTGCATCTGCGCGGCGCCGGAAGGGACGTGACCGTGCTCGAACGCGCCGACACCGTCGGCGGCCGGGTCGGGGTGCATCGCGGTCCGGGCTACGAGATCGACAACGGCGCCACGGTGCTGACCATGCCCGAGCTGATCGACGACGCGCTCGGCGCCGTGGGCGCCGACCGCCGGTCGGTGCGGCCCGTCCTGCGCACGACGCTGCTCTCCCCCGCCTATCACGCGCGGTTCGCCGACGGCAGCACCCTCGACGTGCACTCGGATCCCGACCGGATGGCCGAGGAGATCACCCGGTTGTGCGGTCCCGACGAGGCGCGCCGCTACCGCCGGCTTCGGACCTGGCTCGCCGACGTCTTCGACGCCGAGTTCGACCGGTTCATGGACGCGAGCTTCGACTCCCCGCTGGACCTCGTGTCGTCGCCGGGAGCACTCCGCGATCTGGCCCGCCTGCTCCGGCTCGGCGGGTTCGGGCGGCTCGGGGCGCAGGTGGGCCGCCGGATCACCGATCCACGGCTGCGGCGCGTGTTCACCTTCCAGGCGCTCTACGCGGGGGTCGCGCCCTCCCGGGCGCTGGCGGTCTACGGCGCGATCGCCCACATGGACACCTCGCTGGGGGTGTACGCCGTCGAGGGCGGGATGCGGTCGATCGCGCGAGCCATGGCCGATGCCCTCGTCACCGCGGGCGGCCGGGTCGAGCTGGGCCGGGAGGTCTCCGGCCTGGACTTCGCGGGCTCGCGTGTCGAGGCGGTGCGCACCACGGACGGGGCTCGTCTGCCGTGCGACGCGGTGGTGCTGACCCCGGACACCCCCGTCGTCGACTCCTGGCTGCCGCGCCGGCCGCGACGCCCGGTGCGGGCCGCGCCGTCGGCGGTCGTGCTGCACGGTTCGATCCCGACCACGGTGTCGGACGCGTGGGCCGCCCGGCACCACCACGTCATCGACTTCGGGGCCGAGTGGGACCGCACCTTCACCGAGATCACCCGTACCCGCGGGCGCGGCCGGTTGATGTTCGATCCGTCGCTGCTGATCACCCGACCGGCACTGTCCGATCCGGGGCAGCGTTTCGCGCGTGACGGCGACGAGCACGAACCGCTGTCGGTGCTCGCGCCGTGCCCGAATCTCGACAGCGCGCCGCTGCCCTGGCCGACGCTGGCCGGGCCGTACCGGGACGAACTGCTCGGGGTGCTCGAGGACCGCGGGTACAAGGGCGTCGCCGAGGGCTTCCGGGTCGACCGCATCGACACCCCGCAGACCTGGCTGGATCTCGGGATGCAGGCGGGCAGTCCCTTCGCGGCCGCGCACGTCTTCCGGCAGACCGGGCCGTTCCGCCGGCGGAATCTCGACCCGCGGTACCCGAACGTGGTGCTCGCCGGGTCGGCGACGGTGCCGGGTGTCGGTGTGCCCACCGTGTTGTTGTCCGGCCGGCTGGCCGCCGAGCGGCTCGGTGTCCCACGGACGCGGCCCGGCCGGGCGCAGACGGTCGAGGGTCTCCACTAAACTGTCCTCGTTCGCGAGCACCTCGGCTCCGCGACCGTTGTCCGTTGCGCTCCGCGCAGCAAGTCCACTGCGCTGACGCGCACGATGTCGTACTGGGGGAGGAACCACACCGATGTCGTCCCCTGTCTCGTCCAACGCAGCCTCGTCCAACGCAGCCTCGTCCAGCGCTGCCTCGTCCGACGCAGCCTCGTCCAGCGCTGCCTCGTCCGACGCTGCCTCGTCCGACGCGGCTGGTTCGTCCGACGCCGGGTCCCGGAGCACGTCGGCGGCCGACGAGTCGGTTCCGCCGTCCGCAGCACGACCGGCGCAGGCCCGGTCGTGGCTCGCCTTCCTCCGCAGCCCCGCGGGCCACGCCGCCTTGCTCGGCGCGTGCGGCGCGGCGTTCATGACCTTCGGCAGCTTCGGCGCCGGCAGCGTCCGGCGGATCGATCCGCTGCTCGAGGACATCTACCTGTCGTGGCTGCGGTTCGGGCACGGCCAGCTGCTGTCGCGGATCATCCTCTGGGTGGGCGTGCTGCTGATGATCGGTGCGTGGGTGCGGCTCGGCCGCGCCACCTTGAACGGGCAGGTCACCGTGCGCGATCTGTGGACCGTGCTGCCGGCCTGGACGGCGCCGCTGCTGGTCGCGACGCCGATGTTCAGCCGCGACGCGTACTCCTACCTCGCGCAGGGCGCGCTGCTGCGCGACGGTTTCGACCCCTACGAGGTGGGTCCGGTCGTCAACCCCGGTGTGCTGCTCGACAACGTCAGCAACGTGTGGACGACGACCACCACCCCCTACGGCCCGGTGCACCTGCTGCTCGGCGCGGGGATCACCTCCCTCACCGACGACAACGTCGTGACCGGCACGTGGCTGTGGCGCCTGATGATGTTGCCGGGCCTGGTGCTCATGGCGTGGGCTGTTCCGAAGCTCGCCCGGCGCATGGGCGGCAATCCCGCCGTCGCGCTGTGGCTCGCGGTCCTCAACCCGCTCGTGCTGATCCACCTCGTCGGTGGGGTGCACAACGAACTGCTCATGGTCGGCCTGATGGTCGCCGGCATCGTGCTGGTCCTCGAGAGCCGGCATCTCGGTGGCATCGCCCTGGTGTCGCTGGGCGCGGCGATCAAGGCGACGGCCGGGCTGGCCCTGCCGTTCCTGGTGTGGGTGTGGATGGTCCACGAACGCGACCGGGCCCGCGCCGAGGGACGCGAACCGGCGGCCCCGGTGCGGTTGTTCCTCAAGGCCGCGGGGCTGGGTGTGCTGGTCTTCGCCGTGGTGTTCGGCGCGGCCTCGCTGATCGCCGGGGTCGGCATCGGCTGGCTGACGGCCCTGTCCGGCTCCTCGAAGATCATCAACTGGTTGTCGCTGCCGACGATGATGGCGCACGTCGTCACCTGGTTCACCCCCTGGCGCCTCGGCTCCGTGCTCGACGTGACGCGCATGCTGTGCGCGGCGGCGCTGCTGGTCATCCTCGTGTGGGCGTGGTGGCGGTACCGCCGCACCGAGCGCGACGCGATCTTCGGCATCGTCATCGCGCTGACCGCGGTGACCCTGCTCTCCCCCGCCGCGCTGCCCTGGTACTACTCGTGGCCGCTCGCCGTCGGGGCGGCGTTCGCGATGTCGCGCGGGACGCTGATGCTGCTGGCGGGGTTGTCCACCTGGCTGATGCTGATCTTCAACCCGGACGGGTCGATCGGCATGTACAACCTGGCCCACGTCGCCGTCGCGGTGTTCGTCTCGGTCGTGGCGGCCAAGTCGCTGACCACCGTCGATCCGCTGCGCCTGCGGTCGCGCCCCCGATCGGATGCGTCGTCCGGGCCCGCCCGAGCCGACGGTGCCTGACCTCCTCGACCCGGCGGGCGATCGGGGTCTCGACGAGGCCTACGCGTACTGCGCCGCCCTCACCGCCGAGCACGGCCGCACCTACGATCTGGCCGCCCGGCTGCTCCCCGCACCGCAACGACGCGCGGTGCAGGCCCTCTACGGGTTCGCGCGGCATGTGGACGACATCGTCGACGTGACCGCCGTGCACGACCCGCGGGCCGCGATCCGCGGCGTCGACGAGGCGCACACCCGGATGCACGCCGCGCTCGCGGGCGATCCCGGCCCGGCCGACGAGACGGGACTGGTGGTGCGGGCCCTCGCCGACACCGTCGCGCGGTACCGCATCCCCATCGACCATCTCGACGCCTTCGTCCACTCGATGCGCATGGACGTGCCGGGGACACCCGGTTTCCGGCCCGTCCACCGGGACATGGCGGAACTGCGCGAGTACATGTACGGCTCGGCCGCGGTCATCGGTCTCGAACTGCTGCCCGTCCTCGGGGTCGACGACCCGGACGCCCCACCGGCCGCGGTGGCGCTCGGGGAGGCGTTCCAGCTCACCAACTTCATCCGGGACGTCGGCGAGGATCTCGACCGCGGCCGGATCTACCTGCCGCTGGACCTGTGGGAGCCCTTCGGGGTCGACGTCGAGCTGCTGCACCGGTGCCGGCGCACCGGCGAAGTCGACGTGCGGGTGCGGCGGGCGCTGGCGCACGCGGTGGCGCTCACCCGCGCCGAGTACCGCACCGCCGAACCCGGCCTGGAGCTGCTGCCGGACCGGATCCGGCCCGCGATCCGCACCGCGTTCGTCCTGTACGGGCGGATCCTCGACGAGGTCGAGCGCAGCGGCTTCCGCGTGTTCGACCGGCGTGTGCGGGTGCCCCGCCGGACCCGGGTGGCCGTGATGCTCGGCCAGTACGCCGCCGGGACGCTGCGCGGCGGGTCCCGGCGCGGCGCATCCCGGCGCGACCGTCAGAAAGCGAGTGCCTGAGCCCGGCGCATCACCTCACGGGCCGAATGGGTCCGCATCGCTGCGATCGGGCAGCCGCCGGGCAGCGAGTCGTCCTCGCGGAACATCCACTCGAGGATCTCCTCGTCCTCGAAGCCACCGTCGTGCAGCACGGCGATGAGCCCGGGAACACCCTTGAGGATGTTGCCCTCGTCATCGAAGAACGCTTCGGGCACGACCGGGACCCGGTTGCGCTTCAGCGCGAGCAGTTGCCTCTCGCGCAGCATCTGCTGCACTCGGGTGATGGCGACGCCGAGGCGTTTGGCGACGTCGACGAGCTGCACCACCGGCACGGAGCTGTCGAGAACGTCGTCGCAATAAGGGATGGCACTCACCCCACCACGTTATCGCCGCCCGCGCCGCGGCAGCTACGCGGCTACCCCCGCCCGGTGCTGGCTACGATCGACGGGGACGGGATCGGTGTGCGTACGCGACGTCGAACCTTCGTCCGTCGATATCCCGGTGGTCCGGGTGACGACGTCCACGATCCGCACGAGACACGGGGGTACACCGGGTGACCGCTGCAGGCGACCGACTGGTCGGCGTCGTGCTCGACCGGCGCTATCGCATCGAATCGCCGATCGCACGGGGTGGCATGTCCACGGTCTACCGCGGGACCGACCTGCGTCTCGACCGTCCCGTCGCGGTGAAGGTCATGGACCCGCAGTTCGCGGCCGACCCCCAGTTCCTGGCGCGGTTCGAGTTCGAGGCCCGGGCCGTCGCCCGGCTCACCCATCCCGGCCTGGTCGCCGTGCACGACCAGGGTCAGGACGGCGAGCACGTCTTCCTGGTGATGGAACTCGTCGAGGGCGGCACCCTGCGCGAGCTGCTGCGGGAACGCGGCCCGATGCCGCCGCACGCCGCTGCGGCCGTCGCCGCCCCGGTCCTCGGCGCGCTGGCCGTCGCGCACCGGGCGGGTCTGGTGCACCGCGACATCAAACCCGAGAACGTGCTGATCTCCGGCAACGGCGAAGTGAAGATCGCCGACTTCGGTCTGGTGCGCGCGGTCGCCGCCGCGACCACCACCTCCCGCAGCGTCATCCTCGGCACCGCCGCCTATCTGTCGCCCGAGCAGGTCACCACGGGCACCGCGGACGCGCGCAGCGACGTGTATTCCGCGGGGATCCTCGTATTCGAGATGCTCACCGGCCGCACCCCCTTCACCGGCGACACCTCGCTGTCGGTCGCGTACCAGCGTGTCGAGAAGGACGTGCCGGACCCGAGTTCGGTGATCGAGGGGGTGCCGGAGGAGTTCGACCGGTTCGTGCGGCGCGCCACCGAACGCGAAGCCGACGAACGCTACGCCGACGCCCAGGTCATGGCCGACGCGCTCGGCGAACTCTGCGACACGCTCGACCTGCCGCGCTACCGGGTGCCGGCGCCGCGACGTTCCGCGGTCCGCAGCACTCCCGCGGTGCCCGCTCCGGCCGTCGTGTCGTCGCGGGGATCCGCGACGGCCGCCGACCCGGCCCCGCCGACCACCGTGCTCGACGCCCCCACCACGGTGCGGCCGCCGGCACCGGAACCGACCGACTCCCGGCCGTTCCCCACCCGGGTGGCGACCCGGCAGCATCCGCGTCCGGAGAGCGGCGCGGTGGCTGCCCCCGACCCGGCGCCACCCGGCACGCGCGTCGACTACGCCACCGCACGGCGCCGCGGCCGGCGCTCCGCCCTGGCATGGATCGTCGCGATCCTCGTGCTGGCGCTGTTCATGGGGGTCGCCGGATGGTGGCTCGGCGCAGGACGACTCACCGACGTGCCCACCGTCGTCGGTCTCGACCGGGCCGCGGCCGAGGCCGCCCTCGAGACCGCCGGGCTCGGCAGCGAGATCCGCGGCGAGTACTCCGACGACGTCCCCGTCGACACCGTGCTCGGCACCGACCCCTCGGCCGGATCACGCGTCGAGGACGGTGGCACCGTGGCCCTGCTCGTGTCCCTCGGACGGCCCACCGTCCCGTCCGTCCCCGGTTCGGGCGAACGGTCCGTCGTCGAGGACGAACTGCGGAGGCGCACCTTCGTGCCCGTCGACGGCGGCACCGCGTTCAGCACCACCGTCCCCGAGGGCGGCGTCGCGGCGCTCGACCCCGCGCCGGGCACCGTGCTGCCCGTCGGCTCCGAGGTGCGGGTCGTGGTCAGCAAGGGCGCGCCGCCCGTGACCCTGCCCGATCTGACCGGCAGCAGCGTCGACGAGAGCCGCCGGGTCCTCGACGAGGCGGGCCTGACCGTCGGCGAGATCCGGGAGGTGTTCGACCCCGACGTCGACGAGGGGCGGGTCGTGGGAACCGAACCCGGCGAGGGGACCACCGTGAACGCGGGCGGGACCGTCACCCTGCTGGTGTCGAACGCGGTGAAGGTGCCGTCGATGCTGGGCCGCTCGGTGGCCTCGGCACGTGAGGAACTGACCCGGCTCGGGTTCGAGATCGAGGTCCGTCAGGTCGCCGGGTCCGACCGGTCGGTGGTGATCGGCCAGAACCCGGGAGCGGGCCGGAGAGCGGAACAGGGCAGCACGGTCACCTTGACCGCACTGCCCTGACCGGCACAACCCTCCGCAGCACCTACCCGCGGAGCATCTCCGCAGGGCCCTACCCGCGGAGCATCTCCGCAGGGCCCTACCCGCGGAGCATCTCCGCAGGGCCCTACCCGCGGAGCATCTCCGCGACGAGGAACGCGAGTTCGATCGACTGCTGCGTGTTCAGACGCGGATCGCACGCCGTCTCGTAGCGACCGGCGAGGTCGAGATCCGAGATGTCCTGGGCACCACCGAGGCACTCGGTGACGTTCTCACCGGTGAGCTCGACGTGGATACCGCCCGGATGCGTGCCGAGCGCCCGGTGCACCTCGAAGAAGCCCTGCACCTCGTCGACGATGCGGTCGAAGTGGCGGGTCTTGTAGCCGGTGGACGACTCGTGGGTGTTGCCGTGCATCGGATCGCACTGCCAGATCACCTTGTGCCCGGTGGCCTCCACGCGCTCGACGATGCCGGGCAGCAGGTCGCGCACCTTGGTGTGGCCCATGCGGGAGATCAGCGTCAGCCGGCCCGGCTTGTTGTGCGGGTCGAGCCGCTCGACGTACTCGACGGCCATCTCCGGCGTCGTCGACGGGCCGATCTTCAGACCGATCGGATTCGACAGCAGCTCGGCGAAAGCGATGTGCGCGCCGTCGAGCTGGCGGGTGCGGTCGCCGATCCACAGGAAGTGGGCCGACAGGTCGTACAGGCGGGGCTCGTCGCCGGAATTGTCCAGGCGCAGCATCGCGCGCTCGTAGTCGAGCACGAGCGCCTCGTGGCTGGCGTAGATCGTCGCCGAACGCAGATTCGGGTCGATGACACCGCACGCGTCCATGAACCGCAGACCACGGTCGATCTCGGCGGCGAGGGCCTCGTAGCGGGCACCGGCCGGGGACGCCGAGACGAACTCGCGGTTCCAGTCGTGGACCCGGTGCAGATCGGCCTCACCGGCGGCGGTGACGGCACGGACCAGGTTCATCGCGGCACTGGCGTTCGCGTAGGCGCGGATCAGACGCGACGGGTCGTGCACGCGCACCGCGGGATCGGCGACAAGCGAGTTCACCATGTCGCCGCGGTAGGACGGCAGGCCGAGCGCGTCGGTGTCGGACGACCGCGGCTTGGCGTACTGCCCCGCGATCCGGGCGACCTTCACGACCGGCGTCGACGCACCGTAGGTCAGCACGACGGCCATCTGCAGCAGCGTGCGGATGTTGCCCTTGATGTGCGGCTCGGTGTTGTCGGCGAACGTCTCGGCGCAGTCACCGCCCTGCAGGAGGAACGCCTCCCCGCGCGCGACGGCGGCCAGCTGTTCCTGCAGGTCCTCGACCTCACGCGGAACGGTGATCGGGGGCACGCTCTCGAGTACGGTGCGCATCGCCGAGGCCTGCTCCTCCGGCCAGCTCGGCTGCTGCAGCGCCGGCTTGGCGAGCGCCGCATCCAGATCGGCGCGCAGGTTCTCCGGCAGCGGGGGGAGTTCGGGCAAGCGGTCGATCGGCACGTCGACAGTCCAGTTCACTCCCCCAGGATATGGGGTGGACAACCGTTCGGGGGACGACACCCCGATCCGAATCCGTCAGCGCCCGCGCCGCGCCGCCTCGATCGCCTCGAACTTCGCGAGATTGTGGCGGGCGTCGGCGAGCGCGTCGTGGTTGTCGTCCGGCACCGGCGGCAGCGGCGGGCAACCGGCATCCTCCCAGTACTGGCGCAGTTCCCGGGTGTAGCGCGGCAACGCATCGGGAAACTCGGGCATGGTGCCCCACAGCTGTGCGAGCACGACGTGGTCGTAGGCGCCGATCCACGCCCACAGTTCGGGGCGGATCCCCGGCCGGGGCACGAAGAACTTCATCAGGTCGTCGCGGATCCGCTGCCGGGAGCGCCATGCCGGATGCGCCGGGGACGGCAGTTTCGGCAGCACGTTGCGGCGGACCCAGGCCCCGGCCCGGGACGGATCGAACTCCGTCGACACCGCGTAGTACTCCCGCCCGTCCTCGCAGGCGACACCGATCGACACGAGTTCGATGGTGCGACCATCCTCGATGAACTCGCAGTCGTAGAAATAACGCACGTGCTCACACTATGCCGTGCGCACGTTTCCGCTGTGCGAGCGGGGTGGTCGGGGTCCACGTGCAGGTGGGTGGTCGGGGACCACGTGTGCTGCTCGGCTGTCAGCCGGCCCGGGTGTCCGGCACGCGGTCGGCCGCCGGAGCGTCCTGGGCGGGAGCCGGCTCGGTCCCGTTCGCCAGGCTCCCGTCGGCCGGGGTGCCGTTCACCGGGGTGCCGTTCTGCTGCGCTCCGGTCTTCGGAGCGGTGCCGTTCTTGAGGGTCGCGGCGTAGATGTCGACGTACTCCTGCCCCGACAGCTGCATCAGCGCATACATCACCTCGTCGGTGACGGTGCGCTCGACGAACCGGTTGCCGCCCATGCCCTCGAAGCGGGAGAAGTCGATGGGCTTGCCGATCCGCACGGTGATCTTGGCGGGCCGCCACATCTTCGACCCGATCGGGTTCATCTTGTCGGTGCCGATCATCGCGACCGGGATCACCGGCACCCCGGTCTCGAGCGCGAGCCGCGCCATGCCGGTCTTGCCCTTGTACAGGCGGCCGTCGGGCGAGCGGGTGCCCTCCGGGTAGATGCCGAGGAGCTTGCCCTGGGCCAGGACGCGCACCCCGGCGTCGAGGGCGTCCTGGGCGGCGTCGGCGCTGGTGCGGTCGATGGGCACCTGCCCGACCGCCGAGAAGAACCAGCGCTGGAAGGCGCCCTTGAGGCCGGTGCCGGTGAAGTACTCGGCCTTGGCGAGGAAGGTGATGCGCCGCTTCACCAGGAGCGGCAGGAAGAAGGAGTCGAGGACGGCGCGGTGGTTACTGGCCAGGATCGCCGGACCGTGCGCCGGGATGTTCTCGCCGCCTTCGAATTTCGGGCGACCCATGAGCCACAGCAGCGGTCCCAGCAGGACGTACTTGAAGAGCCAGTACCACATGGCATCCTTCCGAATCCGATCGTTGCGGGGCGGATCGACCCGTTGGTCGACTCTACGACGATGCGCCCGCCACACGCACATCACCACAGTGCCCGACCCCATCGGTTCCCCCGGGACGTGACCAGGATCTCACTCGGCCGCGATCCACGACCCGGACACGGCGGCGCGGGCGAGATCCGCGGCGCCGATCAGACCGGCAGCGTCGCCGAGCTGGGCGACCCGCACCCGCGCCAGGGGCCGGTGCCCGGCGCCGGTGACGGCCGCGGCATAGCGCTCGCGGGCGTCGTCGAGGAACAGCGGCGCCGATCCCGACACCCCTCCCCCGATGACGACGAGTTCGGGGTCGTAGACGTCGGCGACGAGCGCGAGACCGAGCCCGAGGCTGCGGGCGAAGTCGGCGAAGGCCGCGACGGCGACGGGATCCCCATCCTGGGCGGCGCCGGCGATCCGCCGGCCCGTCAGCGAACCGGGGTCGGTGTCGACGTCGGCGGCGAGCACGGAACGGCCGGGATCGGCGGCGAGCAGCTCCACCGCGGTGTCCACGAGACCCGTTCCGCTGCAATAGGTTTCCCAGCATCCACGTTTGCCGCAGGCACACGGCCGGCCGTCGGGCACGACCTGCAGGTGCCCGAGTTCGGGGGCCACCCCGTGGGCACCGCGGAAGATCCGGCCGTCGAGCAGCAGCGCCGCGCCGATACCGGTGCCGAGGGTGATCATCACCGTGACGCGGCTGCCGGCGGCCGCCCCGAAGCGGTACTCGGCCCAGGCCGCGGCGTTCGCGTCGTGTTCGAGGACCACCGGCAGCCCGAAGCGCGCGGTGAGGGTCGCGGCGAGCGGGGTGTCCACCCAGGCCAGGTGCGGCGCGAAGCGCACCCGGGTGCGGTCCTCGGTGAGGAAACCGGCGACGGCGAGCCCCACCGCCACCACGTCGTTGCGGGCGCGGAGATGGTCGACGAGGCGGTGCAGGGCGTCCTCGAGCGCACCGGCCGAGGCCGGGGTCTGGGTGCGGGCACTGTCGACGACGAGACCGTCGGCGTCGACCGCGGCGGCACGGATGCTCGTGCCGCCCACGTCGATTCCGATCGCGGTGCGGCCGTCGCCCGGGATCGGCGCGGTCATGTCCGGACGGTCACCTCGATGGGCGTGAAGGACCGGCCGCGCGGCGGCGGGCCCGGTGACGGCTCCGGTGCGGCCGCGGCACCGCCGTCGTCCGGCGGTTTCGGCAGGTACCGGGCGAGCAGTTCGCGCAGCACCGCGATGAGCGTGGCGATCCGCTCGGCGAGCCGGCTGACCAGTTCGTGGTTCTCCCCGCGCAGCAGCGCGGCCCCGGCGCACAGCGGGCACCAGGTGCACCCATTGCTCGCGGCGGGCGTCGTGGCACCGTCGGGCTCCCCCGCACTCGCGGTGGTCCCCGGTGCGGCCGCGGGCGTGTCCCGGGTGCTCTCGGCGAACTGCTGCACGACGCCTTCGACGCGGTCGAGGACCGTATCGGCCAGCAGCAGCAACTCGGTGAGCAGCGCCTCGTGGTCGTCTCTCACTGCGGCCACACCGCCGGGTCGGGGACGAAACGCACGAGCAGATCGGTTCCTTCGAACTCGGCCCCGGACACGACGCACCGGCGCAGGCCCGAGGCCAGGCGCACGCGACGGCTCAGACCGTCGGCGCCGACGACGAGGTGGTCGTCGACCCGGCCGAGGGTGAGGGTCGCGGGGTTCGCCAGCGGCAGATGCATCCGCATCGCGTACACCGCGTCCACCCCCGTTCCCGACTCGTGTTGCACCCGGACCGGCTCGTCGACCCGCACGGAACCGTGCCGTTCGCGGTCCGCGCCGAGCACCTCGGCGAGCTCGCCCAGGGCATCCAACCCTACCGGTTCGGCCGCCCGGCGCTCGCATACGAGCACCGGCACCTCGGTGACGGTCGCGGTGATCTCGTCGACGACCGCCCGCTGGGCGGCGCGCAGGTCGGCGAGCAGGTGCGCGGCCGGGCCCGTGCCCTCGAGCTCGGGGATCATCCCGTTGACGAGGACGGAGTCGAGGCGGATGCCCGCCAGTGCGAGCCAGGAACGCAGCCGCCGCAGTTCGGCGTAACCGGCGCGGTCGGGAGCCGCCACGAGCACCGCGGCGGTGCGGGCGCGGTCGTCGAGCAGGTCGCGCACCTCGGCGATACCGGCGAGGACCCGGTCGAACAGCCGCACGACCACGGCCATGCGCGGGTCGGGGCCGGTGGCGGCCTCGACCCGGCTGTGCTGCGGCCAGATCCGGTCGAGATAGTCCGCGACGGTGCGCGGCGCGGTGAGGGTGCGCAGGGCGTCGGCCGAGGCGGGGGCGTCGACGACGACGGTGGTCCATTTCCCGGAGTCCGCCAGGCGGGCGACCTCGGCGAGCACGAGGAGTTCCTCCACGCCGGCCAGGCCGGTGAGTTCCTCGGGTTCGGGCAGGTCGAAGCGGTCGGCGTGCTCGTGCTCCCCGGCCAGGGCCATCATGGCGGCGAGCATCGCGTACCGCTTGCGGAGCAGCGCCAGCGAGTCGAGCTCCACCACGTCCAGCCGGTCCTCGACCGCACGGACACCCGAGCCGGCGGGCAGACCGAACACGTCGCCGAGGGAGTGCGCGCGGTCGACGGACACGACGAGCACGGCCTCACCGGCGCGGGCCGCCGCCAGGGCCTCGGCGGCGGCGAGTGTGGTCTTGCCGGCACCGCCCTTGCCGAGGAACCAGCGCACACGGGCCGGGCCGGGGTCGGGTCGGGGGTTCAGCCCTCCACCTGCTTCTTGAGTTCCTTGAGGGCCGTGTCGGTGATGACCTTCTCGGCCTTCCGCTTGAACAGACCGATCATGGGGATGGTCAGGTCGACGGTCAGCTCGTAGTCGACGACGGTGCTGCCGGAGCCGGTGTCGGTGAGCACGTACGACCCGGACTGGGCCTTCTGGATCTCACCGCTCTCGAGTTCCCAGCTCACGGCCCGGCCGTCGGGCGCCCAGTCGTACCGCAGGACGTAGGTGTCCTTGACGATGCCGGCGTCGAGCACGAACCGCACCCGCTCGGCCCGGCCGTCGGGGCGGCTCTCGATCACCTCGACCGTCTTGGCCGCCGACACCCACGTGGGGTAGGCATCGAAATCTGCGATGACCTCCATGACGCGTTCGGCCGGCGCGTCGATGGTGATCGACCTCTTCGTCTTCTCTGCCATGGGATGTCAGTTCCCTTTCTCGGTACCTCGATGCGGCGTGGCCCCGCCCGTCGATCCGGTGCGTCCGACGGTCTATCACACACCGTACGGGCACGGCATCCGGAGGCGGCGCGGGTCAGAAGCGAGGCGGTTCCCCGGCCGGTCGTCCGGCCTCGAGACGCCGCTTGACCTCGAAGGTCATGACCTTCCCCTGCAGGCGCCGCTGGTGGTTCATCTCCGCGAGATCCGGGCCCCGGCCGGTGCCGGCCGCGTCCGCCGCGGGTTCGCAGTGCAGGAAGTAGTGGAGGACCGCACCGTCGAGGACGGGTTCGATCCACACCTCCATCGTGCCGTCCAGCGGACCGGAGACCACCCAGCGGATCCCCTTCTCGGCCCGGTCCTCCCGCACCGTCAGGACGAGATCCGGCCACCACACGCGCCACCGGTCGGGCGCCGCGATCTCCTCGGCGATGCGCTCCGGGGGTGCCGCAACGAAGGTCTGGTCCGCCACCTGAATGCTGCTCACCGGGACAGCTTCACATATCGCCGATCCGGGCCGGTCGGTCACCCCGCCGAGAGCGTCTCGGGCTCCGCGGGCGGCACCGTCGCATCGAGATGACCGCGCAGCTTCGCGCCCAGCACGTCCCACCGCCAGTCGGTCGAGACCCACTCGCGGCCCGCCGCGCCCATCGCCGCGGCGCGGTCCGGATCGGCGAGCACCTCGGCCACGGCGGTGGCGACCGCCGTCACCGAGGTGCCGTCGACGACGTAGCCGGTGCGGCCGTCGCGCACGGTCTCCGGTGCTCCCCCGGAGCGGCCGGCGACGACGGGCACGCCCGTGGCGGACGCCTCGAGATAGACGATGCCGAGCCCCTCGACGTCGAGACCGGCGCCGCGTGTGCGGCAGGGCATCGCGAACACGTCGGCGAGGGTGTGGTGGGCGGCCAGTTCCGCGGCGGGCACCGTGCCGGTGAACACGACGTGCTCGTCGACCCCGGTGCGGCGGGCGAGCTCGCGCAGCCGCTTGTCGTAGGGGCCGCCGCCCACGATCACCAGGACCGCTCCGTCGATGCGCTCGCGGATCAGCGGCAGCGCACGGATGAGCACGTCCTGGCCCTTGCGGGGCACCAGCCGCGACAGGCACAGCACCGTCGGGCGGTCGCCGAGCCGGTAGCGGACGCGCAGTTCGGCGCGCGCGCCGGGATCCGGGCGGAAGACCTCGGTGTCCACGCCCGAGGGCAGGTGTTCGAGGGCGGCCTGCGGGCCGAAGGCCGACGCGAACCGGCCGCGGGTGTAGCGGCTGACGTAGGTGATCGTGTCGGTGTGGTCGCCGATCCGCCGCAGCGCATGCCGGGCGGCGGGCAGCATCGACCAGCCGACCTCGTGACCGTGGGTGCTGGCGACGATGCGCTGCGCCCCGGCCCGGCGCATCAGCGGCGCCAGCAGCGCGAGCGGCGCGGCGGCGCCGAACCAGACGGTGTCGCAGTCGTGGGCGGTGAGCAGCTCGGTGGCGCGCCGCGCGACGTCGGGGGTCGGCAGCATCAACGTGGTGGGGTGCCGCACCACCTCGTAGGGCTGCCGGGCGTCGAACTTCGTGTGGCTGTCGCCGCGCCAGCGCGGAGCGTAGACGACGAGCTCGTCGGACGGCAGTTGCGCCGCGAACGAGTGCAGGTAGGACTGGATGCCCCCGGGTCGGGGCGGGAAATCGTTCGTCACCAGCAGGGTCCGCGACATGGCTCCACCGTAGAAGGACGGTCCGGGTCGCCGTCGAACGGGTGTCTCAGATCCGTTCGGTCAGCCAGCGGCCCCAGCGGTCGACGAACTCGCCGGTGCCGATCCCGAGCACCTCGGTGAGGGCACGGTCGAATTCGTCGTCGGAGACCGGGCCGGTCGCGAGCCGGCGGTAGAGCGTGGTGAGCCGGTCGAGTCCGTCGACGTCGGCGATGTGGGCGGCGAGCGACCAGGCGGTCTCGTAGGCGAGCACGGAGTCGACCGCCGCGAACTCCGGGTCCGCGGGCAGCCGGTCGGGTGCCCCCTCCGCGCGGATGCGGGCGGTCAGGGTCGGTGCGGTCCGGCGCAACTCGTCGGGGGTGACGGTGACATCGGTGCCACGGCCGAGGAGATCGGCGGTGCCACGGCCGAGCAGGTCGGCGTAACCCTCGAGGATCCACATCGGGGAGCCGTCGACGGTGCGGGCGCGGGTGGCGACGTGCACCATCTCGTGGCCGAGCACCGCGCGCAGGGAGTCGGCGTCGAGGCGGCTGCTCGCGGCGGGGCTGAAGACGATCCGCTGGCCGGTGGCGGTGCCCCGCTCCGGGTCCACGGCGTCGGACACGGCGACGGCGGCGATCTCGTCGCCGTTGTGCCGGGTCCCCACCAGATGGGTGAACTCGTCGCGGGAGCCGGTGACCACGACGAGGGCGCGGCGCGGCCAGTCGTCGCCCCACGCCTCCGACACCGCCTCGACCGCGGCGGGCAGTTCCGCCGCGATCGCGTCGACGAGGTCGGCCTCGTCGGGATGGCCGAGCACCAGGGAGCGTCCCCCGGCGGTCTGGGCCGCGGCGAGATGGAGGGGTCCGTGGTCCCACGGGCCACGCCAGGTCCCCGCGTCCGGGAGGTCGGGGTCGTCGTCGGCGATCCGCCAGCCCTCGGGGCGGTGCACGAACAGCACGGTGACGGGCCGGCGGGTGGGCCGCTCGTCCACGCCGTCGATCGCGTACCGCAGGTACACGCGGTGGGCGCGGACGGGGGCGGTGCCGTAGCGGGCGGCGAGATCGGCGGGCACCGGCAGCTCGGGGCCGGGTCCGAGCTCGTAGCCGAAGTCGGCGAGCGGCACGGCGGAGAGCGCGGCGAGGCGACGCCGTTCGGACTCGAACAGGCCGGGTGCGGTGGCGTCGACGAGGGTGCCGAGGGCCCGGTCGTCGCCCTCGCGGACGGCGCGGGCCCAGTCGTCGAGCAGGACCTGCAGTTCCGCCGCGGTCGCCGCGTCGGCGTCGGTGGTCTCCGTGGGACCGACGACGAGGAGCACCCCGGCGGTGAGCAGCGCGATCAGCAGTCCGGCCACGCCGAGCCGTTCCCATCCGCGGGTACCGCCGGGTGGGGACGAACGCGCGAGCACCGCGCCAGTCTAAGGCGGCGCGGTGCTGCGACCCGCGCCGGTGGGGTCAGTAGCGACGGGCGCTGTGGAAGGGGAAGCTGTCGACGGACTGCACCTTCACGGGCACACCGAAGGTCGAGGCGTGGACCATGTTGCCGTCGCCGACGTACATGCCGACATGGGAGGCGTCGTCGTAGAAGATCACCAGGTCGCCGGGCTGCAGGTTCTCGCGGGAGACGGGGATGCCGCCCTGCGCCTGGGCCTGGCTCGACCGCGGCAGCGACTTGCCGACCTGCTGGTAGGCCCAGACCATCAGCCCCGAGCAGTCGAACTGGTTCGGGCCGGTCGCACCCCACACGTAGGGCGAGCCGATCCGGGACAGTGCGGCGCGGAGCGCGCCGCTGTTGGCGCCCGGCACGAGATGCTGCAGGACCGTCTCCTCGTCGAGCCCCGGCGGGAAGGGAGTGCCGGCGAGCGCGGCCTTCTCCTCGTCGCTCAGGGCCTCGAACGCCTTCAGCACGGCCTCGATCTGCTGCTCGAGTTCGTCCTGCTTGCGCTGCAGGTCGTCGCGGAGCTGCTGGGCCTGCTCGGCGGCGGCGCGGGCCTCGTCGGCGGCGTGTTGCGCGGCGACGGCCGCCTCGGACGCCGCGGCGGTGGCGGCGCGGAAGCCTTCGACCTCCCGGGTGGTCTGTTCACCGAGGACGTCGAGGAGCACCATCTGGTCGAGCAGCTGCTGCGGTGAGTCGCTGACCATGACGGCGAAGAGCCGGTTGGTGCGGGCACCCCGGTAGTGGGCGCGCGCGAGCTTGTCGACGGTGGGCTTGAACCGGGCGATCTCGGCGCGGGCGGCGCCGAGCGCCTCGTCGGCGGCGACGGCGCGGGCCTCGGCTTCCTGCTGCGCCGCGATCTTGGCGTCGAGGTCCATACCGGCGGCGTGCAGAGCCTCCGAGGCCTGCTCGGAGCGGCGCGAGAGGTCGGCGAGGTGCTCGAGACGGGCGGTGGGACTCTCCCCCACGGGGTCGGCGGTGACCGGAGCGGAGGCGAGCCCGAGGATCAGCAGTACGGCCGCGGTGATCAGCGCCAGCCGTCCGGATCGTCGCGCGCCCGGTGTGCGAACGGGTCGTGCGACCGGTGTTCGAACGGTGTGCTTCGTCCTGTCGGAAACCACGGGGGTTCGCATCCTTTCCCAAAGGTCTCGATCAGGTTACGGAACAGCACAGGTCGGTGTCTACTCGTGGGTAGCCCGCTAGGACCGGTGAGCGAAAGCCGGGAGGGTGGATCCGGTTCGAACCGGATCCACCCTCCCGGGAAGCGCTGGACGCAGGCGCAGCGTCGATCAGAAGCGGCGGGCTCCGTCGACGGGCATCGAGGACAGCGGCGCGATCTTGACGGGCTGGCTGGACGTCGAGGCGTGCACGACGTTGCCGCCACCGATGTAGATGCCGGTGTGGCTGCCGCCGTAGAAGGAGACGACGTCACCCGGGATCAGGTCCGAGATGTTGACGGCCTGGCCCGCGGAGGCCTGCTCGTAGCTGGTGCGCGGCACGTTGAGGCCGGCCTGCTTGTAGGCCCACTGCACGAGACCGGAGCAGTCGAAGGCGTTCGGGCCCGCAGCGCCGTAGACGTAGGGGGAGCCGATCTTCGACTGGGCGGCGTCGGCGGCGCGCTGGCCGACCGAGCTGAAGGGCGCGCTGAACGGCGCGGCCGGGGCGTTCTCCGGGGCGGGCGGGAGGATGTTGGCGATCTCCGGCGGCACGGTCACACCGGCAGGGAGGTCGAAGGTGCCGATGCCGGGGATCGAGATGGGCTCCGCCATGGCGGGGCCGGCCGTGACGGTGACGGCTCCGAGAGCGAGGGCGCCGGCGACGAGGGCGCGCCGGACGGCACGCTTGCTGGTGTTCGAGACCACGAGGGGATGTTCTCCGTTTCTTCCGTTCACCCGCCGACCGAGTTAGCTGACGGGTTCGGGCCGGAAGATCAGCCCTACCCCTCGCCCGGACGGGGCGGAGGGGATTCACCCCAGGTACTACGTGTGGGTCCCCGGCTCGGCGCTTCCGATGGGAAAGCTGCCGATTAGGCGGTAACCGCGCGGCTCCGACCCGTGGGTGGACCGGAAAACTTCTCCGCTTGGTCTCGAGAAGATTACGAAACGGCATCGGTGAAGTCGAGCGCGCCGAGGTCGGACCCGCCCCGTTCGGCGCAATCACCCGTCCGCACCTGTGACGGCCACCATTCGATAACGACGAGATAACGACCGGTCCGATTCCGGCCCCTACCGAAGGTCCCACCGGCCCACCCCCTCCTGCCCGACGGACACACCGACCCGGTGGACACGCAGGTCAGCACCCACTTCCGGACACCCGCCCCGGACAGCCGGCAGCGGACGGCCCGAGTCGCCCGACATGCAGGACGATCGGTCTGTTTCGGATGAGAATCCTCCGCTTTCCGGCAGCCACCCCGAAGGGGGTGTGATGCTCGTCACCGACCCGTCCGGACCGGACTTTCCGGGCCGGTTCCGGGGGTGTCGGTACCGCTTCCTAGGCTCGGCCGCATGACCTCGCCGCGGCCCCTGCACTCCCCCTCCCCGCGACGGAGCCTCGAACCCGGAGTCCAGCTGAGTCTCGACGAACTCGACACCCCGCTGCACGACACCACCTTCGTGGTGGTCGATCTCGAGACCACCGGCGGCCGATCCGGCGAGGACGCCATCACCGAGATCGGCGCGGTCAAGGTCCGCGGCGGCGAGGTGCTGGGCGAATTCGCGACGCTCGTCGATCCCGGGCGGCCCATCCCGCCCTACATCGTCCAGCTCACCGGCATCACCACCGCGATGGTGTACGCGGCACCGAAGATCGAAGAGGTACTCCCCTCCTTCCTCGAGTTCGCCGCCGGGTCGGTGCTCGTCGCCCACAACGCGGGTTTCGACGTAGGCTTTCTGAAGGCGGCCGCCACACAGTGCGAACTGGCCTGGCCACGCTTCCAGGTGCTGTGCACCGTCAAGCTCGCCCGCCGGGTGCTCGGCCGCGACGAGGCGCCCTCGGTGAAGCTGTCGGCCCTCGCCGACCTGTTCCGGGTGTCCACCCGGCCCACCCACCGGGCCCTCGACGACGCGCGGGCCACGGTCGACGTCCTCCACGCGCTCATCGAGCGGGTCGGCAACCAGGGCGTCCACAGCCTCACCGAGCTGCGCGACTACCTGCCCGTCGTCACGGCCGAGCAGCGCGCCAAACGCGCCCTCGCCGCGCATCTGCCCCGCCGGCCCGGCGTCTACATGTTCCGCGGTCCGTCCGACGAGGTGCTGTACGTGGGGACCGCCGTCGACCTGCACCGGCGGGTCCGCACCTATTTCACCGGTTCCGAGACGCGCCCACGGCTGCGGGAGATGGTCGCGCTCACCACGCGCATCGACCACGTCGAGTGCGCGCACGGACTCGAGGCCGGGGTGCGTGAGCTGCGCCTGATCGCCGCGCACACCCCGCCCTACAACCGGCGCTCGAAGTACCCGATGCGGGGCTGGTGGATCGTTCTCACCGACGAGACGTTCCCGCGCCTGGCCGTGAGCCGCTCGCCCGGTCCCGACGCGATCGGGCCCTTCTCGGCGCGAGCGGACGCCGCCGACGTCGCCGCGCTGCTCGCCGAGCTGTGCGGGCTGCGGACCTGCACGCGCCGGATCGGCCGCACCGGCCGCCACGGGGACCGCTGCGAGCCGCTCGCGGTCGGGGGCTGCGCCGCCGCCCGGTTCGGGGTGCAGGACGCCGCGGCCTACGCCCCGCAGGTCGAGCGGGTGCGCGCGGTGATCCGCGGAACCGACGACAGCCCCCTCGTCGAGATCCAGGACCGGCTCGAGGCCCTCGTGCGCGACCAGCTGTTCGAGAACGCGGCGCGGCTGCGCGACCGGGTCGCCGCGACGGTCGTCGCGCTGCGGCGCACCCAGCGGCTCGCGGCGCTGGCCGCGATCGACGAACTGGTCGCGGCCCGCCCCCGCGAGGAGGGCGGATGGGACTTCGCGGTCGTACGGGCGGGTCGGCTGGCCTCCGCGGGAGTGGCGCCGCGGCGGGTGCCGCCGATGCCGGTCGTGGAGGCCATCACGGCCGCGGCGGAGACGGTGCGGCCGACCCCCGGCCCGCTGCGGGGCGCCTCCCCCGAGGAGATCGGCCTCGTGGCCCGCTGGCTCGATGCCGACGGGGTCCGCATCGTCCGGGCGAGCCAGGGCTGGTGCGAACCGGTACGCGGGGCGGGCCGGTTGAGCGCGTGGGCCGAGCTCGCGCGCGGGGCCCGCGCCGCCCACGGGGCGTTCTCCGCGGCGGTCGCCGACCGCTTAGGCTGAGAGCACCCGCGGAAAGGCTAAGGAGAACACATGATCAACGCGATCGTCCTGATCGATGCCGAGGCACACCGTATCCCCGAGACCGCACAGGCGGTCGCCGATCTCGACGGCGTCGACACCGTGTACTCCTGCGCGGGCGACGTCGATCTCGTCGCCATCGTCCGGGTCCGCGATCACGAGCAGATCGCCGAGGTCGTCACCCGGGGCATCAACAAGGTGGAGGGCGTGACGAACACCGTCACCCACATCGCGTTCCAGTCGTACTCGAGCGCCGACGTCGAGGCCGGCTTCTCCATCGGGAGCTGACCGCCTCATCCGGACACACGGACAGGAGGGCCTGCACTCGTCGAGTGCAGGCCCTCCTGTCGTTGTCTACAGCCCTGTCGGTCACAGCCCTGTCGGTCACAGCGCTGTCGGTCACAGCGCTGTCGGTCACAGCGCTGTCGTCACAGCGCTCCCGCTCAGTCGCGCGCGGGCGCGATGCGGTTGGTCACCTCGACCCAGCGCTCGAGCACCTTCGCCGCGGCGCCGCTGTCGATGGCGGTCGCAGCGGTCTCGATACCCGCGGCGAGGGCGTCCTCGAGCCGGCCCTCGATGCCACGGAAGGCCGCGATCGCACCGGCCGCGTTGAGCAGGACGGCGTCGCGCACCGGCCCGGTCTCGCC